>NZ_MUGV01000016.1:0-245553 GCF_002217275.1 Flavobacterium frigidimaris
TTGAATGCTTCCCGCTACTAAGACAAAACTTCAGAGAAATCTGAAGCTTTTTTTGTTTTACACCACTTTGTTTAAACAAAATTGCGCAAAGTCTAAGAGACATTTGCGCCATTTCAAACAAATGTAATTGAAAAACGAAAACTTCTCAAAGTCTCCGACTTTAAAACTAAATCTAATATAAATTATAAAGAGTTATTGAACTCGGATCGAATACATTTACAATTCGATTATCAAATTTTTCAATTTGCAGCAATAGCCAATCATTATATACACGCAACGAAAATCTATCAATTAGCGGTAGTTTTTATTCTATTTTAAAGGTGTCGTTATCCTTGTCTTCAGTCCAGTTATATTCTATTTCAAATGCAATTCGCCTTGCGAATTCAATGCCGTGTCGGTCACTTATGAAACCCAATGCCATGTCTATTCCTGCACTTACACCAGATGATGTATAATATTTATCGTCAATTGTCCAACGTGCTTTTTTGTTCCAATTTACATTTATCCCATTTGTTATTACCCAGGCAAAAGCTCGTTTATTTGATGTTGCTGTTTTATTGTCTAAAAGTCCAGTCCTTGCAAGTAGCGCACTTCCTGTGCAAACTGTCAACACGAATTTGCTTACTGTTGCTATTTCTTTTATTTTGTCTATGAGTAATTTGTTTTCAATTTCTTTTCTTGTACCCAAGCCACCAGGAACTATAAATATTTCTAAATTGTCGCTGACGTCTTCCATTTTCTCGGTCAACACAGAAACTCCATGTCTGTTTTTTATTTGGCCACCATTTAACGAATAAAACTTAATAGTGTATAAGTCTACAAGTCGTCCAAAAACTTCTACTGGCCCATAAACATCTAAGGTTTCAAAGTCGTCAAATAGTAAAACTGCTATATTCATCGTCTGGTATCTTTTAAAATTATCTTTAACGTTCTGGAACTTGGTTAAGTTGGTGAAAAGAAGAATAATTTTTCGGTTAAATACAATTTTCCAAATAAAAAAATATCCCCGACTCTCCTTAGTGTTGCTTATTAACGCTGTGCAATACCGAAATCTTCGGGACTGATTTTGCACAGTTTTAAACAAATATAATTGAAAAAGGAAACCTGTCAAAGTCTCCGACTTTAAACTAAATTTTTAGAATGTTTTTCCTGTTTCTAAAAAGTCGTCCAAAACAATATTAAAGAACTAATCGTAAAGTTGGAAAATTTTTAGCAGTCTTATAATTAATTTAAGAAGCTCCGCTTTGTAGACAAGCGTAGAAATAAATAAGTCATAAAAGTGATTTTAACCTAAATCTCTTTTATTTTTGCCAAATGTTAGAAATTCTTTATCAAGACGAATATATTGTAGCAATCAACAAACCAAGTGGATTGTTAGTACACAAATCATTTTACGCACGCGATGCAAAAGTTTATGCTATTCAGGAATTGAGAAATCAAATAGGGCAACATGTTTATCCTGTTCATCGCTTAGATCGTAAAACATCGGGAGTATTATTATTTGCGTTGGATAAAGAGATTTTGAAAATTATGAATGATCTTTTTGCCACACGCGAAGTCGAAAAAAAATATTTAGCCATTTTACGTGGTTGGTCACCCGAAGAACTCACGATTGATTATGATCTAACCAATGATGATGATATTAAACAAAATGCAATTACATACTTTCATCGTTTACAAAATGCCGAAGTTGAATTAGAATTTAATAATCAACCAACATCACGTTACTGTTTGGTAGAAGCGATTCCTGAAACAGGACGTATGCATCAATTGCGAAAACATTTCAAACATATTTTTCATCCCATTTTAGGAAGTCGTCCACATGGTTGTAACAAACAAAATAAATTATGGCTGGAGAATTATGAACTGAAAGGAATGATGCTTCATGCACATCAATTAATTTTCAATCATCCAGTAAAAAAGGAACAACTAATCCTGAATGCAAAGATTAATGAAGAGTTTAGCAGAGTAGGTACTATTCTGAATCTAGATTTGAGTAAGTATAAATAGAATAATGATTTATCAAAAGCATGTTAGTTCAAATCTATTAATTCTCAAATCTAATTACTTATTTTCTTCAGCTCTTTATATCATCTATAAAACAAATTAAAAATTATTCTTTTAGGGCTAAGGTTTATAATTTCTCAGAAACAAAAAATGCGCAAAGTTCATATAGACATTTGCGCACCTTTTCATGAGAACTCTTTATAGAGTATAAAAGTATTAAAAAGCATCAACTGTTAATTTACATGATTATGATTTTCTATTAATTTCATAATTTAGTTCGATAATTAACAATCTTAACACATACATTCTCCGGTTTCATAACCGTCTACAACTACCGTACATTCGCGTTTGCATTTTGGTAATTTAGGTACGTACCCGCCATTTGTGTTTTTTTGCTCTTTTGTAGTTAATTCTTCAATTCCTTCTAATTTTAGAATGTTTTTTAACATGATTTAAGGTTTTAAGGTTTTGTTAATAACCAATCATTTAAAGACATTTGGTTTTATGTCTATCCTTGCGCAAGAATTTTTTATATATTTTAATAGCTATAATATATCGAACTGACACTGCTTTTATGACGCATAATTTTAGTTTACTCATGCAATAAGAGTAAATGATTAAATCTTTTAAACCCCTCTTTTTTAAAGACTACATACCTCCAATTAAATTTGTAATATGACTCGATTTACTTCAAGACATACCATCCTTCAATGGATTTATCACAATAAAATAACACCTTCACTTACAAATATCATTAAAAATAGTTAAATATTCTTACGTAAAACCACATTCCCAAAACTTTAACATTAGTGAGATATAAAAATAGGAGATGCTTGGAAAAGTAATTTTTTGCAAAAGACTACTATTTTTCCTCTTCTAACGACGAAAAAAAAATTTCATCCACAATCTCCTTTCGCATGGTACAAAAACATACATAGCAAGGCAGTTTTAAAGTGATTTACATTCTTAATTGAATAAAAAAACATACGAAATCAATACTATTTTGCTGTTTTACGCCATAATTTTTAAAAAAGTATAAGCTGTAAATACTCACAACTTATTAAATCATCAACTTTTCCTATTCTTTTTCAACGGATTAGAAATACAAAAGCCAAATCATCAATTTCAGAAGACACCTTAACAATTAAATAATATGTTTTCTTAAGAAGTAGGTTTGTATTCGTAAATGATTTTATAAATTTGCAGTCAAATTTTTAATACTATTTCGCAGTATTTAAGACCTGTTAACCAACTACTTTTCCAAGGCTTTACTTAAAAATAAATAATACCATAACTACAATTAAACACAATGCTTAAAAAAAACAAATCCCAAATTTTATTTTTTATTCTTTTTAATTTATTTTTTTCAATCAACTCCTTTGCTCAAAAAAGTCTTTATGCCGGAATTGAAATTGGACGAAGAGCTATAAAAGTTTCAGTCCTGGATGTCAATAATATCAGGAAAGCGGATTACGATATTTTGTACTTCGCAACGGAACGCTTTAGTTTTGCCGACCACATTACTGCCAACGGTGAACTTACGCAGGACGACATTGACAAAGCCAGCATTACAGTTGCTAATCAATTGAAAAAAATAAAAACAGATTTTAAGCTTCTTGAACAAAACATATTTATTGTTGCTGCCCCGGTCTTCTCATCTGCCCGCAACATTGATGTTTTAAAAAATAAAATTACTACTTTAACTAACAAAAATCTTGATATCCTTAATGTTAACGAAGAGCCTAAAACGTTAGTTAAAGGTGCGATTCCGCCTGTAGATTATGCAAACGCTTTCTTGCTTGACATTGGTGCTCAAACTACCAAAGGAGGATACATCGATGAACTTGAAGATGATAAATTAGCGTTTATACCTCTTGAGCTTGACTTCGGTACCATGACACTTACTGATGCTGTACAAAAAACGGTTGCCAACCAAAATCAGGTTAATGATATGTCAGTATATCAGGAAAAATCATTTGATTTTAACTCTGTACTGCGTAAAAAAATCAAAGATTTGCTTGACAAAAATCCTCTTTTATTAAAAAAAGATAAAATCTATTTATCAGGTGGAGCTGTGTGGGCATTTGCAACCTTGTATTATAATGAAAACGTTAAAGAGCACTATGTTTCTTTGAGTATGGAAGATGTTCTTAATTACGATGCAATCTTAAAAAATAATTTCATCAAGTTTACAACTCTTGCTAAAACAAATAAAGAAGCGGCCCGGGTTTTAAGCACGTATGACCAGAAATACCTTATTTCGGCAAATAATATACTTGTTAGCTGTCTGGAAAGCATTCCAAACTTAGAGACAAAAAAAATATACTTTGTAAAAGATGGGCAAACAATATGGCTTATCTCACACATTGCAGATCGTTCTAAAAAAGTAAATACTAATTTTTAAAGTATTAAACTAAAAAGTTCTATCAGACTACTACGTAAAAAAAACACCACTTGAAGTGGTGTTTTTTTTTACTTACAATCTTTTCTTTTAAGAATACACAATCCTAAAATCCTGATTTTTCAATACCAATTCAAAATACTGATAAAGATTACTCTCCAAAAACATTGACCCCTTTTCCTGTAGTTATGCGACTTAATAAACTTTCTTCTATAAGTTTTTTCCAGGCATTGGAGCAGTCTCCGTAACATTCAAATTCGGGAACCAAACCCAAATGACTAAAACGGACTTGCGTTTTATTATTTACTTCAGCAATTTCGAATACGATTTTTGTTCCTGTCCATTCTGTTTGGTCTTTCACAAAACTTAATTTACTATCTGTAATAAGCCATTTGATTTTCTCATTTGGAATAATCTCAATTATTTTTTGTTTTGAAAAATGAATACCAGGCACACTGTAACTAAATTCGTCATTTAGCACATTTGTATTTCCTTCTACTTCACCTTGCCACCAACTGCGAACATCATTAATTGCATTAAAAACTTCTTCTTTAGAATTATCGACCAGTAGGATGGTACTAAAATTTGATACTCCCATTTTATAGTTTTTTAAATTATTTAAGTAATCGCAGTTGTCCCAAGTGGTATTGCAAATGAGATGTTCTTGTTACGACAATATTCAATTTATTGCGATGTGGCTCTTTTTCGAAATCTTCGGCATTTACAGCTGTATGTTTTTCGAACCATTCTTCTGGTTTCAAGTTATCGAATTTTTGTTTTATCGCTTGAGACTGTTGTACCCAAAAGCTTCTCAATTCTGATACTGCGGGTAATTGTTGTACCGTTTTATCTGGGGATTTGATGAAGGGTTCATTTAATTCAGGATAGAGTTTTTCGCCCATATCCAATAGAACCAACAAATCATCATGTACCGCAATAAGATGTCCCAGCAAATAAATGCCACGATTTTTTCCAGGAGCTATTTCTTTTTGCAAAGTTTCGTCGCTTAAGGAATTTAATAATGTATCGCAATTTGCTATAGAGGCATCCCATCTGTCCAATATCATTTTTACAAATAACGCGGGTGCTATTGTTGTTGCTGTTGTTGTCATTTCATTTGTTTTAATAGTTATAAAATTTTTATGTATCAGGTATTTTTTGATTCGTAAACATAAATCTGAACTTCGTCGTCGCTAGCAAAAATCATTCTGTCAACTGCACATTGCTGTCCTATATCTGACTTAAAAGATTCCATCATTACTTCAAGAGAGTCAAAGTACAAATTGGCCACACGATAAACATCATTATGTCCGGTAAGCGATACTACAGGGCCATCATTAACTTCATATTTTAGTAATCCGGGCAATTGTTTTGCGAGCGGAACATGTACTTCAAAATAATGTTTTTCAAAAAATTCCTTATCCTTTGGTGTTGTGTAAATCACTGTCATTTTTGCCATACTCATTTTTTATTTAGATTGTTACAGATAATGCTGAGAAGTTTGGTTTTGTAAAATTACCACCTAATAATCAAAACATTGAGGTGTTTATTAGACATTGTGATGGGGCATTTTGGACAAAAACATTTATTATCTTTACTTAAAAATAAAAACAAAAACGATGAAACATCTTACCATTATAGTTCCAAATGGAGATAATAATCTTCCCAGCATCACGGGCGCTTACGAAATCTTTTGTAGAGCAAATGCCTATAATAAGGCTAATGGCAAAAAAGAGTTGTTTAAAATAGAATTAGCCGGAATTTCTGAAGAAATAGATTTTAATGGCGGATTATTTACTGTAAGACCACACCTTAACATCTCGTCAATTACTAAAACTGATCTTATCATTATACCTTCATTAAATCATAATTATAATGTAGCATTACAAGATAATGAACAATTGTTACCCTGGTTAAAAAAACAATATCAAACCGGTGCCGAAATTGCCACCATTTGTACCGGTGCATTTATGCTTGCAGCATCCGGATTATTAGACGGGAAAAATTGTTCTACCCATTGGTCTGTAACTGAGAATTTCAGGCAAATGTTTCCAAAAGTAAATTTACAAGTTGACGAATTAATTACGGATGAGCAAGGAATTTACACCAATGGCGGAGCCTATTCATTTCTTAATTTGATGATTTACCTGATTGAGAAATATTACGACAGAAATACTGCTATATACTGTTCAAAAGTATTTCAGATAGAAATGAACCGAAACACACAATCGCAATTTGCGATTTTCACAGGTCAAAAAAAGCACGATGACGAACTGGTTCAGCAAGTTCAGTTGTACATTGAAAAAAATATTGAAGAAAAAATATCGGTTAGCGAGTTATCTACGAAGTTCAATGTTGGAAGAAGAAATTTTGATCGACGATTTATAAAAGCTACCGGAAACACTCCAATTGAATATTCCCAAAGGGTTAAAATAGAAGCTGCTAAAAAAGCATTTGAAACAAATCGCAAAACAATTAATGAAATAATGTACGAAGTTGGTTATTCTGACGTAAAAGCATTTCGCGAAGTATTTAGAAAAATTACAGGTATGTCTCCGTTGGAATATAAAAAGAAATATTACAAAGATGCTGTTTTTGTAGCGTAATGCAAAAGCAAAAAAAACCGTTCTCACGAACGGTCTTTTTACTATTTTTAGTGTTATAAAAAGCTTACGCTCTAAACAAAGCGTATTTATTGTAGTTGAACAATACCTGATCATAAGGCACAAAAAGTGATTTTATTTTCTCTGAAGAAGCATTAAATGCGATTCCGTTATGTTTTCTGAACAAATAGATTTCTTTCAGACAGTTCGACAAACTTTGGTGTATTTCTGATGTAAAAGTTGGTAATTGTTTATCTCCTACTAATAAATCTATCTGATAATTAGAACTACTTTTAGACAAGTTATTTCCAATAATTCTTATTGTAAAAGTGGTCGCTTTTCCATGTTGTTCACCTTGATACTGTACTACCATAATTTTAGTATTAAAAGTTTTAAAATTAATTTTCTCATCACTTCAACCTAATTTCAGTTGAATCGAATATTAAAGTTATGAAAAAATATAAGTTGTTTTACAAACTGATCTTAAATTATCAATTTGAGACAAAGTTATATAAAATTCTATTTTCATAAATTCTTTATTCTCCTGTTTTAACAGAAATTTAATCCCACTTTCCAGCTAATACTTTATTGTGGATATCAGCAGCAAACAAAGGTGTTTCTTCATTATTATGCGCTTCAACATTTTGCAGCATCTGGCTCTTTACCATTTCCAGATTTTAAATATTAGCTTCTTTTAATATTGCTAAAAATTCAGGTGTTGAAGTGACCAAAACCTTATTTACAAACTCGCAGCTATTTGCTGTTACGGGAATAATTTTAATTTCCCAGGTTATTCCTAATTTAGTTATTCCCATATCAGAAATCGAATCTGAAACCGAATTAAGTTTACAATGATTTCGCTCACCAACTTCTTCAACATAATGTTGCACACTTCGAAATATCCAAAAAAAAAATACCAAAATTTACAGGCACAAAAAAAACCGTAATGACTTACGGTTTTCAGCAATTAACTAAATATATTTAATCAACTTGTTTAACGAGAGTAATTTTCATTCATAAGCACGATTAATTTTGGGTAACAATTGTAGTTTCTTTTTCAGTATTAATTTCTAATAAAAATGGGATTCCCTCTTCATCAAACATAGTCATATTAAGTGGATCTAATAAGGCCAGGTTTTTAGAAACTGTTCCTTTAAATTTATTATAAGAAAGATTCATTTCAGATAAATTATGTAATTTTTCAAGTCCTTTCGGAATTTCGCCTTCAAAACTATTATCAAACAAACTTAAGTTTTGCAAGGCATGAAAATTTATTATTTCAGTACTTAATGTTCCTGATAACTTATTACTGTTTAAAAGCAATACTTTCAATGTCGAAATTTGATATATCGAACCCGGTAAATCGCCCTGAATTTCATTATTAAATAATGAAAGCACTTCGAGTTGCTTTAATTTTCCAATCTCGACAGGCAATTTTCCCTGCAAATTATTTTTATGCAAATCGATAGTGACTAAATTTATCAGATCAAAGAATTCAGCAGGTATCTCTCCTACCAGATTATTATCTTCTAAATAAAGACCAATTACTTTTCCATTTTCTGCCTGAACACCGTACCAGGTTGACACAGAAAGAGATAAATCCCATTTAATTTTCCAATTTGCTCCATTTGTCGCATAGTAAAATTTAATTAAGGCATCTTTTTCTTTATCTGAAACGGTATCTGCATAAATATTCAATGAAAAAATAAAAGCTATAAAAAATGAGGTTAAGCTTTTCATAACAAAATTTGGGATTTGTTTACGGTTTAAAATTATACATTTTCCGGATATAAAGCAGTAAATGTCGATAAAGTGTTAATAAGTAAATATTTAACACTATTTATACTACTTAATAAAATCGACAAACTGAATTGTTTTTTGATTAAATTTGACCAACTAATTCTAAAAACCTCATATTATGGAAATTAACTTTATTGCATTATTACTTGCTGCAGTTGTCACGCTTGTCACTGGTTTTATTTGGTACAATCCAAAAGTCTTCGGAACCATCTGGATGAGGGAAAACAATTTCACACAAGAAGAACTTCGAACGGGAAATATGCTTAAAATCTTCGGATTTACGTACCTCTTTTCTTTGATGATTACCGTAATTTTGATGAGCTTAACCATCCATCAATCAGGCGCGGTTGGTATGGTAGGCGGGCCACCTTTGTTAGCAAATGCAAAACCTTCATTTGCCGCTTTTATGGCAGATTACGGAACGGCATACCGTACTTTTAAACACGGAGCACTTCATGGCTTCATGTCGGGTTTGTTTTTTGCACTTCCGATTATTGGTATTAATGGTTTATTCGAAAGAAAATCATGGAAATATATTTTTGTTCATGCCGGATACTGGATGTTAACACTTACTTTAATGGGAGGAATTATCTGCGCATTTGCATAAACTTACACATATAAAACCCGTTTGTTCTTCAATTTCAAACGGGTTTTTCTTAATAATAACTTAAACCAGATTAGTTATTATAATTATTATCTAATTTTGAAAAAATTAGCTCTCACTTTTGACTACAACTTATTCTTTCGAAATATACAATAGCGCATCATTACTGCCTCTGGAGTGGAATTCGCTAACAGCTGACAACATTTTTTTGACTCGGGAATATCTCACGGTTCTTGAAAATTCATGTCCTGTAAATATGATTTGCCATTTTATTGGAATTTTCGAAGAAGAAAAATTGGTTGGAATTACCATAACTCAATTTTTATTTGCAGAAAAACTAGAATCTTTTGGTGATCGTGATCAGTGTTTAAAAACTTCCGTTCGCAATTTTGCTTTTAAGAATTTTGCTTCACATGTCTTATTTGTTGGCAATAATATGCTAACAGGTCAGAATGCTTTCGCTTTTGCTGAAAATATCAAACAATCAAAAGCGATTAAAACACTTCACAAAGCGATTAATCAGCTTAAAAAAGAGTTGAAGGCAAAAGGAAAAAAAGTTCATATTACCAGTATAAAAGATTTTACCGAAACAGAAATTAAACCACTGCAAGCTGAATTCAAAAACAATTATACGTTTTCGACACAGCCCAATATGATTTTTGAAATTAATGAAAACTGGAAAACGGAACAAGATTATATTGATGCTTTATCTAAAAAATATCGTGATCAATACAAGCGCGCCCGCAAAAAAGCAGACGGAATTGTAAAACAGAAAATGTCTTTAACTGATATCTTAAAATATGAAGACATCATTTATGACCTATATTTTCATGTGGCAAAAAATGCCCCTTTTAATACTTTCTTTCTAGCCAGAAACCATTTTAGTTTTTTTAAAGAAATCATGAAAGATAATTTTTTACTGTACGGTTATTTTTTAGATGGAAAACTAATTGGCTTCAACACCTTAATAAAAAACGGAGCCATAATGGACACGTATTTTCTTGGTTATGACGAAAGTATTCAGCGAGAGAAAATGTTGTATTTAAACATGCTTTACGACATGATTGCATACTCTATTAATCAGGGCTTCCGAGAAATTGTTTTTGCCAGAACTGCACTTGAAATCAAAAGCTCTGTTGGTGCAAAACCACTAAAAATGTACGGTTTAATTACGCACAGCAATACTTTAATCAACCATAATATTGCCCGATTTTTTAATTACCTGGAACCTAAAACAGAATGGCAGGAACGTAATCCGTTCAAATAGTAACTTTGACAAAGTTTTTAAGGAATGGCAATTTTCATCTGCTTGTGCAGAATGTGAATTTCTAAGTCCGTTTGCGCTCCGCAATATTCTCCGTCAATTTGAAAACTCACCGGATAATCTGTCTTTATAGTAGCTTTTTCTGTTGAAATAATTACAACATCATCCGAATCAATTGGCATGTTACCCGTTATAATTTTTCCAATTAAAAATAAATCAAGATTTTTTAAAACGATTAACTCAAATTTCCCGTCATTCATAGCACCATTCGGATTGATAACCACACCCGTTCCGTATTTCTGAGAATTAGCAATCACAATCATTCTTGCCGTATGTTCGACAATTTCATTATTTGCCGAAATTGTGGCTAAAAAAGGTTCATTGGAATCTTTTAAAGTGGTAAAAGCCTGTAATGCATAACCCCAAATTCCACGTAAATCGCCCTCTTCATAATTCTTTACCAAATCAGCATTAAGACCAATATCGCTTAAATGAATACTTTTTTTACCGTTGATACAAATCATATCCATTTCGATATAACGATTCAAAAAAGCAATTTTAAGATTCTCTTCAATAGTTACAGGCAAATTCAAATCGACTGACAATCCGTTTGCAGAACCAGCGGGCAGAATTCCGATAATTACATCGAATTCTTCCATTGCTTCTGCGACCGTTTTTATGGTTCCGTCTCCGCCAGCCACCACAATTCGTTCCGGTTGGTATTGATTATAAAGCGCTTGTAGGTTTTTCTGATCACTTTTACCAGTAGTTTCATAAACCTCCAGTACAAAATGATTTGTTGTTGCAAATTCCTGAACAGCCTCGATCAAATCTGATTTATCAAGGTCTCCGGATATAGGGTTTACAACGAATATGATATTCTTTTTCAAAATTTTATTTTTAAAGTCAATTAAAATAATTAATTTACAACATATATAAATATACGTAATTAATGAAACCTATACTACAATTATATCGCGGTTATGCCAATGAAGAAGAATTAATTGTGATGGGGCATGTTTTCAAAAGAACGTATAACTATGATTTTCAAAAGAAAAACTTCAAAAATGCCCGTTCAATTATTAATCAGTTCAGGATCAAAACCCTTCAAAATTTTGATATTTATCTTAAACTTGGAGATCAGGAAATCCATACCAAAACGCTGGATGACGGTTATTTTAAGTTTTGTATTCCGCTTGAAAAAGAATTTGATTTTGGATGGATGGAATATGAAGTCTTTATAAAATACAAGTCCGAAATTATAACAGCAAAAGGCAGTTTTATAAAACCACACAAAGGAAATCTTGGAATCATTTCTGACATTGATGATACCTTCCTGATTTCTCACACCCAAAATTTCTTTAAAAAAATATACATCCTGCTTTTTAAAAATGTAAATGACAGAAAGGTTTTTAAAGATGTTGTACCACATTATCAAGCCCTAAGTTCAGCAGGTCGCCATAATAAAGAAGAAGAAAATGCCTTTTTTTATGTTTCAAGCAGTGAATGGAATCTGTATAGGTTTATTGTGAAATTTACCAAAATACATCACTTGCCAAGAGCGGTTATTCTACTGAAAGATATCAGACGCGGCATTACCGATTTTTTTATGAGTGGCCGTGGTAATCACGATCATAAATTTGATAAAATAAAACATGTTCTGGAATTCTATCCCAACCTTAAATACGTTTTGTTAGGAGATGATTCTCAGCACGATCCTATGTTGTATGAGAGAATTTGCAAAATTTTTCCCGTCACTGTAAAAGCTGTTTATATAAGACAAACAGGTAAATTTCAAAAAAAATCTACAAAAGCTATTTTGAAAAACTTAGAAAATTTAGAAGTTTCGGTTTGCTATTTTAAAGATAGCAGTCAGGCGATTATGCATTCTAAGTCTATTGGGATTATTAAGTAGTTTGTTTCAGGTTTCAGGTTTCAGGTTTCAGGTTTCAGGTTTCAGGTTTCAGGTTTCAGGCTACGATAGGAACCTGAAACTTGAAACCTGAAACAAAGAAAACTAAAAATTAAGCATTAAAATTATCGATCTCTTCCTGAACGATTTCCCAGTCTAAAAGTAATTGATCTAAATCTGCTTTCTTTTTATTGTATGCAGTAAAAAATGAAGCATCTTCGATATGTTTATCATAATTAGAAGCCAGCATTTTGTCATCGTGCTGAATGTCTTTTTCCAATTGTTTGATTTGACTTTCGATTTTGCTTAATCGGTTTTGAAGCGATTTTCCTTTTTTCTGATCTTCGTATGACGCTTTGTTCGTCTCCTTTGGAGCAGCTGCTTTGGCAACATCTTTTTTCTCGACTTCACGCATGTTTTCAAGGTTGCGCTGTTCTAAGAAATAGTTGATGTCACCCAAATATTCTTTGATTTTTTGATCTTTGAATTCGTACACGATATTCGACATTCCCTGAAGAAAATCCCTGTCGTGCGAAACCAGTAATAAAGTTCCGCCAAATTTTTGAAGTGCCGCTTTTAATACATTTTTAGATTTGATGTCCAGGTGATTTGTAGGCTCATCCATCAGCAAAACGTTGATTGGCTGTAGTAATAATTTACAAAGCGCCAAACGGTTACGTTCACCACCAGAAAGTACTTTTACCTTTTTCTCCACATCATCACCACGAAACAAAAATGAACCTAACATGTCGCGAACTTTAGAGCGGTTCGTGTCCATTGCAGCATCTTCCATTGTTTGCAACAAAGTAATTTCGCCATCCAGATATTCAGCCTGATTTTGAGCAAAATAACCTAACTGCACATTGTGTCCCAGTTTTATATTACCCTGATATTCAAATTCATTGACTATGGCTTTAATAAAAGTGGATTTTCCTTGACCATTCTGACCCACAAAAGCAATTTTACTTCCGCGTTCTACTAATAAATCAATATCTTTTAAAATAACTTTATCACCGTAAGCTTTTGTTACGTGTTCTGCTTCAACCACTACTCTTCCCGGTTCTTTTGAAACTGGAAAAGAAATATTCATTACCGAATTGTCGTCTTCATCAACTTCGATTCGTTCTACTTTATCTAATTTTTTAATCAATGATTGCGCCATAGAAGCTTTTGAAGCTTTTGCACGGAATTTCTCGATTAATTTTTCTGTTTCTTCAATTTTCTTAGCCTGATTCTTTTGAGTTGCCAATTGCTTTTCACGAATTTCGTGGCGTAACTCTAAATACTGAGAATAGGGCTTATTGAAATCATATGCTTTTCCTAATGAAATTTCAATCGTACGATTGGTAACATTGTCCAGGAACATTTTATCGTGCGATACAATTACCACAACTCCGGGATAATTACGAAGGAAACTCTCTAACCAGATGATACTCTCGATATCTAAGTGGTTGGTTGGCTCATCCAGAAGCAATACATCATTGGACTGTAATAATAATTTAGCCAACTCGATACGCATTCTCCAACCTCCTGAAAACGTTTCGGTTTGGTTATTAAAAACTTCTCTTTTGAAACCAAGTCCTAAAAGAATTTTCTCTGTATCTCCCACATAATTATAACCTCCAAGGAGGTCAAAACGATGGGTATAATCAGATAAATCTTCAATAATTTGACTATATTCTTCACTCTCATAATCGGTTCTGGTAACCAATTGATGATTGATTTCTTCTAGTTTTTTTTCTACAATCTTAATTTCAGTAAAAGCTTCATAGGCTTCTTCTAATACAGTTCTTCCTCGTTCAAAATCAATATCCTGACGTAAAAATCCCATTTTGATATCTTTCTCCTGAGAAATAACTCCAGAATCAGGAGCAAAATCTCTTGCTAACATTTTAAGCATTGTCGATTTACCCGCTCCGTTCTTACCAACAAGACCAACCCGGTCTCCGGCGCCCAAACGAAAAGTAACTTCTTCAAATAAATAGGTTCCACCAAAAGAAACTGAAAGATTGTGTATATTAAGCATAATTTGTGACTATTGTTACAAGCAGTAAAGGTTTAAAAAATGTACCTTTGTTTAAATTTTTTGCAAATGTTAAAAAAAGGATCCAAACTAAATAGTATTTTAACAGGAAGTTGTCCAAAATGTCAAAATGAGAGCATGTATTCGGACAAAAATCCGCTTCATTTGACTAAAGTTCTCAAAATGAACGAAAATTGCAGTCATTGCGGATTAAAATATCAAATCGAACCGTCGTTTTTTTATGGCGCAATGTATGTAAGTTATGGATTAAATGTTGCAGTAGGAATTGCAGCCTTTATTGTCTCATTTCTGTTTTTTGGAGCTTCTATAGAGCAATCCTTTTTAACAATCGTAATCGCTTTGATTGTATTATTTCCCTTCGTCTTACGACTTTCAAGAAACTTGTATATTAACATGTTTGTTTCGTACGATCCAAACGCCGGAAAAAAATAATCCTATTTCCTTTTTTTATAAAATCGTTCAATATCGATTGTAGGATCCAAAGGCTTATTATTTTCAATATAATCAAATAAGTCCTTTGCCATTGCAGGCCCAAGCATGACTCCACGGGTTCCTAAGCCATTTAATAAATGCAAAGGATGATACTTATGGTGTGTTCCGATAATAGGCCTTCTATCACGAACCGTTGGTCTTACACCTCCAAAATGAGAAACGATTTCAAAATCGCAGTTGATAATTTCCTGAATACGTTCAACTAATTCCGTTTTTCCTTCTTCCGTCGGATTATCTGTTTTGTCTTTCCAATTGTATGTCGCGCCAACTTTAAACAAATGATCCCCTAAAGGCAAAATAAAGACACTGGTATTGACAATTACATCTAAATCTAGTTCTGGTGCTTTTATAATAAAGAGTTCTCCTTTGGTACCATCTAAAGGCAAATCCTGAAAAAATGGATTTGCATGCAAACCAAAACCTTCTGCAAAAATTATGTGCCTGGCTTTAACACCTTTATATTCAACAAAATCATCGTTTATAATTAAAACATCATATAGAAACGATTCTTGCAGTAATAATTTATTTTCTATTAAATAATTCTGATACTGATCCAGCAAAAGTGAAGTGTCGACATAACCGGTATGCAAAACTTCGCCATAATCAAAAGGAGAATCTATTCCGAAATACTTTTTAAAGATTAATTTGGTTGAAAGAAACGGAGCCAGCAATGGTTTATCTGAAGCTGCAAACCAGTTATTCTGCTCTTCGATGGAGAAAAACTTTCTAAGAATAGGTAATTTAAAATTAACTTTCGTTTGCAGTTTAGCTTCAATCTGATGGTAAAAATCTTCCATTAAAACCAATTGTTCTTCTGCTTTCCAAACCTCACTAAAGCGCTTTAAAATAACAGGATTATATAGTCCGCCAGCAACTCTGGATGATATTTGAGATTTATCATCTATCACTAAAATAGATTTATTGTTTTTAAGGGCAATCTCAGCAAAAGAAATCCCAGCCAATCCAGATCCGACGATTATATAATCTAACATGTACTATAGGTAAAAAATAAAAAAACTCTTACTACAAAGGTACTAAGAGTTTTTGTTATAATGTAATTTACCTACTTAGTAGTTCCACATATCTTCTTCAAAATTACGAATCTTCTCTTTTACTCTTTCAGCTTCTAATAATTGGTTCTGTGCATTATCTTTCATGTATTCTTTGATCTCACGATCTCCATACATATTTTCCTCTTTGTAGATGATTGCATTAAAACGTCTGGAATTTAAAATCTGATCAAAAGAAATCGGCATCGCTGAATTACTATCATTAAACGCTTTCGCTTCATGAAGTACTTCTCTTGCATTAGGGAAGAAAACCCAAAATAACTCGATATAATCTTTTTCGTCACTGTTCATAGTATAGACATCAGGTGTTACGGGACAAATACCCAGTAAGCGATATTTTAATTCACTTTGACGTTTGTCAAAATACCAATATCCCTTAATTTTATATTGTGTAACATCCTGAGCTGTTAAATCTTGTTTTAAGATGTATTCTGAAGGAACTGTTCTTGACGCTCCCACTGTTTCATCAACATAAGTTACCACTTTCTTTTTGCCAGTACCCGTAACTACTTTTTTCTTCACAACGTGCGTTTTGTAATCATCCGGATATTGGTTGATGAGTTCTCTACCAGCATCAGTAGTATCGACACGAGACAAAGAGCCTTCGATATCTTTCATAGATTTTTTAGTGTTGAAATAACTGTCCGTATATACTTCAGTTACTTTACCACTTTTGATGGCTTTCGTCAAAACGTCATAGAGAGAACGTCTATCCGGACCAATATTAGCTGTATCTACTGGAAAATACAATGGGAAGTTAATTTTTTCATTCAAATCAATAATCTCCCAAGTTGTTTTTCCCATCAAAACATCTCTATCATCTACATAACCATAAGCCAAAGGCTTATCATTGTCCGAAATAAGTTGGGCTGGAGTCTTAATTCCAATCTGATCAGCTGTTTTTGCATTAAGCAGATTTGATTGCGCATTTGAAACTAAACCCGTTGCTATACTAGCAACTACAATTAAAAAATTCTTCACTTTCATCATTATATAATTTAAATAAACAAACGCGAATTTTTCTATTATATTATTATTTTTCCTACAATAATGTTTGTTAAAATCTAACCAATCCTGTATCAGTGATTATAGCTATCTTAAATCTCCTTACAACCTTTAAAGAACTGAAGCAAACACCATAAGTCTAACAACCGTTTTTAAAGATTTTTATAAAATAAAAAACTCTTACTACAAAGGTAGTAAGAGTTTCTGTTAAAATGTAATATAGAAACTTAGTAGTTCCACATATCTTGTTCAAAATTACGAATCTTCTCTTTTACTCTTTCAGATTCTAATAATTGGTTTTGTGCGTTATCTTTCATGTATTCTTTGATCTCACGATCTCCGTACAAGTTTTCTTCTTTGTAGATTACTGCATTAAAACGTCTTGAATTTAAGATCTGATCGAATGAGATTGGCAATGCTGAATTATTGTCGTTAAAAGCTTTTGCTTCATGTAACGCTTCTCTAGAATTAGGGAAGAAAACCCAGAATAACTCGATATAATCCTTCTCATCACTGTTCATTGTATAAACATCAGGAGTAACCGGACAAATTCCAAGTAAACGATATTTCAATTCACTTTGACGTTTGTCAAAGTACCAGTATCCTTTAATTTTGTATTGTGTAACATCCTGAGCTGTTAAATCTTGTTTCAAAATGTATTCTGAAGGAACTGTTCTTGATGCTCCAACTGTTTCATCAACATAAGTTACCACTTTCTTTTTACCAGTACCTGTAACTACTTTTTTCTTCACAACGTGAGTTTTGTAATCATCAGGATATTGGTTAATAAGTTCTCTACCAGCATCAGTTGTATCAATACGAGATAACGATCCTTCGATGTCTTTCATAGATTTTTTAGTATTGAAATAACTATCAGTATAAACTTCAGTTACTTTACCACTTTTGATGGCTTTCGTCAAAACATCGTAAAGCGAACGTCTATCAGAACCAATATTAGCTGTATCTACAGGAAAATATAATGGAAAGTTGATTTTTTCATTCAAATCAATGATCTCCCAAGTTGTTTTTCCCATCAAGACATCTCTATCATCTACGTAACCATAAGCTAAAGGCTTATCGTTGTCTGAGATAAGTTGTGCAGGAGTCTTAAGTCCTATCTGTGCCGGTGTTTTTGCATTAAGCAGATTCGATTGCGCATGAGAAGCAAAACCTCCAGCGATAGAAACAATAGCTATTAAAAAATTTCTTACTTTCATCATGATATCATTATAAGATATTGAATGTAGTCTTACCTACTTTATTATTGTATTTCGTAAATTACCGGAGCAGTACGTGGTAATAAATAACTACCAGCTCCAACAAGTTTAGTTTTAATTTCAGAAATAGTAACCTGATCACCTCTTCCAGCTTTAGCAAGAACTGATTTACATTGTGCACTTAATTTATTACCAGTAACAACAACTGTAGGCTGTCCTGCAATTTTTAAATTAAATCCAACAACATCTAAACCAACTTCAAAATCAAAATCAAGTAATTTAGCACCAATAGTAGCAATTTCTAAGTTAGATTTAGGTCCTTTAACAACACCCATTTCACCTCTAATTGTACCTGTTGGACCAGGAATACCTTTAATTCTGAATGATTTCTTATCTGTAACTTTGTCACCGTTTGGTAAAGTTCCAGTAACAGAAATAGTAGCTTCAGTACCTGAACCAGGGCTCATGTTATATTTACCAGGTTTTCCAGCAGAAGCCAGACCTGGAGCACTTGCAACAATTTTGTTAGCATCAACACCAGCAAATGAAACAGAGATTGGGTTAACAACACCTCTATAAACCACATTCATTTTATCAGCAGAAATAGTAGCTGAATTTGGTTTTGGTACTACAACGTAAGTTCCTTTAAATTTCAAAGGAATGTTTTTTCCATCCTCTAAGAACGTAAATTGTCCATTGATATCCTGTTCTCCAACACCACCAGCAGTTAATGAAATAACAGCTTGTCCGTTAACGATTTGTCCAGGACCCTGGAAAGAAGTTGGTTTAGTATTTTCATCATAACGACCTAAAACTACCTTACCTGTAACTTTCTCACCTTGGAAATAAGCATTTTTGTCTAAAACAACAATCGCTTGATAGTTACTGTAAGAAGCAGCAGCTACCGCAGCTTTTCCTAAAGCAGCACTGTATACATCAGATTCTGCTTTTTGAACGTCATTTTGCCAAGCCGAAAGTTTAGCTAATGAAGCAACTGCAGGGAAACCTTTAAAGTGGTAAGCTAAATACTTATCTTTTAAACCTTCTTTGTTTTTCACATCCGAAACATCAAATTTCTTTTCAATCTCAGCAACAATAGCAGCATATTTTTTATCTGCCAAAGCAGCTTTCATAGCAGCTTTATAAGCCTCAATATGTGCGATAATGTCATTTCCTTTAGCAGTATATCCCTCACCAGTAAACCAGTTGTCGATATTATCACCTTTGTCCATAGACTCATAAGGTAATTTTCCTGTTTCTTTATCAGATTCGAAACCTTTTAAAACATCACCTTTCAAAGATCCGATGTATGCATAAAATTCTTTCGAAGCTGTTTCAACTTTATGAGCTGTAACTGCAGCAATAGCGAATTCTCCTTTTGCTTCAGCAGCTTTTTGATCTAACGACATCAATAAACCAGCATTTGATTGTTCTGAAGATGTGTTAGCGCTTTCAAATTTTTCATTCATTAATCCAAAAGCAGATAAAACTTCTTTGGACATATTCATTGCTAACATTGCGATGAAAACCAGATACATCAGGTTAATCATCTTCTGTCTAGGGGTTAATTTTCCTCCTGCCATTTTTTTCTAATTAGTTCTTATTAATAATTTTAATATAATAGTTAAAAACTAATTATCCTTTGTTACTCATTGCAGAAAGCATACCACCATAAACACTGTTTAAAGAAGCAATGTTTGCAGTCATTGATTGCATTTGTTCTTTTAATTTAGAAGCATTATCAGCGATTTCGCTGTTTGCTTGTGCGTTTCTTGAAGCACTCTCTAATTGTACTTTATATAAGCTGTTTAATGATTCCATTTGTGCAGCAGCCATAGACATTTCTTCAGCATATTTCTTTTGTCCTGCGATAGAATCTACAGTTGGAGAAATTGCTTTAGCAGCTCCTTCGAAATTTTTGATGCTATTTCCTAAGCTTGACATTAATTCTCCGTCAATTTTAGCTTCTTTCAACATTGCATCTAATTTTTGAGACAACAACCCTTGGGCATCAGTTGGTGTTTCAACTTTGTCAGCTTTTTTTCTAGCCTGACCATTCGCTAATTCCGGGTAAACAAGAGTCCAGTCTAATTCTTCATCTACTGGTTCGAAAGCAGAAAGAGCAAAGATTAACGCCTCAGTTACTAATCCAACAGAAAGCATTAACGTTCCTGTTAATGGTCCGATTTCAAAGTGAGTAATTTTGAATAATGCTCCAATAATTACTACTGCCGCTCCCATACCATAAGCGAAATTCATTGCTTTTTTACTTAATAATGCCATAATACTTTTTTTTAGGTTTTAATAAAATAGATTGATTTGGATATTGAATTTAATTATAATTTACTTTTTCTTTTTGCTTCCTGTTACCTGAGTTCCCATGTAATCCTGTACAGTTCTGAAACCAATATAACTTCTTGCTGAGTCAGCATATTCGTGATCACGTGTACTTACCTGTAGGAAATAAGCAACATCTTTCCAAGATCCACCACGAACCACTTTTCTTTGATTGTTTCCATCAATTACGTTAGGGTTCATTGTAGAAACATATTCGTATGCATTTGGATTGTAAGCCGAGTCAGTCCATTCTGAAACATTTCCTGCCATGTTATATAATCCGTAACCATTTACTTCATAAGATTTAGCCTCAACAGTATACAAAGCCTCGTCAGCAGCATAGTCTCCTCTGCTTGGTTTGAAGTTTGCTAAGAAACAACCTCTGTCACTCTTAGTATAAGGACCTCCCCAAGGATAAGTTGCAGATTCCAGACCTCCTCTTGCAGCATACTCCCATTCCGCCTCTGTAGGTAATCTGAAAGCATTTACTAAGTCACGTCCTTTTTTCTTAGATTTAATATAACTGTTTTTGTTCAAAGTTCTCCATGCACAAAAAGCTTTAGCTTGTTTCCATGTAACACCAACTACAGGATAATCTCCGTAAGCTTTGTGCCAGAAATAATCATTGTGCATTGGCTCATTATAAGAATAAGCAAAATCTTTAATCCAAACTGTTGTGTCAGGATAAACACTTACCTGTTCTGTTTTAACGAAGTCTTTTCTTTTTCCTACTTTGGCTTTTGCAGCAGCCTGAATATCCATCCAAGAATAACGGAATTTCAATTTATTTACGTCAATTGTTCTTAAACCATTGTATGATTCTTCAATTGGCAAATACATAGAATCCATTACTTCAGTGTAATACTCATCCGGATAAGCTTTTGTATCTTTAATTAACTTAACTTTTTTGTTTAATTTTCTACCAGCATATGGATCATCTTTCGTTCCAACACTATAGTAGTTATCATACATGTATTTATCATAAGCCGTCATTTTATCTGGCTCAGAATCATTAAAGGCATAATCAGCGATACTACCGCCTTTTTTACCTTTATCACCAGTAGATTTTTGTCCTGTTTCATCAGCTAAAATAGCCAAACGAACTCTCATTGTAGAGTCTTTTACCCACTCTACAAACTGACGATATTCACTATTTGTGATCTCAGTCTCATCCATATAAAATGAACGAACAGTTACCGTTTTAGTAGGAGCGTCTTCTACATTAGCTAAATCAGCATCTGATTTACCCATAATAAAGGATCCACCAGGAACTAATGCCATTCCATAAGGTTTCTCAGGATGCCATTTCCCTCCTGTAACACCAACTAACTCACCCTTGTCACCTGACTTACCACAGCCGATTACTAGTGATAACATTGCTGCAAATGCAAAAAACTTCTTCATATAAATTTGGGATTATCTATTCATTATTATAAGTCCGTAAACGTATTTATTATTTATCTAAAAAACAATACTAGTTGCGAAATTTATTTTACTGTTCAAAAATAATGTTAAATAAAATAAAAAAAAAATATTTTATCGACAAACTAGCACAAAATATCGACGTAAAACGTTAAATTTTAGATTATATATTTATTTTCCTACTAAATTATCTTAAATTATTTTTGATAATTTCAAAAAATTAAGATTTTTTCTAAAATTATCTTTTATAAAGCATTTTTTCTTTGTGCTTTCCACCATCTTTCTGGCAATTCTTGATTACAAGCGCACAAATATTCGTCGTACGAACACGGTAATAACGTATTTCTTTTCAATTTATTGTTCCCATTCGACACAAACGGAATTTCGATCCACCAACGGTCTGTTTTATCACTTTTGTAAAAAATCAGTTCCTCATCTTCCAGTGGCACAATGTATTTCAAATAGTTAGTTCTGCTACCAAACGGATATTCTTTAGAACGATAATGATATCCTTCAATGAAATACCAAACAATCTGAGCAATCATAGCTGACTCATGTAAGGTACTATTGTGATTAAAGATTCCAAACGATGAAACTTTATCACTAATTCCTGCATATCTTGCTAAGGAACAAATCTCTTTTCCGTTAAAACCATTAGGTTCAAAAGTAACATTATTTCCTGAAGCTGAAGACTTTACCGAATTTAAATCAATACTTACCAAATCAGCATCTCTAAAAACGGGTTCAGCCAAAGCAATCTTATTCGAAATCTCACCTAAACGATACGCATCAAAAAACAACTTTTCAATCAAATCAATTTCTTCCTGCGAATTATAGTAGGTCTGATACCCTATATTACAATAGTTAAAAAGGTTATTTGGCTCATCTATAATGATTTTAGTCAGATAAGAATTAGCTGAAACCGTTTCATTTTCTTTTCCAAAATCAAATCGATTATCAACCGCCACCATGTTTACCATTTGCTCTAAATCATCGTAAGCACGATACAAAGCATAGGTCAAATCCTGCGAACCTCCCAGGACTATAGGAATCACTTTATTCTTAATTAAAGCGGCCGTTACCTTTTTTAATGCGAAGTAAGTATCGTCAACAGAATCACCTGCAAGTATATCGCCCAAATCAGCGACAGAAGCATCCCAGTTACCGGGAAACATACTATACAACTTTTTACGAACAGCCATAAGGTTAACTTCATTAACCATATTAATGTTCCTGCGATCTTCTAAAACACCTACTATAGCTATCTGCACCTTGCTAATATCAGGAAACTGATCCTGAGTATGCAAAACAATCTTGCTACCCAATTCTTGTGAAGACAACGAACTAATGAACTGTAAAATTCCGTCGTTAACTGGTTCTAGAAAATCAAATTCCATTTATTATTTCTTTTTAGCAGCTGGTTTTTTAGCCGGAGCTTTCTTTGCTGTTGTTGCTTTTTTTGCTGGTGTTTTTTTTGCCGGAGTCTTTTTGGCGATCATTTCCTGAACTTCAGCCAATGTTAATTTCGTTGCATCAACATCTTTGCTTAATTCAATTTTGATTTTACCTTTTGTAATAACAGAGCGCCCCCAACGTGCTTTCTCAACCAGAATTCCTTCGTCTTCCCAATTGTGAAGCACTTTATCTATGTTTTTCTGTAATTTATCTTCAATCAATTCCTCAACATCAGCCTGCGATAAATTATCAAAATTGTATTTTTTGCTCACATTTACAAAAAGACCATTCCATTTGATAAACGGACCAAAACGTCCCACACCTTTTTGAACTGATTCTCCTTTGTAAACTGCAATTGGCGCATCAGCAAGTGCTTTTTCATCAATTAACTCCTGAGCTCTTTCTTTTGTAACAGCTAATGGATCTTCCCCTCTTGGCAGTGAAATAAAAACACTTCCATGACGTACATAAGGTCCGTAGCGCCCATTACTTACTTCAACTTCTTCTCCTTTATATTCTCCTAAGTTTTTAGGTAATAAAAATAAATTTAAAGCATCTTCTAAAGTAATATTTCCAATATTTTGGTCTGCCATTAAGCTGGCGAACTTTTTATCTTCATCATCCGCTTCTCCAATTTGAGCCATTGGACCAAATTTTCCTAAGCGAACAGATACTTGTCTTCCATCTGCATCTTTACCCAGAATTCTTTCACCACTTTCTCTCTCAGCATTTGCTTCAACATCTTTAACATTTGGGTGAAATTTATCGTAGAATTCCTGCATCATGGTTGCCCAGTCAATATTTCCTTCTGCAATTTCGTCAAAATCCTGCTCTACTTTTGCAGTGAAATTATAATCAAGTATGTTTCCGAAATTCTTAACAAGGAAATCAGTAACAATTGTTCCGATATCTGTAGGAACCAATTTTCCTTTATCAGAACCTGTATTTTCTTTCAGCAACTTCTCACCAACTTTATCAGCCTGCAAAGTAAGTTGTGTATAATTACGTTCCTGACCTTCCAATGTTCCTTTTTCAACATAATTTCTGTTGATGATCGTCGAAATAGTTGGTGCGTACGTAGACGGACGTCCAATTCCTAATTCTTCTAATTTTTTCACCAAAGAAGCCTCTGTATAACGTGCCGGTGGTCTTGAATATCGTTCTGTAGCTGTAATATAGTTGTTAGCCAGTTTTTCGTTTACTTTCAACGCTGGCAACATTCCTTCTTGTTCTTCCTCGTCATCATCGTGTCCTTCAAGATATACTTTAAGAAAACCTTCAAAAAGTAAAACTTCTCCTGAAGCTGTAAAAATTTCACTGTGATTATTCGCTTCAATTTTTACGTTTGTTCTTTCTAATTGTGCATCGCTCATTTGAGAGGCCAATGTTCTTTTCCAGATCAAATCATACAAACGAGCCTGATCACGGTCAATGTTTACTGTGTGGCGCGACATATCAGTCGGACGAATTGCTTCGTGCGCTTCTTGTGCTCCTTTACTCTTGTTTGCAAAAGTTCTCGGTTTCGAAAATTCTTTCCCGTATGATTTTATAATTTCAGCTTCAGCGGCATCCATTGCATCTTTAGAAAGGTTCACACTATCCGTTCTCATATAAGTAATAAGTCCGGCTTCGTATAAACGTTGTGCAAGCTGCATGGTGATTCCTACTGGCAAATACAATTTTCGGGCTGCTTCCTGCTGAAGAGTTGAAGTTGTAAAAGGTGCTGTTGGAGATTTTTTGGTAGGTTTAGTTTCTAAATCGGCTACCTTATATTTAGATCCGATGTTTTGTTTTAAGAAATCTTCGGCTTCTTTTTTAGTATTGAAGTTTTTTGGCAATTTAGCTTTGAAAGCTTTTCCTGCTTCATTCACAAATTCTGCTACAATTGAATAACTCGCTATGGCTTTAAAATTCTGAATTTCACGTTCTCTCTCTACAATCAGACGAACAGAAACAGATTGTACACGTCCGGCAGAAAGTCCGCCTTTAATTTTTCTCCATAAAACCGGAGACAATTCGTAACCTACTAAACGGTCTAAAACACGACGTGCCTGTTGTGCGTTTACTAAGTTATAATCAATTTCTCTTGGATTGTCGATTGCTTTAAGAATAGCTGACTTGGTAATCTCGTGAAAAACAATTCTTTTGGTTTTTTTTATATCTAGTTTTAGTTCTTCCGCCAAGTGCCATGAAATAGCTTCTCCTTCGCGGTCCTCATCACTTGCCAACCAAACCATTTCGGCATTTTTAGATAGTGTTTTTAGTTTACTTACCAGGGCTTTTTTATCAGGAGAAACTTCGTATTTAGGTTTAAATCCATTCTCTACATCTACTCCTATTTCCTTTGATGGTAAGTCGGCTATATGTCCATAACTTGACTCGACCTGAAAATCACTTCCTAGAAATTTCTCTATCGTTTTCGCCTTTGCAGGTGATTCCACTATTACTAAATTCTTTGCCATTGATCTATTTTTCTGCAACAAAAGTAGAAGTTTTTTTTAAATATCAACCTTGATAATGCATTTTTGAGTTATTTTGATATTATGTTTCTAAAAATTGCAGATTTATCTGTATTCTCACCTATTATATATATAGGTATAATTTTAAATGGATTATGTATCAAGAATGTGCTTTTATTTAGAATTTTAGATTTCAGACTTTAGATTTTAGATTATTTAATCTACATGTATTTCGTGTAGTAAATTTAACCGCAAAGGTCGCAAGGGTTTACGCAAAGGTCGCCAAGCTTTAGTTAAACTGAACAATTTCAGAGGAGGAATTGCACAAAGCTTTGAGATGATTTTTACTTTTAATTTATGGATAAACATCTTAGATTTTAGGGTTATTTCTAGCCCAGATTGCAGTGGAAAGCCCGGAATAAAAAAAGCTGATTTTTCTTGCCATAAAACAGCGACCGGAGGAAGCTCGTTTTGTGGCTTAGAAAAATAGCTTGTTTTATGTCCCGATAACTATCGGGATGAAACGGAAAGCTGGAATAGCTTCTTAAATAAAAATTTAACCACAAAGTCCACAAAGATTTATACAAAGTTCGCTAAGTTTTAATTTAAGCTGAAAAGTTTCAGAGGAAATTCACAAAGCTTTGAGAATTACTTTGAGTTTTAATCTTCTGGTTAATATATTTTAAATTCCTTACTTACATTAAAAAAGATCTTTTGCGGCTCCTACAGGTAGATCTAAAATCTTAACTCTAAAATCTAAAATCTTTTCTCTGCCATCTTGTCATATTTATACCTTTTGCGTTATCTTTGCACTTTGAAATTATACAATGGAAAAGATTATTGAAGAAAGCAAACAGGGCGAAAGTCTTGTTTTAGAGAATAAACCTGAGAATACAAAGAAACTTTTTATAGAAAGTTACGGTTGTGCGATGAATTTTTCGGACAGTGAAGTCGTAGCTTCTATTTTATCAATAAACGGATATAACACTACACAAACCCTTGAAGATGCTGATTTAGTTTTAGTTAACACCTGCTCAATTCGAGATAAGGCGGAGCAGACTATTCGTAAGCGTCTGGAAAAATATAATGCGGTAAAACGTATTAACCCGAAAATGAAAGTAGGCGTTTTGGGCTGTATGGCCGAGCGTTTGAAAAGTCAGTTTCTGGAGGAAGAAAAAATAGTCGACCTTGTTGTTGGTCCTGATGCTTACAAAGATTTACCTAATTTATTGGCAGAAGTTGAAGAAGGCCGCGACGCCATCAATGTAATTTTATCAAAAGACGAAACGTACGGAGATATTTCGCCGGTTCGTTTGATGAGTAACGGAATTACCGCGTTGGTTTCGATCACACGTGGTTGCGATAATATGTGTACGTTTTGCGTTGTACCTTTTACACGTGGCCGTGAGCGTAGTCGTGAACCTCAAAGTATTATGACTGAAATTCAGGATTTATGGGATAAAGGTTTTAAGGAGATTACACTTTTAGGTCAAAACGTTGACAGTTATCTTTGGTACGGAGGCGGTTTGAAGAAGGATTTTGTAAATGCTTCTGAAATGCAAAAAGCAACTGCAGTTGATTTTGATCAATTGCTTGAAATGGTTGCGGTTGGTTTTCCTAAAATGCGCATAAGATTTTCGACTTCTAATCCGCAGGATATGCACGAAAGTGTTTTGCATGTTATTGCGAAATATCCAAATATCTGTAAACACATTCACTTGCCCGTTCAATCTGGAAGTAACAGAATTTTAAAAGAAATGAATCGTCTGCATACTCGTGAAGAATACATGACTTTGATTGATAAAATCAGGACTATTATTCCAAATGCTTCGATTTCGCAAGATATGATTGCCGGTTTCCCAACCGAAACGGAAGAAGATCACCAGGACACTATGAGTTTGATGGAATATGTAAAATATAATTTCGGTTATATGTATTCGTATTCTGAGCGCCCTGGAACTTTGGCAGGAAGAAAAATGGAAGATGATGTTCCGGAAGAAACCAAAGCCAGAAGATTACAGGAAATTGTCGACTTACAACAAAAACACGCCTGGTTTAGAAGTGAGGAATACGTTGGGCAAATTGTAGAAGTTTTGGTCGAAAAAGTTTCTAAAAAATCAAAAGATGAATTTTCAGGAAGAAACTCTCAAAGTATTACGGTTGTTTTTCCAAAAGAAAACTATAAAATTGGAGATTTCGTAAATGTAAAAATTATAAGTTGTACTAGTGGAACCTTAAAAGGTGAAGCTGTAGGGCTGAGTAGCATGAATTAATTTTTTTTGCCACAGATTTAACGATTAAAATGATTTTTTTGTATTATTTTTCTTATTTTAAATTTAATGGTAAAAATAAATTTATATATGCAATATTATAGAGAAAAAGAAACTTATAAGATTATTGGATTATGTATGGAGGTTCATAAAAATCTTGGACCTGGATTATTAGAAATAGTCTATAAAGATGCTTTAGAAATAGAATTTAGAGAAAACAACATTCCGTTTGAAAGAGAGAAGGAATATTCTATTGAATATAAAGGCAGAATCTTAACTCATAAATTTTATGCGGATTTCATAGTTAACGAAGACATTGTTCTAGAGGTAAAAGCGATAAAAGAATTTTCGAGTGAACATATTGCTCAGATTTTAAACTATATAAAATTGTCACATTCAGAATTAGGGTTACTTATTAACTTTCAAACAAAATCTCTTCAATATAAAAGATATATTTTATAATTTAGAGAATCTGAGTTAATCTTTTAATCTGTGGCAAAAGACAAAAAACATACATGGAAACAGTTCAAGCAATAAAACAACGATTTGAGATTATTGGCAATGACCCAAAATTAAATCGCGCCATCGAAAAAGCCATTCAGGTTGCTCCTACTGATATTTCGGTAATGGTGACTGGGGAAAGTGGTGTTGGTAAAGAAAATATTCCGAGAATTATCCATTCGCTTTCGCACAGAAAGCATGGCAAATATATCGCTGTAAACTGTGGAGCTATTCCGGAGGGAACAATTGACAGTGAACTTTTTGGCCACGAAAAAGGCGCTTTTACAGGAGCTACAAGCACCCGTGAAGGTTATTTTGAAGTAGCCGATGGCGGAACCATTTTTCTGGATGAAGTTGGAGAATTGCCATTGACAACTCAGGTTCGTTTGCTTCGTGTTCTTGAAAATGGAGAATTCATAAAAGTTGGTTCGTCTCAGGTTCAGAAAACGAACGTGAGAATTGTAGCAGCAACCAATGTGAATCTTTTTAATGCGATTGAAAAAGGAAAATTCCGCGAGGATTTGTATTATCGTTTAACGACTGTCGAAATCACTTTACCACCTTTACGTGAAAGAAATGAAGACATTCATTTGTTGTTCCGAAAGTTTGTAGCCGATTTTGCTCATAAATATAAAATGCCTCCGTTGAAATTGGATGATGATGCAGTTCAGCTTTTGCAAAAATTCAGATGGAACGGAAATATTCGTCAATTGCGAAATGTAGCCGAGCAAATTTCGGTTTTGGAAACGAATCGTGATATTACATTAGCTACTTTACGATCGTATTTACCTACTGAAGGAAGCAATTTACCTTCTGTAATTAGCGATAAGAAAAAAGATGATTTCAGTACAGAACGAGACATTCTGTATAAAGTTCTTTTTGATATGAAAAGTGATTTGAACGATTTGAAGAAGCTGACATTAGAATTAATGAAAAACGGTAATTCAAAAGTACAGGACATCAATCCGAATTTGATTCAGAAAATATACGGTTCTCAGGAAAATGACAGCGAAATTGATTTTGAAGAAGAACCAAGAACAGCGGTTATGACACCTGCAACACGCGAAGATAATTACCGCGTACAAGATGATAATAATTACTTAGATGCCGAAACCATTGAAGAAGAAGAAATTTTACGTTTAGAACAAAAAGAAATCGAAATGATTAAAAAATCATTAGAAAAAAATAAAGGAAAACGAAAAGCGGCGGCTGATGAATTAGGGATTTCGGAAAGAACTTTATATCGAAAAATTAAGCAATTTGACCTATAAATAGGAAATTCCAAAAAAATAAATTCCAAATTCCAACGCTTAAAAAAATCCAAAGAAGGAAAATCCAAATTCCAATTTTGAAACGGCAAACTTCAAAATAAATCCAATTTCAAATTAGTATATTTGAAAAAAAATAGATTCCAATTGGAATTTGGAATTTATAAATTGGAATTTCCTTCCAAAGATTGGAATTTCCCAACTATTGATTTATGAAAAAAATATATTCTTTATTAGCCTTTATCAGCCTCTTTTTATTAAGTGGTTGCAACGTTTACAACTTTACCGGAACCGGAACAATCGATGCCAAAACTTTTCAGGTTAACTTTTTTCAGAACAATGCTGATTTGATTGAGCCTGGAATTGACAGACAATTTACACTGGCTTTGCAGGATTTAATTATGAATCAAACCAACTTAAACCTGGTTAGTAATAGTGGTGACTTAACCTACGAAGGTGAAATTGTAGATTACAGAATTACGCCAATGACTGCGACTGCAGATCAGCAGGCGGCACAAAACCGTTTGACGATTCGTGTAAATGTCAGATTTTCGAACAGAAAAAAAGAAACTGATGATTTCGAGAAAACATTTGAATTTTATTACGACTTTCCCGGAGCATCACTGCCAACAGGTTCTGTTTTAAATACAGCGATTACGACTATTTTTGAAAGAATCACTCAGGATATTTTCAATGAGTCATTGGCTAAATGGTAAAGAAATGTTGATTTGTTGAATCGGTTAATCGTTAAATCGGTTTTAGAAAAAAACGATTCAACAGTTAAACAAATAAACGATTAAACAAAAAAGAAATGAATGTAACTGATTATACATACTTAATGAACAAACCCGATGCTATTACAGAAAAGCAGGCGGAAGCATTAGGCAATGTTTTGAATGAATTTCCGTATTTTCAAAGTGCACGGGCATTGCGATTAAAAGGTCTTTATAATCAAAATAGTTTCAAGTATAATTTTGCTTTAAAAGTTACAGCGGCTCACACAACAGATCGTACAGTCTTATTTGATTTTATTACTTCAGAGACTTTCACTTCTATTCAAGGTGAATATTATGATAAAAAACTTCAGGATCTTTTAAATATTACTGTTTTTGACAGCGAAATTGTCTTAGCAGAAGAAAAAAAGAAATTAGCCGAAGTTCGCGTTGATCCAATCGAGCAGTCCATTTTAAATTCTATTAAAGAAGCTACAGGAGTTACTTTTGAAGATCCTTCAAAAATAGAAGAAAATCTCATTGATCCTGTTATTGAAGAACCTTCTTTAGATTCTTTTAGAGAACCAACAAATGATACTGTTGAAGTTCCTCTAACAATTGAAGAAAACTCAGTTGATGCAGTTACAGAAGAACCAATTTTAGATTCTTTTACAGAAGCGACAAATGTTACTTTTGAAGAGCCTGTAAAAATTGAATACAAACCGATTGATACAATTATACCTACTTTAGATTCTTTTGAAGAAGTAGTTACTATTACCGCTGAAGAACCTGTAGAAGTTGAAGAAAACCCAATTGAAACAGTTACGGAGCAAGCTATTTTAGATTCTTTTAAAGAAGTAACAGCAGTTACACTTGAAGAATCTTTAGAAGTTGAAGAAAAAATAATTGAGGCGATTATCGAACAGCCGACTTTAGATTCTTTTGAAGAAGTGGCACCCACTACTTTTGAAGAACCTTTAAAAGTGGACGAAAAACCGATCGAGCTGGTTATCGAAGAGCCGACTTTAGATTCTTTTGAGGAAGCAACGCCAACTATTGAAGATACTCCAATTATTGAAACGAATCCAATTATTGAAACTACACCTATTATAAAGGAACCGACTCCAACTTTCTTTGATGAAATTGTAGAGGAAGAAATACCGAGCATAAGAGTTGAGCCAATTGAAGAGTCCACATATAATTCACTACAAGAAGCTACGACAGTTGTTTTTGAAGAGGTACCTGTAATTGACGAACCACAAGCGAGTGAAGAGCCAGAAGAAATAGAAGTTTCAGAAACAGTAAAAACAGCCGAAGAAAATCTGGAAATCGGAAAACCTTTGGATTTTTCTGCTAATGAAAAACACTCTTTTCAGGAATGGCTTCAGTTAGCCAAAACAGAACCTATTGACCGGACAAAAGACGCTCCTGAAGAAGCAGAATCAATTGAAAAAGTAGAAAACACGATTGAAAATGTAACTGAATCTGAAACAATTGACGAAGAGAAGAAGAAAAAAGCAGAAATAATCAATAAATTTATTGAGGCAAACCCGAAAATTTCTCCGATAAGACAGACTGCAATAACGCCAGCGGTACAATTAGACAGTGATAAAGAAGAGAATTCTTACCTAATGACTGAAACTTTGGCCAGAGTATATTTGGAACAAAAAAAATATACAAAAGCCATACAAGCATATGAAATATTAATTTTGAAATATCCAGAAAAAATTAGTTTCTTTGCAGACCGTATTTCGGATATTAAGATTTTACAACAAAATAACAATAATAATTAAGCAATGAGCACATTTTCAATTTTTTTAGTTTTAATCACAATAGTTTGTTTTCTATTGATCGTAGTAATCATGGTTCAAAACCCTAAAGGAGGCGGATTATCGTCTACAATTAGCGGAACTCAAATGTTAGGTGGAGTACAAAAAACAACTGACTTTTTAGATAAAAGTACCTGGACACTAGCTACTATTCTGATTGCTTTAATTTTGCTTTCAAGCTTAAGTTTCACAGGATCATTAAGTGATACTGATTCTAAACTTATTGAAAAAACAGAAGCTCCTGCAACTACACCAGCTGCACCAGTTCAACAAACTCCTGCTCCGGCAACGCCAGCAGCGAAATAATAGTTTTGAAATAAAATATACAATGCCAGCCTGTCAAAGCTGGCATTTTTTTTAAGAAATAATGTCAGTTTTACTAGCATGGCACAATTTCTGAAAGTTTATTGAACATTAAAAAACGTATAACTTATAACATTATAAAATCATGGCCTTAAACATTAAACCGCTTTCAGATCGCGTACTTATTGAGCCTGTTGCAGCTGAAACAAAAACTGCGTCAGGTATTTTTATTCCAGATACTGCCAAAGAAAAACCACAAAAAGGAACTGTTGTGGCAGTAGGAAACGGATCTAAAGATCATACAATGACCGTAAAAGTTGGCGATACTGTACTTTATGGTAAATATGCAGGAACAGAATTAAAATTGGAAGGAACTGATTATTTGATTATGCGCGAGGATGACATTCTTGCAATAATATAGCCCCCTAACCCCCAAAGGGGGAACAAAAAACTTGAAACTTGAAACTTTCAAACTTGAAACATAATAAAACAAAAAACAAAAATGGCAAAAGATATAAAATTTGATATTGAAGCACGTGACGGATTAAAACGTGGTGTTGATGCATTAGCAAATGCTGTAAAAGTAACTCTTGGACCAAAAGGTCGTAACGTAATTATCGGAAAATCATTTGGTGGACCAACTGTTACTAAAGATGGTGTTTCTGTTGCAAAAGAAATCGAATTAAAAGACCCATTAGAAAACATGGGTGCGCAAATGGTTAAAGAAGTAGCTTCTAAAACGAATGATTTGGCGGGTGACGGAACTACAACTGCTACAGTTTTAGCTCAGGCAATCGTTAAAGAAGGTTTGAAGAACGTTGCTGCAGGTGCAAATCCAATGGATTTGAAACGTGGTATCGATAAAGCGGTTGAAGCTATCGTTGCTGACTTAGCTAAACAAGCTAAAGTGGTTGGAAGTGATTCTGATAAAATCAAACAAATTGCTTCTATCTCTGCAAATAACGACGAAGTGATTGGGGAACTAATCGCTACAGCTTTCGCTAAAGTAGGAAAAGAAGGTGTTATCACTGTTGAAGAAGCTAAAGGAACAGACACATACGTGGACGTTGTTGAAGGTATGCAGTTTGACAGAGGATATCTTTCTCCTTACTTCGTAACAAACCCAGAGAAAATGGAAGTTGAATTAGACTCTCCATACATCTTATTATACGACAAAAAAGTTTCTTCTTTAAAAGAATTACTTCCGGTTTTAGAGCCAGTTGCACAATCAGGAAAACCATTATTGATTATTGCTGAAGATGTTGACGGAGAAGCTCTTTCTACTTTGGTAGTAAACAAATTAAGAGGTGCTTTGAAAATTGCTGCTGTAAAAGCTCCTGGTTTTGGAGACAGAAGAAAAGCAATGTTAGAAGATATCGCAATCTTAACTGGTGGAACTGTAATCTCTGAAGAAAGAGGATACACTCTTGAAAATACAACTATCGAAATGTTAGGAACTGCAAAAAAAGTTTCTATCGATAAAGACAATACTACAATTGTAAGTGGTGCTGGCGAAGCTGACATCATCAAAAACAGAGTAAACCAAATTAAAGCTCAGATGGAAACTACTACATCTGATTATGATAAAGAAAAATTGCAGGAGCGTTTGGCTAAATTAGCTGGTGGTGTTGCCGTTCTTTATGTTGGTGCTGCTTCTGAAGTTGAAATGAAAGAGAAAAAAGACAGAGTTGACGATGCGTTACACGCAACTCGTGCTGCTGTTGAAGAAGGAATTGTTGCTGGTGGTGGTGTTGCTTTATTAAGAGCAAAAGCGGCGCTAGCAGATCTTAAAGCAGATAATGCTGACGAAGCAACCGGAATTCAAATCGTAGCTCGTGCTGTTGAATCTCCATTAAGAACTATTGTTGAAAATGCAGGTCTTGAAGGTTCTGTAGTAGTAGCAAAAGTTGGTGAAGGTTCTGGTGATTTTGGATACAATGCTAAAACTGACGAATATGTAGACATGCTAAAAGCTGGAATTATCGATCCTAAAAAAGTAACTCGTGTTGCATTAGAAAATGCTGCATCTGTTTCTGGAATGATCCTTACTACAGAATGTGCATTAATTGATATTAAAGAAGAAAGTGCTGGCGGAATGCCAATGGGTGGCGGTATGCCAGGAATGATGTAATCGTTCTTTTCTTAAAACTTAAAACGCCAGATTTTTATCTGGCGTTTTTTTTAGCCACGAATTCACGAATTAAGTATTCAAATCTTTGTGCTTAATTTTTTGTGCTACAGATTACACAGATTATAATCCTTTTAATCTGTGAAATCTGTGGCTACTAATTTTTTTCAAACAAAGCATTTGCAAAAAATTCGTGAATTCGTGGCTATTTTTTTATTTAACATTCTCTTTTTCTTTAAAAAATCTCTTATCTCTACCTTTGCGGTTCTATTAAAATTGCAAAATGAGAAAATTCACTACTCACCTATTATCTTTTACTTTATTACTTCTTTCCACTTTTTCTTATTCACAATCCAGTAAAGACGCGTATGTCGTTTTGGTTTCGATGGATGGATTTCGTTGGGATTATGCCAAACATTTTAAGCTTCACAACCTCAATAAAATAGCCAAAGAAGGTGTTCACGCCAAATCAATGAGACCTTCTTATCCAAGCAAAACTTTTCCGAATCATTATGCGATTGTAACGGGACTTTATCCGGATCATCATGGGATCATTAATAATGTTTTTTATGATAGCGCTTTGAATGAATCATTTTCATTGTCGACAAATGCTAAAAATGATTCCCGTTTTTATGGAGGAAATCCGATTTGGAATGTAGCGGAACAACAAGGCGTAAAAAGTGCTTCTTTCTTTTGGCCGGGATCAGATACGGATAAAAAAAGACCGGGTATTTACAAAAACTATGATGATAAGATTCCGTACGGAAACAGAATTGATACCGTCATAAAATGGTTAGAACTTCCTGAAAAACAACGCCCGCATTTGATTACTTTATATTTTGACGAACCAGATCATACAGGACATAATTTTGGACCACTTTCTCCAGAAAACGAAAAAATGGTCATCAAAATGGATTCGGTTATGGGACAATTATCATCCAAACTGGATCAATTGGCCATTGGAAAACAAATTAATTTAATTATTGTTTCTGATCACGGAATGGCTGATATCAGCAATGATAAAAAAGTAGCCATTTTAGATTATCTAAAACCGGAATGGCTGGGTTACAAAGACGTAATTAACCCAATTATGAGTTTACAGGTAAAACCGGGCTTTCAGGATTCGATTGCTAAAGCCCTGAAAAAAGTACCGCATATCAAATTCTGGAGATCCACCGAAGTACCGAAGAGATTGCACTACGGAACAAATCCGCGTGTGCATGATTTTGTTATTGAAGCCAAAAAAGGATACAGTTTAGTAAACAAGAAGACGCAAAACATAAAAGGCGGAACCCACGGTTACGACAATAAAGAAAAAGACATGCACGCTATTTTCTATGCAAAAGGCCCGGCGTTCAAAGTAGATAAAGAAGTTAAAACCTTTCAAAACGTTTCAGTCTATCCTTTAATTGCACATATTTTGGGATTAAAAATCGAAGAAGTTGATGGTAAGTTCAGTGAAGTGAGCAACATGCTTACAAATTAGATAATGTGCCAATTAGATAATTAGATAATTATTATACGCAATCTATAGCATTATCCAATTACTACATTGACAAATTAAGATTGGCATCTAATTTTTATACTCTTATTTACTACTACATTTTAATAATATTTAAAAGCATTATATATTTTTTTAACTATTACAGATTAATATTATAGCTAAATTTATAACTTTAATTACAATATCAAAATTGCCTTTAATATTTTCTCTGTATGAAATTAATCATCACGTTTTTTAGTTTTCTATACTGTTTACAATCTTTCGCACAGACTACTTCCAATCAGGATAAAATTACTAAATACCTTAATGATTATTTCTTTCAGGACCGTGAGATTATCCATATACAATTCAACAAAAGCCTTTTTACAAATGATGAAGATATTGCCTTTAAAGGATACATTCTCAGTAAAAACAATAATATCCCAAACAGCAACACTACTAATGTTCAATTAGTTGTTTATAATGAAGAAGACCAAATCGTTGAGAAACAACTACTCTTTGCACAATATGGCGTTTTTTCTGGTGGGATTCATTTAAATGAAAAATTTAAGTCTGGTAAATATCACTTTCATTTCTATACAAACTGGATGAATAATTTTAAAGAAGATGATTCCTTTAATCAGACGATTGAAATTATTGATAAAAAAACACGCTATACATTTGAAACCAAAGAACCTGATTGGAAAACAGCAGAAATAAGCTTATTCCCCGAAGGCGGAATTATATTAAATGATATCGTTAATACGATTGGTATTAAGATTACAGACTGCAATAAAACAGGTATAGAAATAGCGGATGGTATTATTTTGGATTCCAAATCAAATGAAATTACGCACTTTCATACCAACCAAATGGGATACGGAGTTTTTTATCTAAAAGCCGATTTAAGCGAAAAATACACTCTTAAAATTAATAATGACAAATTAAAAATAACACAACCTCTGGGGAAAATTGCAGAAACTGGACTTATTTTAAGTGCTCCTAATAATCCGGCAAACCTCAATTTACTTGTTATTCTAAAGACAAATGAAAAAGGGCGTCAATCTTATCAAAATAAAAAATTTACAGTCCTTATTCAACAAAATGGAAATTCGATGCAGCAGGAAGTTACCTTCAACAATAACAAAACGGAACAACCATTTTATTTTGACAAAAAATATTTATCAAATGGAGTAAATGCCATTAGGGTATTGGATGAAGATCTAAATGAAATCACAGAAAGGTTAACGTATATTGAGGAGGGGGGAAATCCGTCTACGACATTAAATGCAAAAACAATGTCTAACGACAGCATTATATTATCCGGAAAAGCTGACGTGAATAAAGCATATTTAAGCATTAGTGTTCTTCCTGAAAAGAGCGTCTGCCTCAACCTAAAAAAAACAATTTTAGGCACTTTTTACCTAAATGCCTATTTAGAAAAACCAGAACCCGATACTTATTTTTATTTTAATCCGGACAATAAAACCCGAAGAAAAGACATAGAGCTATTATTGCTTAATCAGAACAAAGGGAAATATTTATGGGAGAATATTAAATCAGGGCCGCCAAAAATCAGTTTTGAATTTGAAAAAGGAGTTACTATAAATGGCAAAGTAGAGAAAGAACTAAAGCCGAATTCTAATAACAAAATTTCTCTTGTTGCATTAAAAAATAATCTATTTGAGCAAACAACTATCGATCAGAATAATGATTTTAAATTTGAACATTTTTTTGTTCAGGATTCGACTGTTTTAGCTTTACAAATGACGAATGAAAAAAACATTACTGTAACAACTAAAATAGAAGCCCGAATTGCCCGAAATGAACCTCGATTTGTTTTGGGACCATCATTCGAAAAAACATTTTGTCCTGTAATAAAAAGCGCTGATAATGTTTTTGATTTCCAGCCACCTAAAGTAAAAGCTAGTGAATTAAAAGAAGTAGCAATAAAAAATACCTTCAAAAAAGAAGTTTTTACTCATAAATCGGACATGAGTCTTATGGCTAAAGCCTTTAAATTTGATGGCAAAGAATACAGAAGTGTCTTGAGTTTTCTGTCTTCAAATGGCTATAATGCAGGTGTTAGCCCAACTGACTTTACTGTATATGTAAAAGAGAAGAGAAGTTCTTTTCTTGGTGAATCAGCGAGTTCTCCAAATATTTACATTGACAATTTTCTGGTATTCGATTTTAATCAGCTTTTCAATATAACGTTAGATCAGGTAGATGAAATCTACATTGATCAGACTGGAAGTTCTGATACTTCAATTACAGGGCATGGAACAATTAAAATTTTCATGAAAACCGGACAAAGTAACAATTATTTCAAACCAAAATTTACAACGCTAATCGTAACAAAAGGTTTCGCAAAAAACCTCAATTACAAAACTGCTCCATTTGAAAATCAGGATGAATTTAATTATTTCGGCACATTGAACTGGTCGCCAAACATCGAGCTAAACGACCATCAGGACTTTCAAATTAAAATTCCAAAGAATCAGCAAAAAGAAATACAGGTTTTAATTGAAGGTTTTACTAATGATGGACAATTAATATCAGAAGTTAAAAAAGTTTCGGTTGGAGGAATTTTTTGATTTATCAATTAAAAATTAAGAAACCACTTTATACGTAGGATCTTCGATCACATTTACTTGTATAACTGCTTCGGCATTTTTGAGTAAGGTTCTGCAGTCTTCACTTAGATGTTTGAGTTCGACAACTTTATTAAGCTGATTGTATTTCTTAGTTAAATTGTTCAATGCTTCTATGGCCGACATATCAGCAATGCGACTTTCTTTGAAGTCTATAATAATATGATTTGGGTCGTTTTGTATGTCGAATTTCTCCATAAAGGCGGCAATCGAACCAAAAAACAACGGTCCATAAATTTCATAATGTTTGATTCCGGCTTCATCGATAAAATGACGTGCACGGATTCTTTTTGCACTTTCCCACGCAAAAACCAAAGCTGAAATTATCACTCCAATTAATACTGCCAAAGCCAAATTGTGAAGTAAGATAGTCACAACTGCAACCAGGATTCCAACGAAAATATCGTGTTTTGGCATTTTGTTGATGACTTTGAAACTCGCCCATTCAAAAGTTGTAATCGCTACCATCATCATAACGCCCACCAACGCTGCCATAGGTAATTTTCCGATTATTGGCGCTCCAAAAAGGATAATCAATAAAATAGTCAACGCAGCAATAATTCCCGAAAGTCTGGCTCTTGAACCTGCTCCAAGATTTACTAAAGTCTGTGCGATCATTGGACAACCTCCCATTCCGAAGAAGAAACCGTTTAAGATATTTGAACTTCCCTGCGCAATACATTCTCTGTTGCTGTTTCCACGAGTTCCGGTGATTTCATCAACTAAATTCAGCGTAAGCAAACCTTCTGTTAAACCAACCGCAGCAACGATTACAGAATAAGGAAATATCACTTTAAAAGTTTCAAAAGAAACTGGAATATCCGGAATATGAAAAGGTGGAAAACCGCCTTGAACAGAAGCAATGTCTTCAACAGTTTTAGTTTCGATATTAAAGATAATAACCAAAGCAAAAACAACCATAATTGCCACTAAAGACGCTGGAACTGCTTTTGTTATTTTAGGAAAAATCAAAACAATTGCAATCGTCAGCGCGACCAGTCCCAACATAATATAGAGTGGTGTTCCCTGAAGCCACGAAACCTGACCGTTCACAATGGTTTTAAACTGCTCCAGCTGCGACATAAAAATCACAACTGCCAAACCGTTTACAAAGCCAAACATTACAGGCTGCGGAACCAACCGAATAAATTTTCCGAGTTTAAAAAGTCCGATGCAAATTTGCACTACGCCGCCCACCGCAACGGCTGCAAAAACATATTCAATTCCGTGCGATTTCATCAAAGCAATCAAAACAATCACAGTTGCTCCTGCTCCTCCCGAAATCATTCCTGGTCTTCCTCCAAAAATTGCTGTTACCAAACCCGCAATAAAAGCGGCATACAAACCCACCAAAGGCGGAAATCCAGCCAAAATAGCAAACGACAATGATTCTGGAATCATGGTCATGGCAACAGTTAATCCGGCTAAAATTTCGTTTTTATAATTGACTTTTTGGGTAAAGTCGAAGAGTTGGAAAGCTTTTTTCATAAGTCGCAAATTTAGGGAATTTGGGAATTAGAAAATAAGATAATTTGAGAATTAGATAATTGAAAAAATGTGGCAATTAGATAATTAAACAATGGGTATCCACAATCTATAAATTTTTCTAATTAAAGAACCTCCATTGTCACAACTCAAAGAAGATAGCCCAGATTTGCTAATCCGAGTAAGAAAAATTGTCTCGTACTAAAAAAATATATCTTTACAGATATTTCCTAAGTATAAAGACATGAAAAAAACAGAAGCACCAAATAAAAAGAAAAACTGGCTTAAAATAATTGTTGAAACCATATTAGATTTTATTTTAATGTCGAAATAATCTCCTCCTCTAGCGCGAGCGTAAGAGAAAAAATAAAGTAAGAGTAGACTAAATTTTCTTTTTCAAAAAAGCCAACGCCCCCGTACTCCACAGAGCCCACAAAATCAAAACAGGCTGAAAAAACAAACGAATCAATCGGGCCTGATCCGTGTTCATGCCCAGAGCGTCTGTTCCGTTTAGATATTGAGCAATATTTCCAGGAAAAACCAGCACATAAAATACAGCAAGCCCAATACCTATTTGTACTTTATAACGGGTTAGAAAAATCAGCGTCAGGCCAATTGCCAATTCTACAATTCCCGAAAGTACTACTACAAGATCTTTATCCATCGGAACCCAATTCGGAACTTGTGCCTGAAAATCAATTCGCTGAAAACTAAAATGCCCCATTGCTGCGGTAATCATAAAGAGTCCTAAAAGTATTCTGAAGAAATTTTGAGTTTTGGTAGTGGTTGTATTTTCCATATCTATTATGATTTTGTTTAAAATGATTGGATTACTTGTCAAATCATGTCAATCAAATTTACAACAATAAGGAATAAACCTATTGCAGGATTTTTGATGTTACGTTGCGTAATATCCATGTGATGAGTCGTTCCAAAACTATTTTTTCACTTTAAGCAATATGCTCCAACCCACCAGGAAATGGCCTGTAAGCATAATAATGCAAAACTTCTTCAATCGCTATTTTCAAAGCATCATTTATGGGAAGCAAGGTAACGCCCATTCTAAGATCAATTTGCGCTAACTGCATATAATAATGGGTAAAAACAGGAATAGCTGTTCCTTTGTTAATCGATTCTTCTGCTTTCATAAAGTTTTCTTGCTGTTCTTCTTTTATAATTTTGCACGTGGCTAATCTTAGTTTTCCAAATTTATCTGTCGTGGCACCGTAACCAAAAAGACGGCAAATTAAACCGCGATAACGGTAATTACTGCAACTTCCTTTGTGGTATTCCAGAATGGAAAGTGAGCGGTATAAAAAACAATTTTTAGCAGCAATGCTGTTTAACTCTTTTAAGGTTTCTTCGGCTTTGCCATTCAAAAATAAATGAAATGCCCACGGTAAAAACTCTAATGGAGAAGCATCAATACTAGGCGTCGAACAGCATTTGCCACAACCAGCATTACAATGTAAATCTGTTTCAGACTGAAAGGTTTTAATTTCAATTTCAAGACGATCAAACAGTACTTCTACGCTCCTAACCTTCTCTTCTATGCCCATTTGTTTTTTTGTAAGGTAGGCTAATAGAAATAGCTCCTGTCACAATTGTAGTTTTATTAAGAAGAGTTTGACGAATGAGATTCTACTTTTGCCAGTTGTAATTTTTAAGAAGAAATATAAACAAGAAAAAACAATACTTACTAAATAAAAACCCGTATAAATACCTGATGCTTAGTTCTTATTAATTCCTATACTTGCATCCATATGGTGGAACATATTTTATCATGGTTTTCAGTAGGTAGAAGACCTTGATTGTTTAATACTATTTTTTGGGGCAAAAGTGAGACGATCGGTAACGATAGGTTCTCACTTTTATTTTTTTGAACTTTAACCGTTGCCAAATAGTTTTTTTTTAAGCGCAAGTATCCTGGTATTTGCGCTTTTTTTATATCTAAAATTGAGAATTAATTTTAAATCTAAAGATAATAAGCAGATTTTTGTACCAACTTCTTAAGGACAATTCTATGTTTCAAGTCCTCTTTGCTTCAAACTGACGCTTATATATACTATCAGATCTTTTTTATTTAAACCTGATACTACCTACTAACACTCTTATTTTAAGTAATTTAAAACCAAAATAAAATAACCCTATTCTATTATAACTTAAACTTTCTCAGACAAAAACCCCCGCATTAACACATTAATTTTGCACTGATTTTTACGACTTAAAACTAAAAAATTTTATTCCTGGTATTTGATCATTAAAATTCTAAAAACAGCTAAATTATTTAAAATGAAAAAATTAATATGCTTATTGTTATTAATCCAATGTGGATTCATAATAGCTCAGACAAAAACAGTAGTAACACAATATGGAGAAAAATTAAATATTAGTCCTTACGCAAATAATGGTTTGACAGCAAGCGATGGTTACATCCAATTAGGAGGCACTTTAATGAAATCTTCTGTTCTAACCACAACTTCTGCTTATACTCTCGCCATTCAAGGATTGCAAGCAGGTGCTGCTACTGATAATGTATTAGTAAGTGATGCTAATGGCGTTTTAAAATATGTGTCACGAGCAAACTTTGGTGGTGATAACTTAGGAGATCATTCTGCAACAAAAGATTTGTTAATGAATGGGAAAAATATAAATAATGCCGCAAATATCACGGCAACCGGCAAAACAAGTACACAAACAGCACAAATTAGTCAAGGTCTTGATGGTCTAGCACCGGGAACTGGTTATGTTGCCACGTCTGCAGATAATGCAGGAAATATAATCTGGAAACCTTTAGCAAATATACCAGGATCTTCTAGTATTGCATTTTTTGTACAAAGTTCAGGCAAAAGCTCAGCAGGAGCTCCAACATCATCACCATCTGCTGTTCCTGGCCTTACTAATATCAGTTATACAGCACCTGCAACGGGAAAATTAATACTGCAGTTAGCAGCTTATACCTGGCTAAGTTATACTTCATACCAAATGTCAGCTACACTTGCATTTACAAATACACAAATTAATTTGCTTTCAAATGGATCAACAATTGCGACAGGTATGTCAACACCAATGGGGTCTTTTAATATCGGAACTAATCCTGAGTGTACAACCTTACTTACCCGAATAAATGTAGTTAAGGGCACTAAATATAATTTTACAGTAAGTATATCTGATTTCTATAATTCCGCAAATACTCCAGGATCTTGTGGAGGTACCTATTCATGGGAAGGAAATACTTGTCCATCAACATTAATGGGCACATTAATCCCTGATTAAATCATAACTGTTTAATTGAACAATACTAACAGTAAATAAATAATGAAAAAATATATCTCAGGATTACTGTTTTTTTGTGCAACAATAACCATAAAGGCACAAGAAATAAAAATTCACAACAGTGACGATGTCTATAAGTATACTGATTTAACGACAAAACAGGTTAGTGCAATTAGGTTGATAGAAAAGCAATGGCAAGAAAATCTAAATTATAAAAAAAGCAAACAAGCATATTTAGTGGCTGCTGTCCAGCAACAAACGGCTATAGATAGTATCTTAAAACCGACTCAGCAAAAGCAATATCATCAATATACAATGATGAAAGCAATAACTGACGAAATGAAACAAATCGTTTCTTTATCAAAACAACAAGAAAATAAAATAGCAAAAACATGTTTTTCATCTTACGCAAAAATGGACAAGTTATTTACTAATTCTGCACTAAATGATGATGATAAAAAAACTCAATATACCCAATTATCAACACAGCTTTCTGAAAATGTAAAAGCATTTTTAACCTCTGACCAAAGAAAACAACTTGATGCAGCAAATGAAAGCAGCTTTATAAAGGTTAATAAAAGCAACCAACTATAAAGATACTGTCTCTTTAAAACTAAAAAAAATCAAATTTACCACCCAAAAATCAAATTTCGGGTGGTATTTTTTTGCGTTCTGTAAATGCCAGGATAATCAAGCCCAAATTGATATGACACTAGAATGTTATATTCCCTTTAATAAGGAATCCTTACACGAACAACAAATTTCTACTTTCTTTCAAGATCCACATATTGGCTAATTTTGAGCTGGAAAAAGAATAAATTAAGATAATATAATCTCCGAATTTTTATGCAAATCATCTTATAATCAATATATTATTCTTCTCACAATCCATTAAATCTATGTTAAAAGTGTAGATGTATTTTAATATTATTGTAAACTTTGTATTACTGTTTAACCTAAGTAAAGATAATTATGGAAACGCAAATTATTGAACTGGAAAAAAAATACTGGCAGGGAATGGAAAATCACGATTATGAAACGGTAAAAAATCTTACTCATTTTCCTTGTATAATAGCTGGCAAAACGGGTCTGCAAAGTGTAGATGAAGCCACCTTTAAAAAGATGTTTGAATCAACTGATGGTAATAAAATAAAAGTATTGACTATTTCTGATGTAGAAACGCAATTACTTACTGAAAATACAGCAGTGGCAGCATACCAAATAGAATTAGAAATGGCGGACAATAAACAAAACACCTCCATGAAATGTGTTTGTACTTCCACCTGGATTAAAGAAAATAATAATTGGGTTTGTGCATTACATACTGAAACAGAACTATCTCTACAGTAGAGTGTAATTAGTTAGTTAGCTTTTAATCTCATGATAACAAACTAAATATAACCTTTAAATCTTTAAGAAAAAACCTTTGCACCTTTGTCACTATGAACCTATGAACCTTTAAAAAAGATGTATCTTTGAACCTTAGTACCCCAAGAAACACAAAACATGACACGAGAACATTATATTCCCTTTAATAAGGAATTCTTACTCGAACAACAACTTACTGCTTTTGCCCAAGATCCTAAAAAGGCTGATGATTTTAAAAAATTATTCGATATTATCGAGCATTATTACCATTACGAAGCTTTTAATCTAAATCGAAACCTGAAACAAAACTACGCTTTGTTCGATCCGGATTTAAGCAATAAAGAACGTAAAAACTTCATAGGAAAAAGTGATTTTTTGGTTTTCAAAAAAACACTTTTAACCGTTTTAGAACTCGGAAATTATACACGTATTGATCAGGAAACTTTAGATATTGCTTTTAAGGAATCAGATTTAATTGGCCTAAATCTTTCTATTGATTTTAATGCTTTTAAAGATTATGAATTCTATGTTCGCGGGCAGCATACAGCAAAAGAAAAGGTAAAGAAATATTTTTTTTGGAAGAAAGAAGTCGAAATCGAATATTACGATCGTGTACTGATTTACCTGCATTACAACGACACTAATTTTCTAAAAGAAAAGAAAGTTAAATTCGGCAAAATGCCAATTGAACCGGGTTCGGTTGTTTTGAAAATCTTTAAACGTGTTCCTAAAAATGATTTGGAAACCATTTTTCCAAACGCCATTCCGAGAATGTCTCTGAAAGATAAAATGTTGCTTTGGATTCCGGGAATTTTTGGTGGAATTTCATTGTTAAGTGCGAAAGTAATTCCGGCATTGATTAATATGTATGGCGCTTATGAAACTGGCGAAGCGATTGATTTGTTGAACAGTAAGACTTCCTTAAATCAGGGATTAATCGCATTAGGAATTCTATCTCTTTATTGTTTTCGTCAATACAACAATTTTGTAAATAAGAAAATTCGATACTCGAAAATACTTTCAGACAGTTTGTATTTTAAAAATCTCGGAAATAACAGTGGTGCTTTTTATTCTCTTTTAAATTCATCTGAAGAAGAAGTACTTAAGGAAACCATTTTAGCGTATACGTTTTTATACAAAAGCGAAAAACCTTTAACTACTGAAGAACTTGATGATCAAATTGAATCCTGGTTTAAAGACACGTTAAATACAGATCTTGATTTTGATGTTAAAGATGCTTTAGATAAACTAACAAACATTGGTCTTGGCGTTGAGACGAATGGAAAATGGGAAGTTGTTTCGTTAGACAAGGCTCTTGTCACGATTGATGCTTTATGGGATGGGGTTTTTGAGTATAATTATCAATTGTAAATTATTAATTGTTAATTGTCTCCGGCAAACTTAGCTAATAATTATATTTTTTAAACAAAAAAAGAGGACCCAAAAAAGTCCTCTTTATAAATTTATGATCTTGATGGATTACTCACTATCAGCTTCAACCAAATCTTCAATACTTTCGCCCATATCACCTACTGCTACTAATTCTGGTTTTGAACCTTTAAGCGCATTGAATCTTTCGATTTGTTCTAAATCTCCTTCTTCTCCACTGAAATACGGGAAAACATCCATAATTGGCGATTCTGATATAGCCGGGATTGTATAATCGCCCATTGTACCTTTCATAACCGAAACAGTATTATCGTAGGCTTCTTTTACATCGTTCGCCTGCACTAATAAATACATATTCGTTTTGCGTTCTTTGCCACTTTCTTCATCAAAAGCAATTAAAGAAACTTTTGATTTAAACCAACGATCCGCATTTTCGAACGGATGAATCTCAGCATAATTCGCCACTTTGATGTTCGTGATTTTAAATTCTTCACTTACATACGCCGCCATTTCTTCGTTGATTCTACTTTCTGCTTCTGTATAAGATATGGCATCTACCAAATAAGGTTCTGTCGTAACCTTTTGTCCACCAATATCATCTGTTTTTCTATATTTTACTTTGCATTCGTACCAAACTGCGCTCATTTCTATTTAATTTAAGGATGTCAAAGATAGATTTTAACGCAAATAAAATCGATTAATTGCGAAATAGATATTCACAATTTCAAATAAATTTTGGCTTTGATTTTTGTGCATTTTTCAAGTTGCTATTTATCAGTTAAATCACCTCACTATTCTTTGTTAAATTTGCTTTTTTCAAGAAAAAATGCAAAAACATTTTGTAAAAATCAAGGTTTGTATTTGAATTTGCAATTCTTTCAGACTGCGAAAAAAATGAAGCAAATTTTATTAGATTTACATACCTAAATCAAAAAAAATGAGAACATTAGACCAATGGTTTGCAGAATATGCCGTAAGTCATCAGAACCCGAAAAACAAAGCGATTCACTATGTTTGTGTGCCGGCAATTTACTTTTCGATAGTGGGTTTATTGATGAGTATTCCAAGCGGAATAATTGCCAATACATTAAAACTGAACGCTCCGATTATCGAAAATTGGGCTGCTGTCGTTTTAATTTTTGTACTCATTTTTTACATTCGATTATCAGTTGCAATGGCAATTAAGATCGCTATCTTATCTGCTCTTTGTTTAGTTGTAAACTATTATATCGGACAGTTTGTACCGTTGTGGATATTCTCTATCGGCGTGTTTGTCATCGCCTGGATTGGACAATTCTACGGACATAATATTGAAGGCAAAAAACCTTCATTCTTGAAAGATCTTCAGTTCTTAATGATTGGCCCGGCTTGGGTTGTAGAGAATTTGTTTTCTAGAAAATAAGATTTTGAATACTGAAACTAATGGCACGCGGATGACGCGGATTTAGGCGGATTTTTTTATTTTGTTTACTCTTCTGCGCAAACTTGTCATTCTAAGGAATGAAGAACCACACTAGAAACTCTACAAAGATTGGCAACTTTTACGGTAATAGCTGTACTTAAATATTTTTTCACGCAGATTGTAAAAAGGTTTAAGCAGATATGTGCGGATAAATTATCCATATTTAAATCTGCTCAAATCTGCGAAATCTGCGTGAAACAAAATCTTTTTAATTCTTAAAATCTCTGTCTACTATTTTTTCCATGGAGAAATATCCTCAAACAAGGTTCGGAAAAAACGGCTTAAAACCTTTTAGCATTTAATTATCAACTACTTAAAAAATAATCTCTTAACTTTATCTTTCTAAAAAACCAAATCGATTGGCTATGAAGATAAACAACAAAGAGGTTAAAATTGAAAACTTTGATATTTTTACCTATCGCAGAATCAGGCGTGCTATTGGGTATTTGGGTATCAGTCTGCCAATTCTTTTAGTAGGTTTATCTTATATCTCTTTTTTTAAAACACCATTGCAACCTTCAATCAGTAATTATTACTACACCAATTTTCGGGAAATCTTTACCGGAACTTTGGCCGCTGTCGGGTTATTTTTAATTCGTTATAAAGGTCATGGCAATCCTTCAATTTGGAAAAATGACAATCTGCTAACCAATATTGCCGGGATTATGGCAATTGGTGTAGCACTGTTTCCTATGAATCCGGAAGATTCTTTCAATAAAACTTACACCTTGATTCCATACGCTGAGAAGTGGCTGGGCTGGCTTCATTATAGTTTTGCAGCTTTACTTTTCTTAATCATGGCTTTACTAGCCATCAACGTTTTTACGATTGGTCAGGAAAATGAAACACAAGATTCAAAAAGTATGTTAAACGAAAATAACATTTATCGCTTTTGCGGTTATTCGATTATTGTTTTTGTGATTCTGGTTCCCATTTCTGAAACTTTTAAATGGTTCCATTATTCTACTTTAATTCTCGAGGCTCTTGCCCTATTTGCTTTTGGAAGCGCCTGGCTGATTAAAGGTCGTGCTTTGGGCGACAGTGGTGAAATTGGTAAAAAACTGTATCAGGAAAACAATCCTGTTGATACCGAAAAGGTTTTTGAAGAATAGTTGTTTGATCATTAGATAATTGAAAGTAAATTTCACTGGTATATTTTTTGGATAAGAGAAGACAACTAATTCGATTATAAGTCATTATTAATTTATAAATCTATTTTTATCATGAAAGTAACTTATTACGGGCATTCCTGTTTCTCTGTCTATGCCAATGGAAAAAACATTCTTTTCGACCCTTTTATTACGCCAAACGAGTTAGCAAAAGATGTTGATGTTGACGCCATAAAAGCCGATTATATTTTTATTTCACACGCACATTACGACCATATTCAGGACGTTGAAAGAATCGCCAAAAATACCGGAGCCAAGGTTTTGGGAAATTTTGAAATCTACGGCTGGCTTTTAAAAAATGGAATCGAAAACGCGCATCCTATCAATCCGGGCGGGAAATTTGACTTTGATTTCGGGAGAGTAAAATGCGTGATTGCGCAACATCCGAGCAGTTTTTCAGATGGAAGTTATGGCGGAATTGCCTGCGGTTTCGTGCTCACGACTTCAGACGGAAACTTCTATTACAGCGGCGACACAGCCCTGACATTAGACATGCAGCTTATTCCAAAATTTACCAAACTTGATTTTGCCGTTTTCCCGATTGGCGACGGACTCACCATGGGAGTTGAAGAAGCTATTGAAGCTTCAAGATTGGTTGGTGTCAATAAAATTCTGGGAGTGCATTATGATACTTTTGGTTTCATTGTAATGGATCATGAAAAAGCAATGAAAGATTTTTCAAACGCCAATCTGCAACTTTACTTACCTAAAATTGGTAGTACAATTGAAATATAATTTTTCTAAATATCGCTAAAGTACCTTTCCCTTAGCGAAATAAAATAAAAACCAAAACTATTAAACCGCTCCAGATCTCAAAAAACACAGGATTATAAATATTTTAACCAAGGCATCAAAATTGTTTCTGAATTTGTCGTAAAACAAAATTCAAAAACAAGAAAAACATTAAAAACCTCATTTGATTTTTGATGCTTATAACAAATTTATCTATTATGAATGCACAAAAGAGTAGCGCGCTGAATTCGACAACCGAATTTGCCGATGTTCCGGGCCGAAAAATTGCCTACCGTTCTATCGGACAAGGGAGCCCAATTATTTTAGTAAACAGGTTTAGAGGAACTCTTGATACCTGGGATCCTTTGTTTTTAGATCAATTGGCAGAGAATTATCGTGTCATCACTTTTGATTACAGCGGAATTGGTTATTCCACCGGAACTTTACCAACCGATTTAAAAGAGGTTGCCCAAGATGTAAAGGATCTGGCTGACTTCCTGAAAATTAAAAAAACGATTATCATGGGTTGGTCTTACGGAGGATTGGTAACTCAGGTAGCCACACTCCTATTTGAAGACCTAATTACCCAAACGGTTTTATTAGGAACAGGGCCTCCGGGCGAAAGAGTTGTTCCGTTGGAGCAGGCTTTTCTGGATGCTGCCTTAAAACCTATAAATGATTTTGATGACGAAATTGTGCTCTTTTTTGAACCGCTATCAGAAGCAAGTAAAATTGAAGCCAAAGCATCGCACGACAGAATCGCACAAAGAATTGACGTTTCTAAAATTCCGTCGACTATGGATGTTTTTCAGCTTTACTTTCAGGGTAGTGCCGGCTTAACCGAAGACAAAGATGGTTTTCTGGAAAAACTTAAAACGACCAAAACTCCAATATTAATTATTTGCGGAGATCATGATATTAGTTTTGCAGTCGAAAACTGGTATCCATTAACCAGAGAGTTACCAACCGCGCAACTTATTGTTTTACCACAAACAGGGCATGCGCCGCAACATCAACATGTGACATTGACAGTCAATTATATCAATGCTTTTCTGGAAAATTCGAAATAAATCGAAATATTATAAATAGGTAAATGATCTTCTTTTGAAAACGAGTGCCCTAGCCCAGACAGGAGCGGCATCCTTTTGTTGTGGGGTTCACAACAAAAGATACAGCGGATAGCTGGAAACAGCTCCTAAAAAAACTACTAAAATTAAAACAAACTTCTTTATAAGTCTTTTTATGAAGAAGTTTTTTTATTCGTCCCAACCTTTTTATAAAAATAGTACTCTATAGTAATAGAGAAGTTTCTTCTGGAAAACTTAAAACTATATTTTATGAAAAACATACTTCTAATTTCGCTGTTATTCTTCGGATTATTTACTCAGGCGCAAAGTCCGCAATTGAATGTAAAAGGAAAAGATTCTTCTTTAGTCCGACTAAACCAACTTAAGGTTGCTGTGAAAATCGTGGGCAATATTGCGTACACGACCACTGAAATGCATTTTTATAACGGAACCAATCGCCAGATGGAAGCCGAATTGCTATTTCCGTTACCGGAAGGGGTTTCGGTTTCGAGATACGCGATTGATATTAACGGAAAAATGCGTGAAGCAGTTCCGGTAAATAAAAACAAAGGAAAACAAGTTTTTGAAGCCGTTGAGCATCGTCGTGTCGATCCGGGATTACTCGAAAAAGTAGAAGGAAATAATTTCAGAACCCGCATTTATCCTTTAATGCCGGGCAAAGAACGTATTGTAATTATTGGTTACGAACAGGAGTTAAGCAGTTTTGATGCGACACATTTGTCCTATCAAATGTTGAGTAGTTATTCCGGGAAACTGGATGCTTTTGAGTTGAATGTCGCGGTTTTGGGGGCAACCGCGGCACCAACTATTGCAAATGATGAAGGAATTCTGTCGTTAGAAAATCAGAATCAGTCTTATGTGACTTCGGTTAAAAAAGTGAATTATCAGCTTAAGGATAAATTAGTAATTACGATTCCGATTCGTGCTGAAATTCCGAGTGTTGTGGCTCAGAGTGTCAATGATCAGCATTATTTTTATGCCAATACTATTTTGGATAATCCTAAAATTCTAAAGAAAAACCCAGCTACTATTGGTTTGATTTGGGATGTTTCGCTAAGCTGTAAAAACCGAAACATTAAGAAAGAACTGCAATTGCTTGCAGCCTATTTTAATCAATTAAAAAACGTGTCGGTGACTTTGTATTTTGCCGGTTATAACTTTGATAAAAAGAATACTTATACGATTCAAAATGGCGATTGGGCTTCTCTAAAATCAGTTTTAGAAAATGTGGTTTACGATGGCGGTACCCGATTTTCAAAAATCAAATTGCCGGTTCATGACGAGTATTTATTCTTTACAGATGGATTATCTTCTTTGAGTGCAAACGTGTTAACTACGACCAAAAAACCTATTTATACCATTAGCTCGCTTGGCTCATCAGATTATGCTTTTTTGAATTATAACGCGATCAAAACAGGCGGTAATTTCATTAACCTAAATGAATTAAAAATTGAAGATGCTTATGATAAATTAATGTATCAGAGTTTAAAATTCTTGGGAATCAAAGAAAATTATCTGGTAACCGATTTGTATCCAATGGCAGGAACCCCGGTTTCAGGAAGTTTTAGCGTTGCCGGAATTTCATTAAAAAGCAAAAATGAGGTGGTATTGCTTTTTGGTTATGATGAAAAACCTGTTTTAGAAAAAACAATTCATATTGATGCTACAATTCCGGTTTCGGGCGAAATTAGTATCGAAAAATTGTGGGCGCAAAAGAAAATTGCCAATCTTGAAATTCAATACAAAACAAACGCTGACGAAATTGAAGCGCTAGGAAAACGTTACGGAATTGTAACGCAAAATACTTCGCTCATTGTTTTAGAAAGTCTGCACGATTATATTCAATATGATATTATTCCTCCTGCCGAATTAAGAGCAGAGTTTGATAACGTCATGAAGCAGCAAATGGCAAGCGCTCAGGCAAAGAAGTTTAGCAATTGGGAAAATGTAGCCAGCTATTACGAACAGCTTAAAACGTGGTGGGATAAGAATACTAAATATACTATTCCGAAACCTGTTCCTGTGCCGAAAACTCCAAAAACCGGAGCTAATGTAAATGGGAATGTGAGAGGTATTGTCTTAGATCAAAGTGGTATTCCGCTGCCTGGTGTTAATGTGAATATAAAAGGCACTCAACTTGGTACAGCGACAGATTTTGATGGGAAATTTAGCCTTAACGCAGCTTCCGGGCAAATTCTTGTCTTTTCTTATATCGGAATGAATACTCAGGAAGTTACAGCCGGAAGAACCCGAAATTATAGAATAACCATGACGGATAATTCAGGGGCTCAATTAGAATCAGTTGTGGTTACTGCTATGGGAACAAGCCGCAGTCGACGAGATGATGTTGAAGAAGACGAAGAATCAGATAAAAAAGAAAAAAGAAGTTATACTACTTCTTCTGCCATGATGGTACGCTCTGAGAGTGTTTCAGCAAATATGACTATTGAAAAAGCTTTGGCAGGAAAAGTTGCCGGTGTTGCTGTAGGTACTGGTACCGCAATCGCTGCTGATAATGCTATTCAGAATCAGAATGTGGTAGATTCCAATATGGATGTTGTAGTGGGTTATTCCAGTTTTAATCAAACAAAAACAAATACCTGGAATCCGGACCGAATTTATTTGAAAGCATTAGCCAATGCTCCGGCAGAAAAAAGATACAGTGTATATCTTGAATTGCGTGCCGACCAAATCAACAATCCGAATTTTTATTTTGATGTCGCCAACTACTTTTATGACAATGGCGACAAAGAAAAAGCATTATTAGTATTGAGCAATATTGCTGATTTAGGCTTAGAAAATCACCAATTATACAAATCCCTGACTTATGTATTACGTCAGTGGGGAACATATGAAGATGCTTTATTTACCGCCTGCCAGGTTGCAAAATGGAGAGAACAGGAACCACAGGCGCATCGCGATTTGGCATTGACTCTTGAAGACAACAAACAATATCAGGCTGCTTTTGATGAGTTGATCAAAGCCTTAGAAGTAAATTATTTCGGTGAAATGAGCGGGCAATATTCTGGTGTAGAAGATATTATTTTAATGGATTTAAACAGAATGATGCAGGAACACAGTGGCATTAAAACAGAAAAGCTGGACAAAAAATATTTGAACAAAATGCCTGTTGCGATTCGTATTATCCTAAACTGGAACCAAATGGACACGGATATCGATCTTCATATCATAGAACCAACCAACGAAGAATGTTATTACGGACATCGCGACACCGAAATTGGCGCCCGTTTCTCTAAAGATTTCACAGAAGGCTACGGTCCGGAACAATATTTATTGAGAAATGCTGTTAAAGGAAAATACATCATCAAATCGAATTATTTTGGCGAAAGAACCTTAACCGAAAACGGCCCAACAACCGTTATGGTTGAAGTGTATACGTCTAAAAACGGTATTACAGAACGCAAATTACAAACGATTCAGCTTGGTAAAATCAAAGAAAATCAAAACTTAGCAGAGGTTGTGATCGATTAATTATATAATTCATTTTACTGAAAAAGGTTTTAATTGACATAGTAAAATATGTTTATTAAGACCTTTTTTCTTGTCTGTGTTTTTTATTTAGAGCAGACGATTTTCGTTTTCAAAACACGTTTTGTCCCGCTATCCGCTATATTCCCAACTAACAAAAACTACGGCTAAAAAGCCTTGTTTTTCTAAATCGGGAGATACCGCTGCTATCGGGGCTAAATTACAAGTTTTTGTTTTTTCGAGAAATGCATATCCAAAAAAAACATAAATAATCTCTTATTCTTTCCTATCTTCGTTATTAATTATTTTTTGAATCTGTAATAAAAATGATAATTAAAAAGCTTATAAAACACTGAAAATCATGGAAAATAAAAAAGTAGTCAACTTTATCTTTTGGATTGTTGCCATCATCTTAGGTGTAACATTATTCAAGCAATTCGATTTTGAAACTTTCAAATTCGAGAAGCCGGTGCTGGCGGTTATATACTTCTTGTGTTTTGCATTTGCAGTTTTTATTTTGGTGAAGAATTCTAAGAAGGAGTCTGAAAAATAAAAATATCCTACTTGACCCGATCTTTATTTGAAAGACATATAAAATACTTTAAAAATCAACAACGAAAATGGGATATTGGCGTACCTTACATTTATTTGACGACCAGATATTTTACAAAAAAGTGGTTCGGGAACTAAAAGGAGAAAACGGTGATTTAACTCAAGCCTGCCGGGAATTTTTAAAATATTATGTTACTGGAGGTATTTCTCATTTATCTAACGAGAAAATCAATAGTCTTGTTGAACAGAATATTCGAAGAATTATTTCAATTTCAAACTCACTTGACGAAACTTTCAAAATCCATCATGAATTCCATAAAATTACGAACTATGATAGTCAGAATCTTTTTTTAAGCAACTTAGACGGTCATTATGAGTTTTGTAAATTTCTGGAATACTATTTATTTAAGACCTGCGCTGATTTCAATCCACATCTAGGATTGGGTAAAGGTGGCGTAGCCCGAAATTTTAATATACCTATAAAAACACTCTCTTATAATATTATTGAAGAACTTGACGATTGGAATGATTTTTTATCTGAAGATCGAATGGGAATTACAAATTGGATCACACATGAAGATGTTGCACTTCTTTTTCTTGACAAAGAAAATTTACATTTTGAAGACAATGAACTGGCAGAAGCTTTCCTAAGCTTGCTTGATATTGCATATAAAAACAAACTTGGTTTTATTATGGGGGTAGACATGAGAGAAAATCAATTGGAATTGCTATCAAAAAACAAATTATTAGTTAACGATTTATTGTAGGATAAACAATTCATTCGTTTAAAGATAGAAACAAACCTATTTCATTAAGAAATAGGTTTTTGTTTTAGACCCTGGCCGATTTTATACATTTTATCAAAAATTTCTTTTAGCAATCTCAGGATCTCAATGATAATCATTAGAGCATCCCATAATTGCGAGCTCACAAATAACAAAAATTCTCTCTGCTATTTGTCTTTAGACTATTTTGTTAGAACATAACCAACAATTATTTTTTTTACAACATCTTCATTAGTAACGGTTGTGTACATATAATGGTTAACAGTAGGGAAATAATCATAACTTGAAATATTACTATAAAGAGCGGTTGTTTTTGGTTCTTTTGTGACATAAACATATCCAAGAACTACATCTTCAGCTGACTTTTGTATTGTACTTAATTTATGATCTTTAACAATAGTACCATTAAGTGATCTATACAGAGGAACAGTTCCTGAAATTGGAGTAGAATGCAAATAACCCGCATCGCCATCAAAAATATACTCATTCTTATCTGAGATTATTTCACAGGGATCAGTTGTGTAGAAATAATACTGATTTTTCTTATACCTATATAATTTTGTAGTACCTTCCAATAAAGGATACATCACACTAATTGCAACATTGTCATAAACAGTAATTCCGGTTCTCCATACATCATGTAGCGGAAACATTATAGAACTATTATCTGAAAGTGGAGTACAGGGCACATATGTTCCACTCGTGGTGTCAGAATGCAGAAGCCCTAAAATATGACCAATTTCATGAGTCATTACGCTAGTTTTGCTGTCTGCGTCTAAATTATTGTAATATGTATTTATCTCAATGTATTGTCCTGCTTTACCCCCTGGAAGACCCGCACTTGCAATAGCCGATACATTTCCCTTTAGAGCAGCTGTAATTTTTGTTTGTGCCTCTGCTGCAGAGTTTACAATGTGTAAAGTGATTCCTGTGTTTGTAGTATTCCAATTATTTATTGCATTATTTATTGCAATTTTCCATTCTGACGAAACTTCGAAAGATATGAATATCGTAACGAACCTATATTCTGGCCATATCTTATTATAATAATTTTGAGTAGTTTTATTTGTAATTTTTAACAACTTTTTATTATACTGTTGCCTTACTTGATCTAAAGAAATCATCATGTCTTCTTCAATTATAAATCTACTGTCTATCACATCGTAAAAGATGTGTTTTACATCAACAGACATAGTCTTTGCAATGAAATCTTTCAACAGTATAATTTCTTCGGTAAGTTCCTCTGAAGCTTGTTTGTCTTCAATAACATTATCATTGCTACATGAAAATAGCGAAATTACCAGAACTACAAATAAGATTTTCTTCATTTGATTTTAATTTAAATGATTCAATAATTTTTATCATCTGGAAAAAAGCATAAAACAAACCAAGTTTTAAATCTCAATTATTACAAAAAATAATCTGCATTGAAATAAATCGTGTAAACATCCAAATGAACCATAAAGAAAGGCAAGTCAAGATCAAGTCACATACTAAATAAGACTTATAAAAGACAGAATAAGACATTTATACAAAAAAAGTGCAAATCATCCCCGTTGATTTAAGCGCTTTTTGTATTCAATAAAATTCGAAAACTTTAATAATTACAACAAAACTATCATGATAAAAAAATTTGTTCAATCAATTTTTCCTGCATTTTTATAAATGATTTTCAAAATCATACTATCATGGAAATTACCATTTTTTCTATAATTTTGTTTATTAGAAAATTTGCTGCTTTAAATTTCGCATTGAAGATGAGAGCATTATACACTAAAACGGCAGCAAGCACAACCCACAATAATTTAAAAGAGTAATCCAACCAAATATTAACATTATGAAAAAGTTACAATTTAAAGTAAGCATCAAGGCACCTGTAACCAAGATATATGATTTTATGCTTGGCACAACCAATAAATCAACTTATGAACAATGGACTGCCTTGTTTAACCCCACGTCTACCTATGAAGGAAGTTGGGATAAGGGAAGTAAAATACTGTTTATTGGTGTAGATGAGAAAGGAGAAAAAGGAGGCATGGTTTCCAGGATAGCTGAAAACATTCCAAACCAATTTGTTTCTATTCAACATTATGGACTTTTAAAAGCCGATAAAGAAATAACAGAAGGACCAGAAGTAGAAAAATGGGCAAACGGATTTGAAAATTATACCTTCGAAGAAAACAATGGCACCACAACCGTTACTGTCGACTTAGACACAGTAGAAGAATTTTTAGATTATATGAACGACCACTATCCAAAAGCTCTTGACAAGTTGAAAGAAATTTGTGAAAAATAGCAATTAAAAAAAGCCTGAGAATTTAGATTCTCAGGCTTTTTTTGTGATATTTCATTTAGAAGCTATTACCTCTTTAATCAGGATCTATAGTTATTCCTATTCTAACTGCATATTTCATTGCTATTTCAGTAAGCTTTATAGTTTTAGTAATCTGATTTTGAGTTTCCTCATTTAGGTCATTGTAAAAATCGCTCAGCACAATTTTATTCAAAAAATCATTTAACAAATATGGATTTATTGTATTCTCCCATGAAGATAAGAATACCCTGCGGTCTTCAGGATTCGATTTTTCATAATAAAAATTAAAAGGAAATTTTTCTATATCTTCCTCTCCGTAGAATTGTTTTAATTCAACGCTCTCATTTGTTATTAGGTCATGAAATTCCCAAGACAATTCAAACAGATAATTATTATTCTTGTATAACTCATCATAATAATTCCAGTGAAATTCATCCCCGGGAATGATAAAATCTGCGATTGATTTTATATCTTCTAAATCGTTTTTAAAGACATAAAATTCTTTTTGTGGTAATTGTAAATTAAGTGTTACTGGCATAAAATTCGATTTAGATCAATCATATCTTTTTTTCTTTTTAAAAGTTTTTTATTTGTTATAATGTCCGTTATATTTAAATAATTTACATTGTTATTATTAACAATTATAGTTCCTTTATTCTCAAAACACTCCTTAAAAAGCAGACCATTCATTTGTGATATCAATTCTATCTTGCAATTATTCTTCACAATTTTAATATAAAAATTATCTTCTATAACTGTATCAGATATAATTCCTGATTTTTGTAATTTTTCTATATTTTCCTTTTCGTTTTCAATCCAAATATCTAAATCATTAGGAAGTCTTTTAAATCCATTAAATAAGATTGCCCACCCACCAACCACTAAGTAATTAATGGAATAATTGGATAAATTTTCGATAATTACAATATGTTCTTTTCTCATAAGAATAGTGATGATATGTAAACAAAAAACAGAGTGAAATTTACGAATTATAGTATCTCTCCCTTGATTTAAAAACAATAAATTATTATGCAGAAATTGAAGCCCCATGATGGCGTTCCAACCAAAATTAACTGTAAACACAGTTTTGTAAAAATAAAAAAAATATCAAATGGATCTTCTAACTATAAAAAAGAAAAAGCCNNGGCTTTTTCTTTTTTATAGTGACCGCGGAGGGGTTCGAACCCCCAACCCTCAGAGCCGAAATCTGATATTCTATCCAGTTGAACTACGCGGTCGTTTTTATTGTAGATTGTTGATTTTAGAGTTCAGATTCAATCTAAAATCTGAACTCTAAAACCTAAAATTCTTTATACTAAAAGTTTCTTCACAATTGCAGAAATGGTTTTTCCTTCAGCAGTTCCGCCTAATTGAGCAGAAGCCAATCCCATCACTTTACCCATTGAAGCAATTCCAGAAGCTCCGGTTTCAGCAATGATTTTTGCTACAACTGCTTCTACTTCTTCTTCGCTTAATTGAGCTGGCAAAAATTTCTCGATTACAGCAACCTGAGCTAATTCTGGTTCAGCTAAATCAGGACGATTTTGTTCTGTGAAAATTCTTGCGCTTTCTTTACGGGTTTTAACTAGTCTTTGAAGTAATTTAACTTCATCGTCTTCTGTTAATTCTTCTTTTGATCCTGAAGCCGTTGCAGCCAATAACATTTCAGATTTGATAGCTCTTAATGCTTCTAATGCAACGGTATCTTTTGCTCTCATGGCCGTTTTAATTTCGTCCATGATTAATGTTTGTAAACTCATCGTTTTATTTTATTTAAATAAGCCAGGCTTATATATTGTTATGATTATTTGAATATTCCCGACTTCACTTCAAATGACAATAAGATTCACTTTAAAAGTATATTAAAGAAGTCAAATTTTAAAATTCTGTGCGAAGATAAAAAAAATAACCCGAAAATTAAATCCAATTTTCGGGTTATCCTAATATTATGAATGTAAAATTAATCTACGTTGTCGTGCAAAAATGAATTGTTTGAACGCAATTGCAAATCGTTATTACTATCAGTACCAACAGATATTCTTGAATTGGTTGTATTCGACTGATTATTTGAAAGATCGATTCCTAATCTTTTGTAAGCAGGCTCTTTTTCAAGTTCATCAATTCTCGAAACATTATTATGGAATTTATAGTTAAACTCCTTTAGTTTCTTTCTTCTTTCTTCTGCTCTTAAACGTAACGTTTCTTCGATTGTTAATTCCATTGGAGAAACATTTGAAGTTGTAGAATAATCAGCTTCTATAGCAAAATCAACTTTAGGTTTTAATTGAATATTCAATTCAGCCGGAACAACATCTTCTACCACTTTTTCAACTGGTTTTGATGCCATTAAATTGTCCTCAACCTCCATATATTCTTCTAAAGAATATTTGATAACTCCGTTTTCAGCAACTTCTGTTACCGGTACAAATTGTACTGGATCGTTAACTTTGATATTACGTGTTTCGTTTGATAATTCGAATAAAATTTTAGTCTCCTCAACAACCGGTTCTTTTTTCACTTCTGGCTCAGATCTGAAAAGAGGTAAATCAAAAGAGAAAGTCGTTTGTTCTTCTCTTTCAAAAATTCTTTGCTGAACTGGTTTTACTTCCTGAACAAATTCTGCCGCAGGAGCTGTAATAGTAAAATCAATATCTGTAATTGGCGAAACGATTTCAAAAGTTACATCAAGATTTTTGATAAACTCTGACATCACCACTAATTCTTCCTGATTGATAGTTGGAGCAACTGCAACTGGAGCAACAGGAGTTGGAACTACAGGATTATGAGTATTAGCAAAAGGCTCATCTTCCATTAAATCAAAAACAACTTTTTCTTCTGATTTTGAAGTAGGTGTTTCTGCGTTTAAATCAAAAGAAGTAACCGATTTATTCGTTAAATTATGAACACTTCTTTGCTCGTCTTCTAACGTATGAATGATTTTTTTAGGTTCTGTATTTACAATTTCATTTTGTTGTTCAACATCAAAACCAGTCGCAATAATAGTTACCGCAATAGCTTCGCCAAGAGTTTCGTCTTCACCAACTCCCATGATAATATTAGCGTTGTAACCTGCTTCTGCCTGGATATGATCGTTGATTTCTCCAATTTCATCAAGCGTGATTTCATTAGATCCAGAAACGATAAGCAACAATACGTTTTTGGCTCCTGTAATTTTGTTGTCATTTAATAACGGAGAATCCAAAGCCGAAACAATAGCTTCCTTCGCTCTGTTTTCACCTGTAGCAACAGAAGATCCCATGATCGCAGTTCCACTGTTTGACAAAACAGTTTTTGCATCACGTAAATCGATATTTTGAGTATAGTGATGCGTAATTACTTCAGCAATACCTCTTGAGGCTGTTGCTAATACTTCATCCGCTTTAGAGAATCCTGCTTTAAAACCAAGATTTCCGTATACTTCTCTTAACTTATTATTATTGATAACGATTAACGAATCGACTTGTTTACGTAATTTTTCGATTCCTAAAAGAGCCTGTTCCTGACGAACTTTACCCTCAAACTGAAATGGAATTGTTACAATACCAACCGTTAAAATCTCTCTTTCTTTTGCTAATTGCGCAATTACCGGAGCAGCTCCAGTACCTGTCCCACCACCCATACCAGCGGTAATAAATACCATCTTAGTACCACGGTCCAACATTTTTTCGATATCAGCGATACTCTCAATAGCAGATTGTTGTCCTACATCAGGATTTGCTCCTGCTCCAAGACCCTCTGTTAAGTTCATCCCTAACTGAATTTTATTTGGTACTGCACTATTCTGCAATGCTTGCGAATCTGTATTACAAACGATAAAATCTACCCCTTTAATACCTTGTTTAAACATGTGGTTGATTGCGTTACTTCCGCCTCCACCTACACCTATTACCTTGATTACATTTGATTGGTTTTTTGGTAAATCAAATGAAATACTTCCAAATTCTGAGTTGCTCATCATCTTTTTGGTTTTGAAATTCTTATTAAATACATTTTTTACTTCTTGACTTGGGGCCAATAGTAATCCTTTTCGTCTATTATTATTTTATTCTGCGTTGTCTAAAAAATCTTTGATTTTATCGACATAGCGATCAAAAAATGATCTTCTAATTTTTGTTTCGGTAGATTCTGCTTCAACCTTCATGTTACTTCGAACTTCTCTTTGTTGTTCAATAGTTTCTACTCTTTCAACGTAGTTTTCTTCAACTTCGTATCGTTGCTGAACTGGCTGTTGTTGCTGTGGTGGCACATTTCTGTAAACCACTTTTGGCTGTTCGTTAACCAACTCCATTCTAACAGCACTTTGTGTACTATTTTCGATGCTGTTCATTACCAAACCAACTGCAGTTGCAAACAACGGACTAGAAATTTCTTCGCTTGAATTTCCTGCCAAATGCTCATTTGGATATCCAATTCTGGTGTCCATTCCGGTAATATACTCTACTAATTGTTTAATGTGCTTTAGTTGAGCTCCACCACCTGTAAGAACGATTCCGGCAATTAATTTTTTACGAGGATCTTCGTGTCCATAAGCTTTAATTTCTGCAAAAACCTGCTCGATAATTTCCACCACACGGGCATGGATAATTTTAGATAAGTTTTTAAGCGAAATCTCTTTTGGTTCTCTGCCTCTTAATCCAGGAATAGAAACAATTTCGTTGTCTTTATTTTCTCCTGGCCAGGCCGATCCGAATTTTATTTTTAAAAGCTCAGCTTGTTTTTCAATAATTGAGCAGCCTTCTTTAATATCATCTGTAATTACATTTCCTCCAAAAGGAATTACTGCAGTGTGACGAATGATTCCATCTTTAAAAATGGCTAAATCTGTTGTTCCACCACCAATATCGATCAATGCAACACCCGCTTCTTTTTCTTCCTGACTCAAAACTGCATCTGCCGAAGCCAAAGGCTCTAATGTCAATCCGGACAATTCGATTCCTGAACTCTGAATACATCTTCCGACATTTCTGATAGAAGAAGCTTGTCCAACCACTACGTGAAAACTAGATTCCAGTCTTCCACCATACATTCCGATTGGCTCTTTGATTTCAGACTGTCCGTCGATTTTAAATTCCTGTGGCAAAACGTGAATGATTTCTTCTCCTGGTAACATGGCCAGTTTATTCACCTGGTCAATCAAAAGCTGAATATCTTTTTCGCCAATTACTTCCTCCGGATTACTACGGCTGATGTAATCTGTATGCTGAATACTTCTGATGTGTTGTCCGGCGATACCCACAACCACATCTTTAATTTTATAACCTGAATTATTTTCTGCTTCTAAAATAGCTTGTTGAATTGATTGGATCGTTTGCGTAATGTTGTTTACAACACCTCTTGCAACACCCAAACTTTTGGATTTCCCAATACCCAAAATTTCCAACTTACCATACTCGTTCTTCTTGCCTATCATGGCAACGATTTTGGTGGTTCCAATATCTAGACCTACTGCAATGTTATCTTTTTCCATTTTCTATTATTTTGTGCAAACTACTTGTTCCGTAAACCTAAGGTCAATTTTATTGTATTTGTATAACGAACTATCTAAAACTGCTTTTTGAAAAAAAGCTTTATAGTTTCTAAATTTCTTATCAACATGCATCGTTCTTCCAAAATCGATGAAGTAATTATAATTTCGATTAAACATTTTTAGGCTGCCATTAGGCATAATTTGTATTGCAATGATGTTTTTTTTCAAAAACGCATCGTCATAAATTGTGCGAAATAAAGCAGCTAAATCTTCGTTATTTTTTTCATTTATTGCCCCCGAAACAAGAGGAACCCGAGCTGTAAAATTGTCTGATAAAGGCATTTTATGTCCTTCATAGTCAATATAAAAAGAGTTATCACCATCATAAACTCTCGCTATTGGTGTCTTCTGTTTTACTCTCGCTTTTAGAACTCCATCGATACTTACAAAAACGTCTGACTTCTCAATCATGTCTTGCGTATCAAGGGTTTTTTCTATCTTATTCAAATCTACTTCATCTTTTCGGATACTGGAAGCGTCTCTTTTATTTTCTATTAACAATTTATTAACCGATTCCGGCTTAACAAACAGCGTGTTTTCTCCTACAAAAACAACCATAGATTTCTTCAGTTTTCGATCCCCATTTCGATGTTGAGCGAAAGAATATAAAAAAAGTACAAGCCCAAAAATGAGTATTAATCGAATATTTGCCCAATTAAATATTTTCATTTAGCATTTTTTTAATTGATGGAACCATTTCACCAATATCTCCAGCTCCTATTGTTACAATTATTGGCGCATCACTGGCTTTGATTTGCGCTAATAAATCATTTTTTGCAACAATTTTCTTGTTCGAACTTGTCATTTTCCCTAATAACCAATCCGATGTAATCCCTTCCATCGGTAATTCGCGGGCCGGGTAAATATCCAATAAAAACACTTCATCAAATTGCGATAAACTCTCTGCAAATCCATCAGCAAAATCTCTTGTTCTACTGAATAAATGTGGCTGAAAAATCGCTAAAACTTTACGTCCAGGATACAATTCACTAACAGCTTGATAAACAGCGTTTATTTCCGTTGGATGATGTGCATAATCATCTATATAAACTAAATTTTCAGACTTAATCTGATAAGAAAAACGTCTTCTGATTCCGTTGAATGAAGCAATGGCTTTTGCAATTAAGTCGGTCGGGGTGCCAAAAGTCTTAGCCATTGCAATAGCCATTAATCCATTCATTAAATTGTGTTTTCCAGGCAAGCCAAAATGCAAGTCTTTCATTATTTCTGATGGCGTCTGCACATCAAAAACATAACTTCCATCTTCTATTCGAACATTAAACGCCTTATATACAGCATCTTCATTTATAGCACATTGTACTCCTTCAAGAGGTAATTCTTTGGTTATAAACAATTTGCTTTTATCTTCAACTTTCGAAGCAAATTCTACAAACGAAGCCTCAATAGCATCGCTGGTTCCATAAATATCTAAATGATCAGCATCCATAGAAGTGATACAGGCAATATTTGGGTGTAAGTGTAAAAACGAACGGTCAAATTCATCTGCTTCTACAACCGTTACCGTTTTTCCGGTTCCAATTAAATTAGAATTGTAATTCTCAACAATTCCTCCCACAAAAGCAGTTACATCTGCTCCACTTTCATATAAAATATGCCCTAGTATACTTGAGGTTGTTGTTTTTCCGTGTGTTCCGGCAACTGCGAAACTAAAAGTGTCTTTCGTAATGATGCCTAAAACTTCTGCACGCTTTTTAATTTCATAATTTCTTTCGATAAAATAATTCCATTCTGAATGTGATTTTGGAACAGCAGGCGTAAAAATCACCAACGTATTCTCTACAAAATAATCATTTGGAATCAAATCAATATTATCTTCAAAATGAATATCAATTCCACTTTCAATCAATTCATTAGTTAGTATTGACGGCGTTTTATCATAACCAGAAACCTGTTTCCCGATGTATTTAAAATAACGGGCCAGAGCACTCATTCCGATGCCTCCAATACCAATAAAATAAACGTTCTGTATTTGATTTAAATTCATTTTAATTTTATTTTTTGAGCTATTTATTTCTAGTCCGATTTTGTAAAAAACTAGTAACTAAGCCTTTGTAATTTTTCTTCTTTAATAACCCAAAATGCCTAAAATAGCATTCTGTTTTCTTTTTTGCGTTGTATAATTTTAGCCAAACTTTATATTATAACAACCTTTTAATTTGTTCAACAATAACTTTTGTCGCATTTGGCATCGCCAATTTTTTAATGTTGGCACTTAATTGTTTCTGCTTTCCATCATCTTTTAATAAAGCTTCAAAAACAATACTAAACTGACTGTCTAATTCAGATTCCTTCAACAAAATAGCGCCTTTTGAATTTACAATCGCCAGTGCATTTTTTGTCTGATGATCCTCGGCAACATTTGGTGACGGAATAAAAATTACTGGTTTACCAACAATGCACAACTCTGATACCGATGATGCTCCTGCACGTGAAATAATCACATCTGCCGCAGCATAAACGAAATCCATTCTTTCAATGAAATCAACTACTCTTACGTATTGCTGATTGTATTTTTTATAATCTTCAAAATATAATTTCCCACATTGCCAAATAATTTGAACATCTTGCGTAAGCATGCTGTGCAATTCCTTCTCAATCAACTGATTTACTCTTCTGGCTCCTAAACTCCCACCTAAAACCAGCAGTGTTTTTTTATTTGGATCAAGACCATAAAAAGCAATTGCTTCGTCTTTTTTACTTTCAATATCAATTAAATCCTGACGAACTGGATTTCCTGTCAAAACAATTTTTTCTTTTGGAAAAAAGCGTTCCAAATTATCATAGGCAACACAAATTGCATTGGCTTTTTTACTCAACAATTTGTTTGTAATACCCGGAAATGAATTTTGTTCCTGAATCACTGTTGGAATCCCCGCCGAACCTGCTGCTTGTAACAAAGGTCCGCTTGCAAAACCACCAGTTCCAATTACAACATTGGGTTTAAATTGCTTAATGATTCTTCTTGATTCTAATAAACTTGTAGCTAATTTTAAAGGAAACATCAAATTTTGCAACGTCAGCTTTCTTTGTAAACCAGCGATCCACAGTCCTTTTATTTCATAACCTGCCTGAGGTACCTTTTGCATCTCCATTTTATCCTGCGCACCTACAAAAAGGAATTCAGCATCAGGAAATTGTAACTTTAATTCATTCGCAATAGCAATCGCAGGATAGATATGTCCTCCTGTACCGCCACCACTTAATATGAATTTATAATTTGTCATATTTTTAAAAGTTTTACGCTTTAAAAACTATACTGTTCTTAACTTATTTATTTAAAACTGCATTCATCGGATTTCTGGAATTATCCTCAATTGAGTACATCAATCCTTCTTCTTCATATATTTCATCAACTGGTAAATCTTCTTCTGACAATTCTTTATCAATCAATCTTTGAAGTGCTTCTTTCCTTCTTTCTTTCTCTTCTTTTTCCTCCGCAATTTCTTCCTCTTTCTTGGTTACACTGATGATAATTCCTAGTGAAAAACATGTCATCCAAATCGAACTACCTCCACTACTAATCAAAGGAAGTGTTTGTCCTGTTACCGGTAATAGTTCAACTGCAACAGCCATATTGATCATCGCCTGAAATATCATCGGAAAACCAAGTCCGACGACGACTAATTTCCCGAATAGCGTAGTGGCTTTATGTGAAGCAATTACAAATCGGAATAATAACAATAAATACAAAATCAATATCGAAACTCCTCCCACTAAACCATATTCTTCCACTACAATAGCATAAATAAAATCGGAAGAAGATTGTGGTAAAAAGTTCTTCTGAACGCTTTTCCCCGGACCCAAACCTCCAAATCTTCCAGATGCAATTGCGATTTTTGCTTTTTCGATCTGGTAATCATCTTCATCAGGTTTATCTGTGGTAAAGTTTGCTATACGACTTTCCCAGGTTGATACCCTGCTAAAGAATCTCGAGTCAGGAAAAGCTTTGGCTACCAAAAGGAAAAACGCCAACATTGCAACTCCTGAACCGATAATAAAACCAATGTATTTTAATGGATATTTACCTATGAACGTTAACATCATAACCATAGCAAAAATCAATGCCGTGGTTGAAAAGTTTGCTGGCAATATAAGGGCCAATGTGATAAAAACCGGCAACCAAAGCTGTATCAGTGAAACCTGAAAAGGTTCGTTTTCTTCTTTCGTTTTAGACAAATAACGCGCCACAAAAATAAACAGCACGATAGAAGCCAGTGTCGAAGTCTGAAACGTGATTCCAATAAAGGGCACCTGAATCCAACGACTCGCATTTGCTCCGGCAATTACAGTTCCTTTCAATAAAGTATAAAGTAATAAGAACCATACTATTGGCAAAGCAATTTTTGAAATCGCCCTGAAATAATGATACGGTACTCTATGAACCCAATAAATAATTAAGAAACCGATACAAATGTGCGCCAGATGTTTTACCAAATAGCCCAATGTATTCCCCGTTCCATGACCGATGTAAGCCAAATTACTACTCGCACTAAAAACAGGCATAAACGAAAACAGCGCTAATAGAGCCACGAATGACCATATTACTCTATCTCCTTTTAATTTGTTTACTAGCTCTTTCATAATCTTTAATTTGTTTCAAGTTTCTTTTGTTTCAGGTTGCAGGTTCCTTCTAACGTGAAACCTGAAACTTGAAACTTTTTCTCTACAAGTTGTGCACCGCTTGTTTGAATTGTTTTCCTCTGTCTTCGTAGTTTTCGAATAAATCGAAACTTGCGCAGGCTGGAGACAATAAAACAGCATCACCTTTTTCTGTTAATCTTTGTGCTGTTTTCACAGCATCGCTCATGTTGTTCACTTCAACCATGATATCAACTACGTTGCCAAAAGCTTCGATAATTTTACGATTATCGATTCCTAAGCAGATAATTGCTTTCACCTTTTCACGAACCAATGACATCAATTCATTGTAATCGTTTCCTTTATCAACACCTCCAACAATCCAAACAGTTGGCACATTCATACTGTCTAAAGCAAAGAAAGTAGCATTTACATTTGTTGCTTTTGAATCGTTGATATATTGAACATTCTGAATTTTTAATACTTTTTCTAAACGGTGTTCTACACCTTGAAAATTAGATAAACTTTCGCGAATTGTTGCATTTCGAATTTGCATCAATTTCGCTACAGAGCTTGCTGCCATTGCGTTTTTCATATTATGTTTTCCTTCTAACGCAATGTATTCTGTTTCCATTGTAAACTCTTCTTGGTTGATCTTTATTTCCATTTTGTTGTTATTTATAGAAGCTCCTTCGTCAAAACTCTTTGTCAGTGAAAAAGGAATTAATTTTGCTTTTGTTGTGTTGTTCTTTAACCATTCTGCGCTTGCCTCATCGTCTGCATCATAAATAAGATAATCGCTTTCGGTCTGATTCATTGTTATTCTGAACTTTGAATCGATATACTTTTGATATTTATACTCGTATCGGTCTAAATGATCTGGACTAATATTCGTAATTATGGCAATATCCGGCCGGTATTCTATAATTCCGTCAAGCTGAAAACTACTTAATTCCAGCACGTAGGCATCGTATTTATTTTCGGCAACCTGCCATGCAAAACTTTTTCCGATGTTTCCTCCCAAACCCACATTCAAACCTGCCGATTTCAACAAATGATACGTCAGCATTGTTGTTGTTGTTTTACCATTACTTCCGGTAATTCCAACTGTAAGTGCTTCTGTAAAAGGTTTTGCAAATTCGATTTCCGAAATCACTTTAACACCAGCTTCAATCAGCTTTTTTACTATGGGAGATTTCTCAGGAATTCCCGGACTTTTCATGACCACATCGGCATTTAAAATCAGTTCTTCCGTATGTTGTTCCTCTTCCCAGGCAATTTTATTAATGATCAGGACTTCTTTGTAACTCTCCTTTATCTTTCCAAAATCCGATACAAAAACATCGTATCCTTTTTTCTTCCCAAGAATAGCAGTACCTACACCACTTTCTCCTCCTCCTAAAACTACCAATCTCATCTATCTTAGTTTTAAAGTAACGATTGATAATATGGCTAACATGATGGCAACAATCCAGAATCGGGTAACAATTTTACTTTCATGATATCCCTTTTTCTGATAATGGTGATGCAGTGGCGACATCAGGAAAATCCTTCGTCCTTCGCCGTATCTCTTTTTAGTAAATTTAAAATAACTCACTTGTAAAACCACAGAGAAATTTTCTACTAAAAAGATTCCACACAATAACGGAATCAACAATTCCTTACGAACTGCAATTGCTAAAACTGCAATGATTCCACCAATAGTTAAACTTCCTGTGTCTCCCATAAAAACAGATGCGGGATAAGAGTTATACCAAAGAAATCCAATTAAAGCCCCCACAAATGCGGATATAAAAACCGTCATCTCACCTGAATTTGGGATATACATTATATTGAGATAATTCGAGAAAATAATATTCCCCGAAACGAAAGTGAATATTCCGAGCGCGAGGACCGATACTGCAGACGTTCCTGCGGCGAGACCATCAATCCCATCTGTTAAATTAGCTCCATTAGAAACTGCTGTGATAATAAAAATAACTACTGGAATAAAGATCAACCAAGCCCATTTTTCATATCCTTCACCTGTCCAGGCTAATATTTCAGCGTAATCAAATTCGTTGTTTTTTACAAAAGGAATTGTCGTTGCTGTCGATTTCTCTTCCATCGGAGCTGGCAAAACTACTGTAGTATTTGTTGATGCTTTAAATACATCCGTTCTTCCGGTATCAGTTCTAACTGTTACAGCTGGATTGAAATACAAAACAGTACCTACAATTAATCCTAGTCCAACCTGACCAATTACTTTAAAAATACCTTTAAGACCTTCTTTATCTTTTTTGAATATTTTAATATAATCATCAATAAAACCAATTGTTCCCATCCAAAGTGTGGTAACAATTAACAATACGATATAAATATTATGCAGACGAGCAAATAACAAAACAGGCACAAGTGTTGCAAAAATGATAATCAATCCACCCATTGTTGGTGTTCCTGCTTTTTCGTTTTGCCCTTTAAGACCAAGCTCACGAACAGTCTCACCTACTTGTTGATTTCTCAAAAAGTTAATGATACGCTTTCCGTAAATCGTCGACAATAGCAACGAAAGCATTAATGCTAAAGCTGATCTAAAAGTAATATACTGAAAAACTCCTGTTCCCGGCACATCTAATGTTTTGTCTAAATATTCAAATAAATAGTATAGCATATATCTTTTATTTTAAATTCCAATTTTGAATTAAATTCTAAATTCCAACATCTAAATTGGAATTTGGAATTTCCTTTTTTGTTATTTCTTTAGTTGATCTAAAATATCTTTTACCGTTTCCATATCATCAAAATGATGGCGAACACCATTTACTTCCTGATACGTCTCGTGACCTTTTCCTGCTATTAAAATAATATCATTTGGCTGAGCCAATTGACAAGCTGTTTTTATAGCTTGCTTACGGTCTGTAATTCTCAACATTTTTTTATAATTATGAGCTTCAATTCCTTTTTCCATTTCATCCAAAATCACTTCCGGATCTTCGTTTCTTGGGTTATCAGAAGTTAAAATTGCTTTATCACTAAGATCTGCGGCAATTTTAGCCATAATGGGTCTTTTCGTTTTATCTCTGTTTCCACCACAACCCACAACTGTAATCAATTGCTCATTTTTGGTACGGATATCATTAATTGTTTTTAATACGTTATCCAATGCATCTGGCGTATGGGCATAATCTACAATTGCAGTAATGTTTCCTTCCGAAACAATATATTGAAAACGACCCGAAACACTCTCTAAATCAGACAGTAAACGCAACGCCTCAAGACTATCCATTCCTAATTCAATAGCAGTTCCATAAATCGCTAAAACATTGTAAGCATTAAAAGTTCCGATCAGTTTTACCCAAACTTCATTTTCATTTACTTTCAATAATAAACCAGACAATTGGCTCTCTAATATTGTTGCTTTAAAATCAGCATACGATTTTAAAGCATAGGTAAATTTTCTGGCAACTGTATTTTGAAGCATGACAGTTCCATTTTTATCATCACTATTTGATAAAGCGAAAGCTGTTTTTGGCAATGAATCAAAAAACGATTTTTTCACATCCCTGTATTCTGCAAAAGTTGGATGATAATCTAAATGATCGTGCGAAAGATTCGTGAAAATCCCACCAACAAAATGCAATGCTTCTGTTCTCTTTTGATGAATTCCGTGAGAACTCACTTCCATAAAACAATGTGTCACCCCTGCCTCGATCATTTCATTTAAATAATAATTGATCGTAATGGAATCCGGCGTTGTATGTGTCGCTTTATATTCCGTTTCATCAACCATGATTTTTACTGTTGACAATAAACCAACTTTAAAACCTGCTTTTTCAAACAATTGAAACAATAAAGATGCAATTGTTGTTTTTCCATTTGTACCTGTCACACCCACTAACTTTAATTTTTCAGAAGGATTTCCGAAAAAATTAGCTGCCATAAAAGCCAGTGCGGTATTGGTATCTTTTACTTTTATATAGGTAATTCCTTTTTCAATGTTTTCTGGTAACGTATCGCAGATAACCGCAATCGCACCTAACTGAATCGCTTTTTCTATATAATCATGACCGTCAGAAAGTGACCCGCGAATGGCTACGAAAACATCATTTGCTTCAATCTTTCTTGAATCAAAATCAATTTTGTGTACGTCGATTTCTGTCGAACCTGTTACAGATTCAATCGCTACTTTATATAATATGTCTTTCAGTATTTTCACGATAATTCTAATACTATAGTTGTGTTTTTACTAATATTTTGTCCTGCTTGCAAAGACTGTTTTTTTACTTTCCCAACCCCGTTTACTTTTACTTTCAAACCTAAATTTTCTAGTAAAGCAATCGCATCCATTCCTGGCATTCCTTTTAGATCCGGTACCTGATTTGATTTTTTATTAACTTCGGCAGTATATTTCTCATAGCTGGAATCCTGTTTTGGAATTCTTGAATCCAGTTGTTTGATTTTATTAGTTGAAGGCGCGTCTGTAAATATCTTTTGAGCTATTCTTTTAAAAACCGGCCCTGCGACGTCTGCTCCGTAATAATTATTTTTTGATGTATTTGGCTTATGAACTACCACAATACAAGAATATTTTGGATGGTCTGCCGGAAAATATCCAACAAAAGAAGAAGCGTAATACATTCCTTCTCTTCCTGCCTTACTATAATTTACCATTGCTGTTCCAGTTTTTCCTGCCATAGGAAAATCTTTCGAATATAATTTAGAACCTGTTCCTTTTTTAACCACGTTTTGCAAAACTGCTTTTACTTTTTTAAGCGTTTCAGGAGAACAAACCTTTGAATTAATCACCTCTTTATCAAACTTTTTAATCGTATTATTCCATTCTTTAATTTCTGATACAAATTGAGGTTTTACCATTACACCATTATTTGCAATTGCATTGTATAATGTTAAAGTCTGCATTGGTGTAACTGAAACATTATATCCAAAAGCCATCCACGGAAGTGTAGTTCCTGACCAATGTTTGTCTCCCGGCTGCGGAATATAAGGTCTTCCTTCCCCTTTAAAATGTAATCCTAATGTCTTATTTAATCCGTAACTATTAATATGATTTACAAACTTTGAGGGATTACTTTTGTAATTTTCATAAACCGCCTGAACCATTACTGTATTTGACGAAAGTTCGAATCCGCGGGCTAGTGAAACTTTTCCATAACCACCTTTATGTGAGTCACGAACTGCACGTCCATAGTATCTGATTTCTCCACCGTGACTATCGTAAACCGTGCTTGTATCTGCTACTTTATCTTCTAAAATTGCCATTAAATCGACTAATTTAAAAGTAGAACCTGGCTCGTGAGATTCTGCAACTGCGTAATTTGTGGTTTCATAATACGATCCGTCTTCTGCTCTCCCTAAATTCGAAATCGCTTTTACATGACCTGTTTCCGTCTCCATTACCACAACACAACCGTGATCTGCTTCGTAATCTTCTAATTGTTTCAACAAAGCGTGATGTGCAATATCCTGTATAAAAACGTCTATAGTCGAAATTACATCGTAACCATCTACAGGATCAACTTCATTAACATCACGAATAGGTTTCCATTGTCCTTTAGCGATTTTTTGTTTTAGAATTTTACCATCTTTTCCGTTCAGATAACTTTTAAAAGCCCATTCAATTCCTTTTCCAACTTCAACTCCTGTTGCCGGGTCAATTCGATCATATCCAATTGTTCTTTCAGCTATTTTTCCAATTGGGTGTTTTCTAACCGTTTCCTGTTCAACGATAATTCCACCTTTGAAAGCTCCTAAATTGAATAATGGAAAACCTTTAATTTTCACATAATCCGTATAGCTCAAATTGCGGGCAATCAAGTAATAGCGGTTTTTATTGGCTCTGGCTTTTCTTAATTCCTGTTCGTAATAACCTCCCGGTCTGTCTAAAACAGTAGCTAAGGAATCTGATAATGCTTTTACGTGTTTCTCAAAAGTTTCTGTTTTTGGTGCTTTTGCATCAAATCTAATTTCATAATTAGGAATTGATGTTGCCAGTAAACTTCCATCAGCCGAATAAATATTTCCTTTGTTTGCAGGAATCACAAAATTTCTAACTGTACGCTGTTTTGCCAGTTTTCTATAATAATCTCCTTCAACCCATTGAATATTGGTTAATTTAACGACAATAGCAATTGCCATCACGAAGATGAAAACTGCTACGAGGTAAATTCTGTAGGATATATGTTTATCGTCTACTGCCATATTCTTTTAAAGAAACTTTTTTCTTCTTCTTTTTTAACTTCTATTTTTACTGGAGGAACTGTCGATGGAAAAATTTGTTTTTCTAACATTTTATCCGATATCGTTGATTCCATTTTTAATTTCATTAGTTCTGAACGTCGGTCTACAAATTCAGATCGCAATTCTTTTACTTCATTGTTCAGCTTTGCAATTTCAAAAACCTTTTGTTCATATCGCTGTGTATTGGCAATCATTATTATGGCAAGCAAAATGATAAAAACAATGAATCGCCAGTTTTTGACTGCGTCATCATTTATAAGAAACCTTGCTTTTAATATGCCAAATACTCCACCTTTCATTTTTTCTACCTTTATATTATATCTTTTCAGCAATTCTTAATTTTGCACTTCTTGCCCTGTTATTGATTTTGATTTCAGCATCATCAGGAACAATCAATTTTCCGATAGTTTTAAATGGAACAGAAAAATTTCCATAAAAATCACGTTCCGGTTCTCCTTCAAACATTCCGTTTTTTATAAATCTTTTAACCAGTCTGTCTTCTAAAGAATGATACGAAATCACTGAAAATCTTCCTCCCGGATTTAAAATCTCTAATGACTGCTCAATAAACTCTTTTAAAACATCCATTTCCTGATTTACCTCAATTCGAATCGCCTGATAAATCTGCGCCAATATTTTATTTTTAACTCTTTCCGGTAAATATTTTGCCAAAACCAATTTTAATTCGTCGGTCGTTTTGATTGGATATTTCTCTCTGGCTTCTACGATTGTTCTTGCCAAAACGGGTGCATTTTTCAACTCCCCATAATCAAAAAAAACACGACGTAAATCCTGTTCTTCATATTCGTTAACCACCCGATAAGCATTTAAATCATTTTTCTGACTCATCCGCATATCCAGTTCGGCATCAAATCTTGTAGAAAATCCTCTTTCCGGAACATCAAACTGATGTGATGAAACTCCTAAATCACCAAGGATCCCATCTACTCCTTTAACACCATGAAAACGTAAAAACCTTTTTATAAATCTAAAGTTCTCATTAATTAAGGTAAACCTTTCATCCGGTAATGCATTTGCAAGTGCATCCTCATCCTGATCAAAAGCAAATAATTTACCGTTTGGCCCTAATCGTCTCAAAATTTCTTTTGAATGCCCACCACCTCCAAACGTAACATCTACATAAATGCCGTCAGGTTTAATATTTAAACCATCAACTGTAGGATGAAGTAAAACCGGATTATGATATTCCATTGTCGTCGTCATTAATATTTCCCATTACTTCTTCGGCCAGATCTGCAAAATCCATATCTTCGCCGCTTATTGATTTTTCATATAAATCCTTATCCCAAATTTCCACAATATTAACCGCAGATGAAAAAACCACATCTTTAGCAATACCTGAAAAAGCAACTAAATCTTTTGGTACCAACAATCTTCCTAATGCATCAATTTCTACCATTTTAACTCCGGCAGTAAATCTTCGAATGAAATCATTGTTCTTTTTTACAAAACGATTCAGCTTGTTGATTTTTTGCATCATCAGGTTCCATTCTTCCATCGGATACAACTCTAGACACGGTTGAAAAACAGAGCGCTTCAAAACGAATCCGTCCTGAAGAGAAGAAGCCAATTGCTTTTTCAAAGGCGCAGGCATCATTAGCCTCCCTTTAGCATCGACTTTACACTCATATGTTCCAACAATTGTATTCAAGAAAAATCAATTAATATGTTATAGGACAAAAATATAAAAAATATTACCACATTTTACCACAATATACCACTTTGTTAATAAGTTTAACCACTTTCCTACCACCACGCCTAATTAACAACCAATCAATACATTAGCTAATTATTACTGAATTTCTAATTACACTAATCAATCAAAAAAATTATGCACCATTTTTCTTAAAAAAATGCCTATTATGCAGATTTCTTAACATTTGACAGTTTCACTAAAAACACCTCTAAAATCTGATTTTTAACCACTTAGATATTCTACAAAAATTATCTAGTTAAAAAACGGTAGCAAAAATTCATTTTTATTTATTAAACCCTATATTTGTCCAAATTGAAATTGGCATTAAATTAGATGGACAAACACTACAAAAAAGAAGGCAAATACAGCTATTATGAAGCTGGAGAAGGAACTCCTATCGTCATTTTACACGGCTTAATGGGAGGCCTTAGCAACTTTGATGCTGTAGCCGAATATTTCCCAACAAAAGGATACAAGGTTGTCATCCCTGATTTGCCAATATACACGCAAAGCATTTTAAAAACGAACGTAAAAAGCTTTGCGAAATATGTAAAAGACTTCATTACCTTCAAAGGTTTTGATAAGGTAATTTTATTAGGTAATTCACTAGGAGGACATATTGCACTTTATCACACAAAATTATATCCTGAAAAAGTAGCAGGACTTGTAATTACCGGAAGTTCTGGTCTTTACGAAAGCGCTATGGGAGATAGTTACCCAAAAAGAGGTGATTATGAGTACATAAAAAAGAAGGCTGAAGATGTATTTTACGATCCTGCAATTGCCACTCCGGAACTTATTGATGAAGTTTATGCCACGGTTAATGATCGTATCAAATTAATCAAAACCTTAACGATTGCCAAGAGCGCAATTCGTCATAATATGGCTAAAGATTTACCAAAAATGACAGTGGAAACCTGTATTATTTGGGGTAAAAATGATGCCGTCACACCACCAAATGTTGCAGAAGAATTTGATAAATTATTGCCTAATTCAACTTTGTATTGGATAGACAAATGTGGACACGCTGCTATGATGGAACATCCTCAGGAATTCAACAAACTTCTTGAAGAATGGCTCGTTAAAAAGAATTTATAGCATCTAACTTTCAACTTTTAGGAGGTTTTAAAAACAAAAAACATGAAAATTACAACCGCCGAATTTATTGTCAGCAATTCTGAAGTTGCAAAATGTCCTGCGGAATTTTTGCCGGAATATGCTTTTATCGGAAGATCAAACGTTGGTAAGTCTTCGTTGATCAACATGCTTACCAATCACAAAAATTTAGCAAAAACTTCGGGAAGACCTGGAAAAACCCAATTAATAAATCACTTTAAAATCAATAACAATTGGTTTCTGGTCGATTTACCGGGTTATGGTTACGCGAAAGTATCAAAAAAAACAAAGTCAGTTTTCCAGCAATTTATTACGGACTATTTTGAAACAAGAGAGCAATTAGTTTGCGCTTTTGTTTTGATTGATATTCGTCATGAAGCTCAAAACATAGATATTGAATTTATGTCTTATATGGGTGAAAGCGAAATTCCGTTTTGTATTATTTTTACGAAAGCAGATAAAATCAGTAAAACAAAAATTGATTCTCATATTGCAGCATACAAAAAACAAATGTTTGCTAACAACTGGGAAGAAATGCCTCAATACTTTGTAACCTCGTCAACAGAATCAACCGGAAAAGAAGAGCTTTTATCTTATATCGATGAAGTAAATCAGGAAGTATTTAAAAACAACTCACAGTTTTAAAAAATAAATTCCAATTTTTTAAATTCCAAAAAAAGGAAATTATTCAATAAAAAATCCCAAATTCCAAGTATAAATTGGAATTTGGGATTTTTTTATTGTTGAAATTTTATCAATCTGAACTTTTAGAATATTAAAATATTAACGTGGAATTCTCAATCTATCTTTTACGGTTAAAGCTTTCCATTCTTTAAATATTAAAAATTGATATAAGATATAAAACAAGGAATTAAAAAACCAAAAATCAAGCAGAAATGGCTCAGTAAAAATTACTGAATCAGTATTACCAGTCAAAAAAATACTCAAACTACTGATGAGATAAATTACCAATCCATTAGTAAAATACAAATAATTAGATTTATTTTTTTTAAGGTTTTGTATTAAAAAAATTAATCCGTACAAAATTAACAACGCTGAAGTAACACCAATTTCAAACAAATTAAATTCCCAATACAGATCCGGTTTTCTATAATATTGCATCGCTAATAAAATTAAAACCAGTATCAGAAAAAAAAGTATTCCCCTCTTTAAAACTACATTAGAAAATAAATTTCGAAAAAACATACTTAAAGCAATGAATTGAAAAATAAAATAGTAATGCGAAAGAAAAAAATTAGATCCCGGATTGTAGAATCCAATAATATTACAAAACAATTCCTCCACAAATAAACAAATCAGATAAATTGTAATTATAAAATACTGGATACTTTTGTTTTTTCGTGTCCTATAAAAAAGAATACTGTTTACCAATAAAAAAAACAACCCAACAAGACTTACAAGAAATGGAAATAACATATAGGCAAATTTTATTATACTAAAATAATCTTTAAAAATAAATTCCTTATAAAATTTACCTTTAAATTTATTCTAAAACGAAAATTAGATTCAGCATTGTATTTTACTTTTCTTTCCATAAAAATGCCCCCAAATTGTGTCTAACATTTTGGGGGCAGTTCAATTTGGGATTTTTTATTTGAATTTTTAAAGAAATTTACTTTGTCAACTCCAGTTTTTCGGCAAAATAATCGCAGAAATCCTTCATTGTATCCGACATTTTTTCGTCGTCAGTTGCACGTTTAAAAGTATCCGACATTGCTACTAAAGTCTGATGAAAGAAAATTTTCATTTCATCAACCGGCATATCTTTTGTCCATAAATCAATACGCATTGTTTCTTTAGCTTTACTGTCCCAAATAGACAACATAATCGCCTTTGCTTCTTCGGCCTGCACTCCACCATCTTGCGCACTCCAGGTTAATTTTTCCGGAACACGATTTTCATCTAATTCTATATTGAATTTAATTTCTGAATTTATTGTATCTGACATTATTTCTTAGGTTTATATTTTGACTTCTCGAATATCTCTTTACTATCTGTTTTTAATAATTCCGGCAAAGTAACATTGTTATTCTTCATATACGAACGTACCATTTGCCATCCAATCCATGCTCCAACTCTTCCTGGTGTATCATTATCGATTTCCAGATAAAACTTAGAAAACGGTGCCGGTGTCATAAATCGGGTTGTTAATTTAGGATCATCGCTGTAGAGCATTTCTTTTTCAAGAAAATAACGCCACATATACGCTTCGTTTTCTTCACACCATTTTATCTGCTCAGGTGTATAACCAATTTTATCAGCATCTGTATATTCTGGCAATAATAAATCTTTTGCATACAATTGTTTTCCTTCAAAAATCATTTGAGAAACTAAATTTCTATCAGGAAAAGCCGGAATATTTCTGTAGGCAAAACTTGAAACCACATCTGGCATAATTTGTTTCTCTTCAAAATTCTGCTTCAAATAATTGGGAAACTCATAAAACTTATGGTCTTTCCCTAAATACAATTCTAAAGATACAATTACCAGACTATCTGCATAAATTGCTTTCGCATTATAATCCATTTCTCCAATTACCGTTATTACTTTTGGAATTTTAGTTTTAGGAAAATAGTACTTAACATGTTGAAAAAGCGAATTAAACTCCTGACGTACAGGTTCAAAATTCGAATACTTTTTCTGTACCTCTTCATATACTTCTCTCCAAATTGGCTCCTGCATTTTCTGTAACCAAACTGAATCGTCATTGCCTGCAGGAAAAAAGAAAGGATACTGCCTTTTTACTTTTGCTAAGTCCTCAGGTTTTGTTTCAAAAAATACTTTATCAAAACGTTCTACTTTAATATCAACCGGAATTTCTTCAACTTCCTTTTCAACTTTACTTTTTTGATCACAAGACAAAAAAAACAGAGACAGAACCACTATAAAGCGATATATTTTCATTTTATTTTAATTAGATTTGTGTTGCATAAATTTAAATACAGACATACTTAAAAATATTTGTGCAAATATACATCCCTGTATCTTAAAACTTGAACTATTATGGCTAAAAAAAGTACAATTCAGACAGAAAAAGTAAATACCTACATTGTAGATTGGTTAAAAAATTATGCTAACAGTGCAAAAGTAAATGGTTTTGTAATTGGAATTTCTGGCGGAGTTGATTCTGCTGTAACGTCTACATTATGTGCCCAAACCGGTTTACAGGTTTTATGTGTTGAAATGCCAATTCACCAGGCTGCAAATCAAGTTTCAAGAGGAAGAGAGCATATTGAGCAATTAAAAAAACGTTTTTCAAACGTATCAAGTACAGAAACTGATTTAACGGCTACTTTTGAAGCTTTTAAAGGCTCCGTTCCAAAAACAGATGACGAAGCTAAAGTAAGCTTATCTTTAGCCAATACGCGCGCTCGTATACGAATGACCTCTTTGTATTATTTAGCGGGCATTCACGGACTTCTTGTAGCGGGAACCGGAAATAAGGTTGAAGATTTTGGAGTAGGATTTTATACTAAATACGGAGATGGTGGAGTCGATTTAAGTCCGATTGCTGATTTAATGAAATCTGATGTTTATGCTTTGGGAGAATTTTTAACAATCCCGAATTCAATTTTAACAGCAGCACCAACTGATGGATTGTTTGGTGATAATCGTACCGATGAAGATCAATTAGGAGCGAGTTACGACGAACTTGAGTGGGCTATGTTAGCGGCGGAGTCAGGAAAGACGGCAGCTGACTATAATGGGAGAGAAAAATCTGTCTTTGAAATTTATAAACGATTAAACACCAGCAACAAGCACAAAATGGATGCTATACCTGTTTGTTTAATACCAAAAACGTTAAAATAAAACTTTTTAACATTTGACTGCGATTAATTACAGAATTTATTTATTAATTTTACCGTTCCAAAAACATGATAAAACAATTCTAAAAAGGTAAAAATTATGATTAAAGTATGTCTTGCAGACAATCATCCTGTGACTCACTTTGGCGTTAAGTCTTATTTTAAAGACCACGATCAAATTTCAATTGTTGCCAATGTTGGCAATTTTTCAATGGTTAGAGATATTCTTCAAACGAAGGAAATTGACATCCTGATTCTAGATTTAGAGTTAGAAGGTCTTTCTAGTATCTTTGAAGTTAAATCGATCCTGAAAAACTTCCCAAAAACAAAAATTGTAATTTTTAGTGACCTCGCTGAACAAATGTATGCTCCAAATGCAATTAAAGCAGGAGTTTCCGGGTATGTGCACAAAACTGAAAAACTTGAAACTTTAGGTCTTTCTATTATTAAAGTACATGAAGGAAAAATTATCATCAACGAGACTGTTCGTAAAAACATGGCTCTAATTGCTAAACAAAGCAAAAGCGAACGTTTGTACAGAAAACTGTCAAATCGCGAGATTGAAGTTTTACGTTACTTAAGTGATGGTAAGAAAAACAATGAAATCTCTAAAATCTTAAATCTGAACGAAAAAACGATCAGTACTTACAAATTAAGATTATTGACTAAATTAAATGTTACAAATTTAGTTGACTTAGTTAACAAAGCGAAGACTTTAGAAATTATTTAATGGTATCTCGACATTACTCTTCCGAGTTTTTTCGAGAATGAATTAACCAATTTTGAGTAATCGACAACCATAGACAAAAGCTCTGTATTATCTGAATTATCAGGTTGTATAGAGCTTTTTAATTCTTCGATAATTTTATCTACCAAAAACCAACGCATAGACATAATCGTTTCAGTAACGTATTGCGCAATCGTTTCATGTTTCATTTTCGAAAAAATATTCTGTCCTTCCCAATTGTGAAGCGCCAATCGCTCATCTTCCATTAAAATATCGGTAACTTCCTGAGCAAAATCAGGTTCTAAACGCATTAAATATTGTTCCAGATTAAATTTTTCATTTTGATGATAAAAACCAATTAAATCGGTAAAAATATCACGAAATAAATTATTCGAAAGTTCTACCTCATCTTCCTGCAAACTCAAATAAATGCGCTGAAAAACTTTATATTCTCTCTTTTCAGAAACCATTTCAATTTCACCTTCTTCATTATTTTTCAAAAGAACATCTTCAAATTCTTCTGTTTTATCTCCATAAAGCAACAAAATTTCAATTACTTTTCGTTCCAGACGATATAATATATCAACCTTTTCAGCTTGTTGTTGTTGCGGATATCCTGGCTCTTCAAAATATCCCTCAGGAGGTCCTGTTCGTGGATCATCCGGATCTCCTCCTGAAAAACCAGTATTAGGGTTTTGGTTTCTATAAACCTGAAAAGGTTTTTGTTCCTGCTTTTGTTTTTTATTAGACTCTGTAAGATCCTTTTGAAGCAACTGTGCCAATGTACTAACCAAAACCTGCTCCGATATATCCATTATACGGGCACATTCCTGTGTATAAACTTCACGCTGAATACGATCTGGGATTTTCGAAATGCTCGTTACCATATCCCGAATCAAATCGGCCTTTTTTATAGGATCGTTGTTGGCTTCTTTCATCAAAATTGAAGCTTTGAACTGTATAAAATCCTTGCTGTTTTCTTCCAAATAAGCCACTAAATCATCATGAGAATTTTTTCGGGCAAAACTGTCAGGATCTTCTCCGTCAGGAAAAGCACAAACACGCACATTCATTCCTTCTTCCAGAATCAAATCAATTCCGCGAATAGCAGCACGAAGCCCTGCAGCGTCGCCATCAAAAAGCACGGTAATATTTCTCGTCAGACGATTGACTAAACGAATTTGGTCTGGCGTTAAGGCTGTCCCGGAAGATGCCACAACATTCTCAATTCCGGCCTGATGAAACTGAATCACATCTGTATACCCTTCAACTAAATAACAATTATTTTGTTTGGCAATTGCTTGTTTGGCCTGATAAATCCCGTAAAGCACTTTACTTTTATGGTAAATATCACTTTCTGGCGAGTTTAAATACTTCGCCGCTTTTTTATCATTCGTTAAAATACGTCCTCCAAACCCTAAAACTCGTCCCGACATACTTTCTATCGGAAACATTACGCGTCCTTTAAAACGGTCAAAGGGACGATCTTCTCTCGCGATTGTCAAACCTGTACTCTCTAAAAATTCCAGTTTATATCCTTTACCCAAAGCTTCTTTGGTTAAAGCATCCCAGGTTTCCGGAGAATAACCCAAACTAAACTTTTTGATCGTTTCATTTGTAAAACCTCTTTCCTTAAAATAAGAAAGCCCAATTGCTTTTCCTTCCTCTGAATTTAAAAGTGTTTTATTAAAATAATCTTTTGCAAATTCTGAAACCAGGTACATACTTTCACGAACATCTGTGATTGCCTTTTCAGCATCTGTCTGTTCGGTTTCTTCGATCTCAATATTGTATTTTTTGGCTAAATAGCGAATGGCTTCCGGATAGGTAAACTGCGAGTGTTCCATTAGGAATTTAACCGAGTTCCCTCCTTTTCCTGTACTAAAATCTTTCCAGATTCCCTTTGCAGGCGACACCATGAACGACGGAGAGCGCTCATCTGAGAAAGGACTTAAACCTTTAAAATTACTTCCTGCACGTTTTAAATTAACAAAATCACCAATAACCTCCTCTACACGAGCAGTTTCAAAAACAGAATCAATTGTACTTTGTGAGATCAAAACGTAAAATATTTTTAAAGTTGAAAGCTTGTAAAAATACACAAATCCATCCTGAAATTTGTCGATTTTTTGCATAAAAAAAGCACCTCTTTTAAAGTGCTTTTTCTACTAACTAAACTCAAACTTTAATATTAGTTTATATCGAAACGTAATCCTAAGGAGATATTTTTTTCATCCACTAAATTATCCTGAAATAATGGATTCAAATCGTATTTTACATACAAACTCAAAGCTTTGTAACCCACGTAAGAACTAAGTCCATAAATAAAATTATTCACATTATAATCTCCTTTAACTGTTGTTTTATAATCTAAATCGTCCTGATCGTATTTTAGGATTTGCTTCGATTTTACATTGATTCCTGCATACCCTCCAATTCCGAAACGGAAGCTTTCATGTGTTCTGAAATAGGTTTTCCCGTTACTTACTTTAGGCTTTGTAAAATCAAATTCTAAATGAACCGGCAATACAATATATACGTTACGGAAACGAGATTCATCCAGATTGATAGTGTTTACTTCTAAGTTTGTCTGCTCGCCATTGACTACAAAACTACGATTGTCTGTTGGACGAATATTATTATACATCAGAGAAAGACCGTATTTAGCATGCAATAAATTGTCATTTTTCATTAATCTTGAATTATAAGTAAAACCCCATTCGTAAAAATGCGAACCTATAAAACTATAATTCGAATCCTGAAGTTTTCCGTCTACCATCATATTATTCAACCCCATTGCAAATACGAATTGTGATGTTGTTCTTTTTTCACCGTGAATCGAATCTTTATCGCAATCTCTTTTGTGCCAACGAATAGTATAGGTATGTGTCGAATCTTGTTCTTTAATTTTTCCGTCTACTTTTTGCTGTACTAAATCGTTCAGTTCGTTTTGTGCCAAAGTCACTTTTTCTTCAATAATCACGGCTCTTGCTTCGGCTAATTCTTTTTTGCGTTTATCCGCTTGTTCCTGCGTAATTTTCCCTTCAGACAATTGCACATTTACAGCTTCAACTTCTTCTTTTAAAGTTGCTTTTTCTTCCTTCGTAATCTTCTCTATTTTGTTGGCAATTTTTTTTGCTTTCGATTCAAAAGTTTCCTGCCCTAAAACCTTACTTACAAATAAGAATATCAGAATTACGAGATAAATGGTAAAATTTTTCATGATTGATTGTTTTAAATTGATTGTTGATTGATGATTTTTTTAGTTGTGAATTGTAAATTGTTAATTATGAATTGTTGCTTGTTTTATTATTGACATTGTCATTTGAAATTGATATTGCCATTGATTACTCCTGCTGATTTCTATTTGCCAAAGCCACTTTTACGGTTTGATAATTTTTATTGACTTTAGTAATTACTTTTTCCCTGAAGGAAAGTTCTAGTTCGCCATCGACCTGATTTAGCAAATCGTTTGCATTGACTTTTACTTTTAATTTTGGCTTAGCCGAATTCTCTGCAACGACTGTTTTTTCAGCCGAATTGAGCAATTGATCTACAGTTGCGTTTTTTGATGTTTCGACAATTAAAGTTTGATTACTGATTGATTGTTTTTCCTGATTGTTTTTGATGATGACTGAAGACTCCGCTACTTGATTTGACTCATTTTTAATAGTTTTATATGATTTTTGGTTTGAAATTTTCTTTTCTTTTTTATTTGAGTTTTGAGTTGTCGGTTGTTCTAACACTGCAACATCTGTTTTAGCAGAATCTATTATGTTTAAAATTGGTGCGACAGTTGAATCTTTCTTTTGAACATCTTTAATAACAATAGTATTTTTTGGAGTTTCAGCTTTGCTTTGCTTTTGATTAAAAAAGAAAGTTCCCACTAAAACAAACCCAACAAAGCTTGCTGCGATGTATAACCATTTGTTTTTCTTTTTAGGTCGTTCCTTCTCTTCAGCAACACTCAACATCGCATCCAATCGATCCCAGGCTTTATCACTTGGTTCAATTTTGCGCTCGCTTAGTTTTTCACGGAAATCCTTTTCAAAATTATTCGGTTCCATTATCTTGTTTTTTTAAAATAGTAATTTGTGTTTGCAGCATTTTTCTGGCGTGCGATAATTGCGATTTAGATGTTCCTTCATTGATTCCTAACATCTTGGCAATTTCATTGTGTTTGTATCCTTCAATGGCGTATAAATTGAAAACCATTTTATATCCGTCCGGTAAAGCATCTATTAAAAACTGAATCTGATCAATTGAAAACTGACTGTCAATGGCATTAAAACTTTCTTCGACATAAATTTCATCTTCAGTAAATTTTACTTTTTTCTGAACTCTTAAATAGGAGATGCATTCGTTCACCATAATTCTGCGAATCCAGCCCTCAAAACTTCCTTTATGTTCAAATTTGTTTAAGTTCGTAAACACTTTCATAAAAGCCGTGATCATTACATCTTCTGCCAATTGAATGTCTTTTATATATTGCCGACAAACACTTAACATTTTTGAAGAAAACCGACTGTATATCTGCTGTTGCGCCTGCCGATTATTTTCGATAGCCAACTTTATAAGTTTGGTTTCTTCTTGATGCAAATGAATAATTTTCATTTATAAGCTTTTGGTTTTGGTTTACTAAGAGACTTCTATTAGCATAGACGAGTTAGGTTGAGAAATGGTTGCATGGAAATTGAAAAATTTAAAAATTAAATGATTGAAAAATCAAATAAAAAATACAAACAACTAATTTACAACTAAGTAAACCAATTATCTAATTGACAAATTTTCTAATTATCTAATTATTTTTTTCTCTCAATAACGTAATTCACCATCAAAATAAGGGCAGCTTTAAACTCAGAATCAGGGTAATTCTCTAAAAGTAAAAGTGCTTCGTGCTGAAATTGCACCATTTTATTTTCGGCGTAAGCCAAACCATTATTATCTTTTACAAAAGCAATAACTTCTTTTACGCGTTTTTTATCTTTGTTGTGGTTTTTGATGGAGTTGATTAACCACTTTTTTTCTTGCGGAGTACAAGTATTTAAAACGTGAATTAAAGGCAAAGTCATTTTTTGCTCTTTAATATCGATTCCGGTTGGTTTACCTATGGCTTCTTCACTATAATCGAACAAGTCATCTTTAATTTGAAAAGCCATTCCGATAAGCTCGCCAAATTTTCGCATATTCTCGACCTGAATATCATCTTCAATTACCGATTTTGCACCAAGCGCACAACAAGCCGCGATAAGTGTAGCGGTCTTTTTTCGGATAATTTCATAATAAACATCTTCGGTAATATCAAGTCTTCGGGCTTTTTCTATTTGAAGCAATTCCCCTTCGCTCATTTCACGAACGGCAACGGAAATGATTCTAAGTAAATCGAAATCACCATTATCTATAGAAAGCAATAATCCTTTTGACAATAAATAATCTCCAACTAAAACGGCAATCTTATTCTTCCAAAGTGCATTAATCGAGAAAAAACCGCGACGGCGATTACTGTCATCAACGACATCATCATGTACCAAAGTTGCCGTGTGAATTAATTCTATAACAGAAGCTCCACGATAGGTTCTCTCGTTTACAAGGCCATCTGAAACCATTTTTGCTGTCAGAAAAACAAACATCGGACGCATTTGTTTTCCCTTTCGGTTTACAATATAGTACGTGATACGGTTCAGTAAAGCCACCTTTGAAGTCATCGATTCATGGAACTTTGTTTCAAAAAGTTCCATCTCGTTAAAAATGGGCTGTTTTATTTGAGAAGTAATATTCATTTCGATTCCAAATATACTATTTTAAATAAAAAAACGTTGTGTATTTTAAGTTAGTATATCAACAATTGTGTACTAATTTAAAAAAATCACCAAAAAAACATAATCTGATTAAAGCCTAATTTGAATTCATTAATTAAAACTAATCACGAAAACGAATTATTATGAAAACAAAAATTTTATTTATTGGAACATTAGTGGCTTTATCTTTTTTTATCAGTTGTAATTCTGATGAAAAAACAAATGACGGATCATCTGCAGCAATTACAAAAGATGAAATAGTTACAAATTCTAAAATTGATGCCTCAATCGATGATGTAACAAATATTGCTGAAGAGCAATTTAGTGCGCAACAAAACGTAACTAGTAAACCTAGCGGTCCGGTAAAAAACTTCCTTCCGAGTTGTGCTACAATAACAACAGTTTTAACTAATAACACCTGGACCAGAACTGTCGATTTTGGTGTTGAAGGCTGTACACTGGAAAACGGAAATATAGTAAAAGGAAAAATGGTTATTTCTTTTTCTAATGACTTTTCGGCTTCAACACAGACTATTAGTTATACTTTTGATGGATTTTATCACAATGGCAAAAAACTTCAAGGTAGTAAAAGCATCGTTCGAACTGTAAAAACAACAGATTTACTGGCAACAGCACATCCGGTTTTTACTGCAGCAATTGATATGACTATTACTTTTGATGATGGAGGTGTTTACACTAGAAAAGGTTCTTTAGTAAAAGAAATGGTAGAAGGCTACGATACCTGGTTTAATTGGGAAGACAATGCTTATTTGGTAACCGGTAGTGGTACAACCACTTTCCCAAATGGCGATACTTTTTCAGCTGAAATCACGACACCCTTACAATTTAAAGCAATATGTAAAAAATCATTTGCTGTAAAAGGAATTGTATCTGTAACTAAAAATGGTGCATCAGCAGTTATTGATTATGGAGACGGAAGCTGCGACACACTTGCTAAAATCACAAAAGACGGAGTAACGGAAGAAATCGATTTGAAAAAATAATCCTTTTTGCCCAAGAAAAAAAGCATTAAAAACAGGAAGATCTCTCGTTTTTAATGCTTTTTTGTTTTTTAATATTTCAAATTCAGATATAGTCCCTACGGGACATTCTCACTTTAACTTCATTAATTTTCTACCAACATTTAATTCCTAACGGAATAATTTATTCGTAACGAATATTTTTTTATATCTCGGAGGGATTATATATTGGTAGAAAAATATTCATTAAACGTATTTATCCCATAGGGACTATATACATTATTCTATTGATCCTTCTTTATTGGCCAATTGTCCACAAGCTGCATCAATATCTTTTCCACGACTGCGACGCACTTTCACCACTACGCCAATGTTTTCCAAAGCTTTTATGTAAGCCATAATAGATTCTTCTGAGGCTTGCTGAAACTCACCGTCATCAATTGGGTTATATTCAATTAAATTGACTTTACAAGGCACATATTTACAGAATTTTACCAAAGCATCAATCGAAGCTTTATCATCGTTAATACCTTTCCAAACTACATATTCATACGAGATTTTGGTTTTAGTTTTTCTATACCAATATTCTAATGATTCTCTCAAATCTGCTAAAGGGAAATTTTTGCTAAAAGGCATTATTCGCGCGCGAATTTCGTCAATAGCCGAATGTAATGAAACTGCCAATTTGAATTTCACATCATCATCAGCCATTTTCTTAATCATTTTCGGAATTCCGGAAGTCGACACCATAATACGTTTTGGCGACATTCCTAATCCTTCTGATGAAGTAACCATATCAATTGCTTTAATGACATTATTATAATTCATTAAAGGCTCCCCCATTCCCATAAAAACAATATTCGAAAGGGGGTGATTATGATACAAACGACTTTCTTTATCGATTGCCAAAATCTGATCGTAGATTTCTCCCGGCTCCAGATTACGCATTCTTTTTAATCTTGATGTCGCACAGAAGTTACAATCTAAACTACACCCAACCTGGCTGGAAACACAAGCCGTTGTTCTGGTATCAGTCGGAATCAAAACGGATTCTACCACCAAACCGTCGTGTAAACGAACTGCATTTTTAACTGTTCCGTCACTACTGCGCTGCATGGTATCAACCTTAATATGATTGATAACAAAATTATCTTCTAGCATAGAACGTGTTGTTTTGGCAACATTTGTCATATCCTCAAAGCTATGTGCTCCTTTGCTCCACAACCATTCATAGACTTGATTTCCACGAAAAGCTTTGTCATTATTTGCGACAAAAAAATCTCGTAATTGATCTTTTGATAAGGCTCTTATGTCTTTTTTCTCGATTTGCATAGTGCAAATTTAACGATTTGTTCATTTCTAATGGTATAAACCGCTATACAATCTTAAAAATTGATGAAAGAGCTATCCTAAAAAAGCTAAATCTATAAATTTTAACACGCATTAATACAATTAAAACCTATGAAAAAATTAGTGAAATCGATGTAGTTATAAATATCATTTTAATAAAATTTTAACAATGATTTTTATCAGTAAAATCTTCGGATATGAGAGATAAATTTGGTTCAAGTTAACAAAGCATGCTATTAGTACTAAGGCATAATTGGCTCAAAAGTCAAAAACATTTCAATAAAATATTATCAAAATGAAATCAGGAAAAATAAAATTACTTGCAGTTGTAATTTCCATTTTTGGAATTACATCATTCGCCGCTGCGCAAAAAAGTTACACTCTGGATAACAAATCTACATTTTCAGTTTCAGGAACTTCAACATTACATGATTGGGAAATGAAATCCAGCTCAGGAACCGGAACAGCCAATTTTACGATCGTTAATTCAAAACTAACTGAAATTGAATCACTATCCATAACACTATTAGCAGAAAGCATTAAAAGTGAGAAAAAAAGTATGGACAAAGTAGCTTATGAAACTTTAAAAACAGACAAGCAAAAAAACATTAAATACATTTTAAAATCTGCTGAAAAAGTAAACGAAACTACTTGGGAATTAACAGGTAATTACATGATCGCCGGAGTCGGTAAAACTGTAAAAACTACTGTAAAAACAATTATCACCAAAGATGGGGTAAATATGCAGGGATCAAACAAAATCACTTTTGCTGATTTTGGAATGAAGTCTCCTACGGCCTTGCTCGGCACCATTAAAACCGGTCAGGATCTGACCTTAAAATTTAATTTAAACTTTAATTTATAATCGCCATGAAAAAAATCTATATTCTATTTATAGCCCTAGCAAGTACGTTTGCTGTAAATGCACAAGTCAGTTTTGGACATATTCAAAACCAAATCCCGAGGAGCCAGAAAGGTATTAATCAATTCGATGTTAAAAAAGACACTGTCGCTTATAAAGGACTTAGTGTTGATATGGGTGCGGCCTTTGCGCTTCAATTTCAAGCTTTAAACTCCTTTAATGATCAGAAAAATTTAGCTATTGCTCCAGGTTACAGATTAAATAATCTCGAAAATAATTTTAATTTACCAAATGCCAATTTCACTATTGGAGCTCAATTATATGATGGAGTACGTGTAAATCTGGATGTATATCTGGCTTCAAGACATCATAATGAAACCTGGGTAAAAGGTGGTTACCTGCAAATTGACAAACTGGACTTCATTAAAAAAGATTTCTTAGCCAATTTCATGCAATATACCACGATCAAAATTGGTCAGATGGAGAACAACTATGGTGATGCGCATTTTAGGAGATCAGACAATGGAAATGCTTTTATGAATCCGTTTGTTGGTAACAATATCATGGATGCTTTTATTACCGAAATGGGAGCTGAACTTTACTATAACAGATCTGGTTTTGTTAGTATGATTGGTGTTACAAATTCTAAACTAAATCAAAGTGTCGCCGAAATTGTACCTGCAACCCCTACCGCAGCAAAACCGGATGTCAACACTACTATCAGCCCATCAATTCTTGCAAAATTAGGTTGGGATAAACAAATTAATCCAGATTTGAGAATCAGGCTTACCGGATCATACTATCACACAGCAAATTCAAGTGGAAACTTATATGCATCAGACAGAGCAGGAAGTCGTTTCTATGGCGTAATGAGTCATGCTGATTATAATATAATAAATCCGACTACAGGAAATGTAATTACAGCTGTTGCCAATAATTTTGATCCGACGGCAAATAAAGATACAGGAAGATTTAATCCTGCATACGGAAATTGGGCAACATCTTATATGGTTAATCCCTTTATTAAATATAAAGGTCTTGAGTTTTTTGGAACTTTAGAATTTACTTCTGGAGGAGATTTTAAAGGAACTGATGACACCCGTAAGGTAAATCAATACGTTGGGGATTTAGTGTATCGTTTTGGTGAAGGAGAACGATTTTATGTGGGAGGAAAATACAATTTAGTTGATGGAAAACTTTCAAATGCAAATGCTGAAGCTATCCAAATAAACAGATTTGAAGGCGCAGCTGGTTGGTTTATGACAAAAAATGTTTTGGCTAAATTAGAATATGTTGATCAAAACTATAAAAACTTCGCTCAATTTAATGGTGCAACTCCAAATGACCTTTTCGGAGGCAGCTTTAAAGGAATAATGTTCGAAGCAGTAATTTCATTCTAATAAGATGAAACGTTTGTTTTTAAATTTAATTTTGGGTTTAGTAATTTTCTTTTTCTTAGGAAGTGCTAAACCCACTTTTTTAGCAGATGATTCTGTTTTAGTAATTACTAAAATCAAAATTGAAATTACAGGAAACTCAACTGTTGGAAAGTATAATTGTTCTAATTTTTTCACTAAAAAAGATACTGTATACTTAAATTCAATCAAAAAAAACATATTTAATACTGAAATCAAGATGTCAAATTTTGATTGTGGAAACAAAATAATGACAAAAGATCTACAAGGAACCATAAAAATAAAACAATTTCCAAATAGTATCGTGTGCATTAGAGATATCAGACAAGTTGGGAAAAATTACAAATGCAACCTTAACTTCTTAATTACCAATAAAACACTTCAATACAAAGACTTTATATTATATAATGACGATAATAAAATTCAAGGCTCTCTTAGTCTAAAATTTTCTGATATCGAATTAGAACCGCCCACAAAAATGGCGGGCTTAATTAAAGTAAAAGATGAAATTGTGATCAATTTCAGTTTGTACAAAAACTAAAAAAAAATAGAGTATCTTTCTTCATTAAAGAATATAAGAACTTTAGCAGCAAACTTTCAAAATCAAAAAAATTGGCACGAGAATTGTCTTGCTCTTCACAGGAAAATAATCTTACAAAGAGCGCTTAATTTTAAAATTTGTATTTTTATTTTTTCAGCTTTATAACCTTTATATTTTATCAACTTTTAAAAAGAATTTAATCATGAAAAAACAAATTTTAAGCTTAGCTGTTGTAGCTTTATTAGCATTCGCCGTTCAATCTTGTGAGAAGAAAGAACCAAAACCCGCAGATGATGAATTAACTCTTGGAAACAAAGTTGACACATTAACTACAGATATCGAACAGGCAAAAGATAGTGCTGTAATTAAAGCTGAAAATGCTGCCACAAATGCAAAAGAAGCTTCTGAAAATGCTGCTCAGGATGTAAAAGACGCTACAACCAAAGCTGCACAAGATGTAAAAGAAGCCACTAAAAAAGCGGCAGACAAGGCAGAAGCTGCTGCTAAAGCTGCTAAAGACGGAACCGTAAAAACTGCTAAAGACGTTAATGACGCATTGAAGAAATAATTTTCTTTTGAATTTACAAAACTGAAACCATTCGTTACAACGAGTGGTTTTTTTTATGCAAAAAAGCGAGCCGATATTTTTTGTATTTTTGCTCTCAAATTAGAAGATACTACAAGATGCATTTTATTTCACAAGACCTAGAAGATTATATCGAACAGCACTCTGAAAACGAACCAGAGTTGTTAGCCAAACTTAATAAAGAAACATACCAAAAAATCCTTTTACCAAGAATGCTAAGCGGACATTTTCAGGGACGTGTTTTAAGTATGTTGTCAAAATTAATTCGTCCGGTAAATATTCTGGAAATTGGAACTTATACAGGTTATGCCGCTTTATGCTTGTGTGAAGGAATGCAGGAAAATGGTCAGTTGCATACTATAGATATTAAAGAAGAATTAATTGATTTTCAGCGAAAATATTTCGATGCCTCGCCTTGGGGGAAGCAAATTTTTCAGCATTTAGGTGAAGCAGTTAATATTATCCCGACTTTGGAAGTAAAATTTGATTTGGTTTTTATTGATGCCGACAAAGAAAATTACCTGAATTATTGGGAAATGATTGTTCCTAAGATGAATAAAGGTGGCATTATTTTATCTGATAACGTTTTGTGGAGTGGAAAAATCCTTGAACCGGTTCATCCAAACGATCTTAGTACGAAAGTACTTTTAGAATACAATTTACTTTTGAAAAATGATCCAAGAGTAGAGACGGTTTTGTTGCCTATTCGTGATGGACTTACTGTTAGTCGTATTCTTTAGAAAAAAAAGGCTCTAAGGTGCTGAGACGCTAAGGTTCTAAGTTTATTTTAAACATCTGTAATTAAAATAACAATTATTTTCAAAATGAATTCTTTAAACGAAATAAACTCTGAAGGGTTTACAATTATAAATACTGTTTATACTGAAAATGAAATTGAAAAATTAATTTCGTTAATTGAAAATCAGACCGAAAATGATAGTACAAATGTGACATTCAGAAAATCCCAGGATTTGTTTGCCATCAGACAATTTCATAAAGAAATCCCTGAAACTTTGCCTTATATCTTCAATCAAAATTTAAAAGATATTATTGCCCATACTTTTGGAGAAGGCTACTTTATAACAAAATCCATCTATTTTGATAAACCGGAGAAATCAAATTGGTTTGTTGCTTATCATCAGGATTTAACCATTTCTGTTGATAAAAAAATTGAAATCCAAAATTTCGAAAACTGGACTATAAAACAGAATCAATTTGCAGTTCAGCCTCCAAAAGAAATTCTGGAAAATAATTTCACTATCAGAATCCATCTTGACAACACAACCAAAGATAATGGCGCTTTAAAAGTGATAAACGATTCACATTCAAAAGGAATTTTTAGAGTTGAAAACCTGGAAATTGAAAATGAAAAAGAAACTATTTGTGAAGTTAAAAAAGGCGGAGTTATGATTATGAAACCTTTACTTTTTCATGCTTCAAACAAAACCACAAATAACGAAAGAAGAAGAGTTATTCATATTGAATTTAGCAACCAAATTCTTCCAGATGGACTAGAATGGAGCGAGAAAATAGCTACTGAGATACTAAGCAGCTAAGCCACTAAGATTATACTAGCAGAAAACTCAGAACCTTAGAATCTTAAAAAAATTATCCCGGAAAATATTGTGGTTTTAATTTTCGATACACAAGATAGATCAACGATCCAAAAAGAGCTCCGAAGAAATATCCTGTAAGAATATCTCCAGGGTAATGCAATCCTAAATAAATCCGGCTATAAGCAAAGACTAACGGCCATAAAAACAAGAATCCCAAATACTTGAATTTACTTCTTAGCACCAAAAATAAAAATGTTGCTACTGCCATGGTATTCGCCGCATGACCAGAGAAAAAACTATACGAAGTTCTAACCTGAACTATACGAATAATTGATTTAAGATCAGGATTATTGCAAGGACGCAAACGTTGAAAAGTATGTTTAAATAAATTACATGTCTGATCTGTAAAAGCAATTAATACTGCAATGAAAAGAAGTATATACAAGGTTTGCTTTATACCTACCTTTTTATAAATAAGATAAAACAGGAATAAAAAAAAGGGTGTCCAATACAATTGATTGGTGATAATCAGCCAAAGTTTATCGTATGTTTCAGAACCTAAACCATTAAGATACACAAAGAGATTGATATCTAATTCTTGTATTTTTTCAAGCATAATTACATTTGACGTTTTACAGGTCCGGAGATGGTATCGATATCTTCTTTTACTTTGTCGATTTCTGTAGCGGTATCCCCTAACAGATTACCAGTCAAGTTAGTGGTATCGCCTAACAAATTAGTTTTTGCTTCGTTAATTTGGGCATTGATATTACCCGTGATATCTGTGAGAGCTCTTGAATCAAGACCATTAGCCTCTGCTCCTTTTTGAATTTCACTTTTAATATCGTTGGTCGCGTTTTTTAATTGCGCCATAGCTTTTCCCATTGTACGAGCTATTTCAGGCACTTTGTCAGAACCAAAAAGCATAAGTACTATAAACAGTATGAAAACTAATTCTCCTCCTCCTATACCAAACATATCTTATATTTTTATGTGCCACAAAGATATTAAATTTTGCAGCCGACTGTTTTAAAATTTACTTAAAAAAAAAAGACTCTTTTCAGAGTCTTCTTTTTTATTCTTAATCAAATTTTGACTTTTCTTCTACTTTTGGCCAAGAATTATTGGTCACATCAATATCAGCTGTCATTAATTTTGGATCTACCTGTATGCTTTTGATTGCTTTTTCAGTTGCATAAACTTTCTTAGCTGTATCATTATTTTTTCTCCAGATTTGAGCCGGATACTGGAAGTTTTGTTTTGAACCATCTTCGTAAGTGATCTCTACCAAAATTGGCATAATCATTCCGCCTGGTTTATTAAACTCTACTTCATAGAAATATTTAGGCGATTTTAAACTTGCTTTTTCTTCAGCAGTAAAACTTTGATTTACATAATCAGCCAATAATTTTACGTCGTCTACTTTCAAAGCTTTTTTCTTTGAAGCATTAACTTCCGCATTATCACTTGCAACTAAATAAACGAATGGTCCTTTATCGAATCCGAAACGTCCTTTCCTAACTTTTACATCTTTTAGATCAGCTGTTGGCGTATCAGAAACATAATATTGTTTTACGTCTTTAATTCCGATATCTACAAAATCTGTTGAATAAAACCATCCTCTAAAAAACCAATCTAAATCTACTGCAGAAGCATCTTCCATCGTTCTGAAGAAATCCTCAGGAGTTGGATGCTTGAACTTCCATCTGTTTGCATACGTTCTGAATGCATAATCAAACAATTCTCTTCCCATAACTACTTCTCTTAAGATATTAAGACCTGTAGCCGGTTTTCCGTAAGCGTTATTTCCAAATTGTGCGATCGTTTCAGAGTTAGACATAATTGGCTCTAAAAACTTTTGATCTCCACTCATATAAGGGACAATATTTTTTGCAGGTCCACGTCTTGAAGGAAAATTTGGATCTAATTCCTGCTCTGCCAAATATTCTAAAAATGAATTCAATCCTTCATCCATCCACGTCCATTGACGCTCATCTGAATTTACGATCATTGGAAAGAAAGTGTGTCCAACCTCGTGAATTACAACACCAATCATTCCGTTTTTAACTTCCTTGCTTGTTACTCCATTTTCATCAGGACGACCAAAATTCCAACAAATCATCGGATATTCCATTCCCTGATCTTCAGCTGAAACTGAAACTGCTTTTGGATAAGGATAGTCAAAAGTATGTGATGAATAGCTTTTTAGAGTATGAGCAACTGTCATTGTAGAAGTTTCTCCCCAAAGCGGATTTGCTTCTTTAGGATAAACAGATTCTGCCATAACAATTTTACCACCCAATTTTACAGCCATTGCATCGTAAATGAATTTTCTTGAAGAAGCAATACCGAAATCACGTACGTTTTTAGCACTAAATTTCCATGTTTTCTTCTTTTCAGAGAAACCTTTTTCAGCCGCTTCAGCTTCCGCCTGCGTAACGATTACAACCGGTTTATCAAATGATTTTTGAGCTTGCTCGTAACGTTTTACCTGTTCTGCAGTAAAAACTTCGCTTCTGTTTGTTAATTCTCCTGTTGCATCAATAACGTGATCTGCAGGAACTGTAATGTTTACGTCGAAGTTTCCGAAAGGAAGAGCAAACTCTCCGCTTCCCCAGAATTGCATATTTTGCCATCCTTCAACATCGTTATAAACTGCCATTCTTGGGTAGAATTGTGCAATTACATATAATTTATTTCCGTCTTTTTCGAATAATTCGTAACCAGAACGTCCGCCTTCTTTTCTATAATTATTGATGTTGTACCACCATTTTATAGCTAATGAAATTTTTTCTCCGGGTTTTAAAGGAGTTGCCAAATTAATACGCATCATCGTTTCGTTGATCGTATAGGACATAGGGCTTCCTTTGGCATCTTTTACTTGTTCGATATTAAAACCACGCTCTAGATCTTTTTTCAAATATTTGCTTGAAAAACCATCTAATGGCAGCACCTGATTGATTTTTTCGCTTTCAGCTAATGGCGCCTGAGTATTTGCTTTAGCCTGATTTTGATCCAACTGAATCCATAAATACTCTAAAGTATCAGGAGAATTATTTGAATACGTAATAACTTCAGACCCGCTTAATTTTGAATTTTTATCATCTAATTCGATATCAATTTTATAATCTGCCTGTTGTTGGTAATATGCAGGACCTGGTGCTCCTGAAGCCGTACGAAACATATTTGGAGTTGCCAGCAAATCATACATTTGACTGAATTTGTTGGTATCGTACTTACCTTGTTGTTTTGGGGCAACTGTGGTATTTTTTTCCTGCGCCATTAATAAGGCAGGAAAAATTAATAATAATGAAAGTTTTTTCATAAAAAGTAATGGGTAATTTTATCAGGGTGTGAAAATAACAATTAAAATGATAATTATATCCATTCATTAATACTTTAACACTTCTTTCCTTGAAGATTCTGTAAAGAGAACACTCTTTTTAGTGCCAAATGCTGAAATATGTGTAATGTTTTGCTGCTCAGCATTCCAATCTACTAAAATGGTGTTTGAAATCTCAAGTGTCTTAAATTTATCGATGTCTTTTATTCGGGAATAACAGACCAGTACATCACCAGCTTCAACCTCTTTAGACAAAAAAGTAATTGATTTTGGTTGCCCGTTTACTTTTATTGTAAAATTTTCCGAGAGGTACTTTTTAAACAATTCTAAATCTTCGGGTGTTTCTTTTTCTGTTCCAACAAAGGTTTTCTTATGGTATTTTTTCTCCATTCCGTTATTCAAATCATCGATAAAAATACGAGATGTAATTTGAATCATTTTTTTTTCGGCTGCATAATTCACCTGAAAAACCCCCATATAAAATTTATGAAAAGCAAACGAGGACAAGGATAAAAATAAAACCCCAATTAAGGGGTAAATTAATTTATTTTTCATTTTTGGAAACCGTAATATTCTTAAAATCTTTATTCTTGTTAATCATAAAATCGATTAACTGAAATTTATCATCTGGTTTTAAATATCGCTTAGATTCAGGATCATTGGAGCAATACATTAAAAACAACTCTATTTCATCATCTTTTAGATTTAATGTTTTATTGAAAAAATCGGGAGTGAAATTATCTTTTGCATAAGCCGTAAAAGCAATATCACTTATAACTTCTTCCTGAACCTCGTCATTTTTACGTAGAAGCTTCTTAACATCCTTAAATATTCGAACAAAATCTGTTCCGTATTTAATTGTCTGGTCAGAATACATTACATTATTCTTTGCTGTAGATTGTTTGTCATCTTCAAACTGCATATCTACTATTCCCTGAGAACCACTTGTAAGTGTTTTATCCTGTATGTCTTTATGAACCAAAACTTCTTTAAGCTGATTGTTTACTAAATCTAAAGGAACAGTAAAGAGAATTTGAGCACAATCTTTTTCTGTCAAAACAATCTTTCTGGATTGAAATGCCATTCCGGTAAAGAGCAACGTGTCTTTTGGCCTTGCCATAATATCAAATAATCCGCCAGAACCAATAAAAGTTCTAACATTGGCATTTATGTTCATTACATATCCGCTTTCGATAGCAAGCGATGTATTGGTCACTTTCCCGTGTAATGACCTTCTGGTTGAATTTTGTCCGAATGAGATTTGACAAAGCAGGCACAAAACGAGTATTCTTAGGCTATTTTTCATTTTCAAGGATTTTAAGATATTTTCTGGCTAATTCAGTTATTAAAAACATACTCATTGTTTTGTTTTTACTATTCAAAGATACGGCAAATTCAGAATCCTCTACACAATATAATTGAAATCCTTTAATATCTTCTAACGAAATCCTTAATCTTTCAGTATAATAATTGTCATCAAAAAGATATTCGAGCTTTCTAAAAAGCATTTCTTTCTTCTCTACTTTCACTTCTTTTTTAAGCATAGAAGTTCGCCCTGACATTGCATTTATTATTTTATCAACCGATGTTGATTTGGCTGTATAAAGTTTTCTTTCAGCCGGCGTATACGTTTTTTGACCGTGCGGCACAATTCCGAGATTTTCAGCGTTAATGCCCGCATTTTCATTCACAACAACCTCTTTCAGCTCGATTTGTTTCGCGGTCATCCTTATCTGAATTGAAACAGAATTTAAATCTTCTGTTGTAATTCTATGCTTTAAAGGTTCCATATTAACAGAAGAAAACACCAGAACGTCTCCTTCCTTTGCTACAATAGAAAACATTCCGCTTTCATCTGTAACAGCGGTAATTTGAGTATTATTATTGATAATATTCACACCTTCAACCGAGGATGATTCTTCAAATACCTGCCCAAGAATTTCTTTAGCACCAAAAGTTTGTCCAAATGAAATTTGAGCAATTAATAAAAATAGAATTAACAATGTATTATTTGTTCTCACCAGCCAATATTTCTTTGTATTTAACAGCTAATTCAGCTAACAAAAATTCCGTAGAAGTTTTATTTTTCGAATTTAAAATAACCGTAAACTTATCATTTTCAACAGCATAATACTCAAATCCTTTCACATATTCATTCGGAATTTTCAATCGGTTTACAAAATGATCCAGACTGAACATATTTTCCAGAAGCTTCATGAAAAATTCCTTTTTCTCTACAATCAATTCCTTTTTAAGCATTTTTGTTCTTCCTGATAAAAAATTCAGAAAAGGATCTGCAGAAACTGAACCACCAGCCATTCCACTTGCAGTAGCAGTAGCATCTAACGCAGTAGCAGTACGCAATTTTCTTTCACTTTCTGTATATGTTTTTTGATTAGAAGGAACAATCCCCAAAGCTACAGCATTAATATTATCGTATCTCCTTATAATTACTTCTTGCAACTGATGCATTACCAAACTAAGTCTCACAGTAAAATTAAGGTCCGTAAAATTTTCAGTGGTCAGAAGAACTCTGTTTTCTTTGAATTGAATAGAAGAAAAAACGAGTGTATCTCCAGGTTTAGCCTTGATTGAAAAAGATCCGTCAGCAGTTGTAGTTACCATAACTTCAGTTTGCGCATTTACCACATAAACACCTTCTAAATCGTTTGTATTCGAAACGACCTTACCGTTTACAATAGCGCGATCCTGATCTTGTGACCATGCAGCCTGACTTAAAACAACAACCAAAACGCATAAAACTTTGTTGATCAAAATGAAAAAATTATAATTACCGTTAAAAGTGTAAAAATATCTTAATGTGTTGCAAAATTAGTATTAACGGCTTGGTAAAAATATGTTAATTAAACGCTGTTTTTTTAGTCTGAAAAAAGAGTTTTTAATACCTTTAACCTAAACAATTTGAGTACAAAATTTATGAAAAGCATTATTATTGCCAGCACCTCAACCCTTCACGAAGGCAGTTATTTAGAATATGTATTACCTACTTTAACAGAACATTTTAAAAATTGCAAAAGCATCTTATTTATTCCTTTCGCGCGTCCGGGCGGCATCTCTCATAACGATTATACTGAAAAAGTAGCACAGGCATTTGCAACAATTAACATTTCAGTAAAAGGAATTCATGAGTTTGAAAATCCTGAAGAAGCAATAAAAAATGCAGAAGGAATATTTACCGGTGGCGGAAATACTTTTTTATTGGTTACACAATTATACAAACACAATATTATGCAGCTTCTTTCTGAAACTGTAAAAAACGGAACACCTTATTTAGGCACCAGCGCAGGCAGTAACATTTGCGGATTGTCTATGCAAACTACCAACGATATGCCAATTGTTTATCCGCCAAGTTTTCAAACTTTAGGATTGATTCCTTTTAATTTGAATCCACATTACTTAGATCCGGATTTACAATCAAAACATATGGGAGAAACGCGCGAGACAAGAATCAAAGAATTTCATGCTTTTAATGCAATCCCGGTTTTAGGCTTAAGAGAAGGAAGCTGGCTTGAAGTAAGCGGCAATAAAATTACTTTGAAAGGAAATTTGACTGCACGATTATTCAAACAAAACCAAAATCCGACAGAATTAGAAACAGAAAGCGATTTGAGCAACTTAAAATAGAAATTCCAAGTTTTAAAATTCCAAATTCCAAATCTTTACATTCATTTGTCTTAAACCTGGAATTTGGAATTTCAAAATATTGGGATTTACAATAACGGCTTAAAAGCAAAAATCCCCAAACAAATTGTTTGAGGATTTTGAAGAGCGAAAGACGAGGCTCGAACTCGCGACAACCAGCTTGGAAGGCTGGAGCTCTACCAACTGAGCTACTTTCGCATTAACAGGGTGCAAATATAAATAATTAAATCATTTAAAAAAATAAAAATCAATAAATATTTAACTTTGATAAAAAAACCGAAACAATTAAGTTCCGGTTTTTAGAGCGAAAGACGAGGCTCGAACTCGCGACAACCAGCTTGGAAGGCTGGAGCTCTACCAACTGAGCTACTTTCGCATTACTGGTGCAAATATAAAAAATAAGTTCAGTTCAAAACAAGCTTTTTTTCAAAAAAAATCAATTAAAAACAACAATTTCTTATAACCTATTTAAAACTAAAAAGTTATACACTCAATTATTTTTCATAAATTATGATTCAAATTAAAGAAATACCTTCAAAAGAAACTTATATCGTTCGCCAAGCTGTTCTCAGAAAAGGAAAACCGCCAGAAAGTTGTATCTTCGAAGGAGACGATTTAGAAACAACACATCATTTTGGTCTTTTTGATAATGAATATTTAACAGGAATTATTTCGTTATTCGATAAAATCAATCCTATATTTGCCGGGCAAAATCAAGCACAAATTCGCGGGATGGCTGTTTTAGAAACGCATCTGAAAAAAGGATTTGGAGAGACTTTAGTCAAATATTGTGAAACCTACTGCAATGAGAACAAAGTCGATTTGATTTGGTTTAACGCCAGAACCGCCGCTGTAGGCTTTTACAAAAAAATGGAATACCAACCCCTGGGTGCTCCATTTGATATTAAAGATGTTGGCGAACACTATTTGATGTTTAAAAAATTATAAAATGAAGAAACTTTACTTTCTTTTAATAGTATGTATTTTTATTAGTTGTAAAAAACAGGAACCGAAAGTCATTCCTGTAAAAAAAACAACACCACCTCCTGCAATTATACTTACTGATGAAAGAACAGTTTCTGTTGACACTACCCTGATAGGCGTTTTTAAAAGCAAAACACTTCAGGAATTTTACAACTCGTCAAACAATAAAACGGTTTGGGGAAATCTCAAAAAAAGGACTTATGTTTTAACTCAATTAAAAAATTCCAAAGTATTAGGTTTAGATCCGGACGATTACAAATCTGCAACACTTGAGAATTACGAAAAGAGAATCAGCAAACTTAGCGATAAAGAATTAGCAACTTTTGATATTTTGCTTACTTATAACTTCGAATTATATCTGAATCATTTGCACAAGGGCAAGCTGGATCCTAAAAAACTATACACAGATTGGGATTTGGAAGAGAAAAAGCTGGATGTCAATAGTGTGTTGATAAAAGCCTTTAACAAAAACAAATTAGACAGCATTGTTGAAAACATCCAACCAAAATCAGAAACCTACAAGCAACTTTTAAAAGCACTTGAAATTATTGATACATTTCCGGAAGACGACATCGAAATGATTACTACGGATTCTTTGACAAAGAAAATAACATTAAATGACAATAATCCCGCTTTAGTCAATATTAAAAAAAGGCTTTTATTTTGGGGAGATATGTCCGGAAAAGATAGTTTAAGTATAAACTACAATCAAAAGACATTTGAATCAGTAAAAAAATTTCAGGAAAGACATGGCTTAGCAGCTGATGGCGTAATTGGTCAGGGAACAATAAGTGCTTTAAATTATTCCAAAGAAAAAAGGAAACAACAAATCATTGCTAATTTAGAACGCTGGCGATGGTATAACAGTGATTTTGCTGAGAACTATTTCATCATCAATATACCAAATTATAGCCTGAACGTCGTCGAAAGCCAAGATACCACTCTGGTTCGCAATATTGTTGTTGGTACTAGTAAAAGAAAAACACCAATTATTACTTCGGTACTAAAAACGGTTGTTTTTAACCCAACCTGGACTGTTCCGCCAACCATTTTAAAAGAAGACGTGGTTCCTGCCATGAAACGCAATCGTAATTATTTAAAAAATAAAAACATTACGATATATGACACTACTGGTAAAGAAGTCGAGCCAAGCAAGTGGAATGAAAATAAACCCGGAAACTATAAATATGTGCAAAGTCCGGGATATAATAATTCATTAGGGTTAATGAAAATTCTTTTTCCAAACCACCATAGCGTATACTTACACGACACCAATCATCGTACTATTTTTGGAAGAAATAATCGTTCGTTAAGTTCAGGCTGTGTTCGTATTGAAAATCCGCTAGAGCTTGCAGAACACATTTTAAATGATAGCATTTCGACAAAGTGGCCGAAAGAAAAAATCGATTCAATTATTGAAACTAAAATCACGACTAATATCAGGATAACAAAAAAGTACGCTTTATACCAATGGTACTGGACAGCATGGAGCAAAAAAAATCAGCTCATTTTCAGAGCTGATATTTATAATTTAGATTCGGATTTGTATGCTAAACTAAGAAATTAGTCTTTCTTCCATCGCAAAACTCCTTGACGGATGGTAGATGAACAAACACGATTTATTTTTTATAGTCTCGATTATTTTATCTCTCAATTCAAAGGGAATTGCCGGACAACCCTGGCTTCTGCCTAATCTTTTATTATTTCTAATGAAAGATTCTGAAACGTAGTCTGCAGCATGCATTACAACGCCTCTTTCACGAGCATTGTCATTTACACCATTTTCCAAACCATCCAATCGAAGAGAAACGCCGTGTTTTCCCTGATAAATTTCGCCTGTAGCATAAAAACCAAGACTACTTTTATTAGAGGAATTATTGTTTGAAAAAGCAGATGCATATTCTTCGCCTGTATTTCTTCCGTGAGCAACCAAAGATTGAAACAAAACGGTGTTTGTAGCCAAATCAATTACCCAAAGGCGTTTGGTATTGGATGACAAACTAAAATCAATCAACGTTAGGATATCTTTTTGGATAACTCCTTTTTCTTTCAATAAATAAAATCCTTTTAAGGCTTCAGAGAAAGTCTTCAATTCAGGCAACTGATAGTTGTTAGGATTCAAGGTATGGTAGACACCTTCAATCTTAGCTTCGACACTTAGTTTTTCAACTTTGGCGATACTTTTAGTTACTTCTTTTTTAGTTTCGGGAGTGCTTTTTGAATCTTTACCAAAAGATAATAACAAAAACACGAACAGTGGATAAATTTTGTAAATCATTGAATTTCTTTAGGTTAATAACAAATTTGGGTTTGACAAAAGTATAAAAAAAATATGCCGCACAAAATAAATCCCTGCAAATCAAGCCTGTTTTGTTTAAATTTTAACAGATCAAAAACAAAAAATTAGCATCTTGACGTAAAAATCCTATTTTTGCCTATTATTTTAACTTTAATTACGTAACCATATACTTACAATATTAAAAAGATATAATTTTCACCTTTTAAAGTGTAACATTTAACAGAAATGAATGTCTATATTATCTCAAGTATCTTTCATCATACAAAATGAAAAAAGTAGTTTTCCTTTGTTTTCTGTTCTGTCTATCTTTCGGCTATAGCCAAAAGAAAGCCCTGCAAGCACAATCTACTTCGCAGTCCATTACTATTGATGGAAAACTAGATGAAACAGCCTGGGAGAACGTTCCAATTGCTTCTGACTTTATAATGTTTGAACCTGATAACGGGAAACCAATTCCCGAATCCCAAAAAACAGAAATCAAGGTTATATACAACAATGACGCTATTTACATTGGCGCTATGATGTATGATCATGAACCTAACAAGATTCTAAAAGAAATTTCGCAACGTGATAATTTTGGAACTGCTGATATTTTTGGCGTCTTCATTAACGGCTTTAATGACGGCCAACAGAATTTCGAGTTTTTTGTTTCTGCAGCTGATGTTCAGGGAGATTGTATTATGACAGATGCTATTGGCGAGGATTATTCCTGGGATGCAGTTTGGATTAGTAAAGCAAGAATAACGGATAAAGGCTGGATAGTGGAAATGAAAATTCCGTACGCCGCCTTGCGTTTCTCCGCAGAAAACAAACAAACCTGGGGAATTAATTTTTTCAGAGAAGTAAAAAGAGAACGTCGAAAATATACATGGAACTTGATTAATACCAAAATAGGAACATTCACCCAACAAAATGGTGAATTAACCGGAATTGAAAATATCAAACCTCCTACCCGATTATTTTTTATGCCTTACGCTTCTTATTATTTGAATGCTGCAGATGGCCAAAAAACGTACGGCACCATAAAAGGCGGTATGGATATCAAATACGGAATTAATGATGCCTTTACACTCGACGCTATTCTGGTTCCCGACTTTGGACAAACCAAATACGACGATCAGATTTTGAATTTGAGTCCGTTTGAACAACAGTTTAATGAAAACAGGGCTTTTTTTACTGAAGGAACCGATTTGTTTAATAAAGGAAATATCTTTTACTCGAGAAGAATTGGAGGCGCGCCTACCATTGATCCTGAATTAAACGACCATGAAGAAGTCTATGAAACAGTTCAGAATGTGAACCTAATTAATGCCTTAAAAGTTTCGGGAAGAACCAAAAACGGATTGGGAATTGGAATTTTGAATGCCGTTACTGAAAAAACTTTCGCCACTATTAAAGATACTATTTCAGGCGATACAAGAAAAATAGTTGTTGAGCCCTTAACCAATTATAATGTATTAGTTTTAGACCAGCGTTTCCGTAAAAATTCTTCGATAACCTTTATCAATACAAATGTTACAAGAAACGGACATTACAGAGATGCCAATGTCTCCGGTTTAGTTTGGGATTTAAATACCAAAGCAAATACCTACAATTTATCCGGGAATATAAAATACAGTACCATCAATCTTGATGAAAACAAAACCGGAGTTTTCTCTACAATTGGTTTTGCTGAAACCAGTGGAAAATACCGTTACAGCATAGGTAGTGATTTTGTGACAAAAGGTTACGACCCGAACGACCTCGGAATTAATTTTTACACCAATTATTATAATTTCTACGGAAATGCAAATTATAGAATCCTAAACCCAACAAAACTTTTTAATAGTTTCAAGGTCAACTATAATATGTATGCTGAATTCAATAAAGAATCCGGCAAAGTACAAGACAATAATATTGAGGCAAATGTAAACCTGAGTACGGTAAAAAATAATTATTACGGCGGGGGCATTACCGTATTTCCTTTGGTATCTCATGATTATTATGAACCTAGAGCTGATAATCGTTATGTTATTATCCCGAGAAGAATAGAAGCCTGGGGAAGTATTTCTACCAATTACAACCATAAATTTGCTATCGATATAAATCCTTCAATCGCTATTGCTGATGAACCTGGAAGAATGGCATATGGTTTTGATATTGGTCCAAGATATCGCTTTAGCGATAAACTTTTAATGGTTTATACCTTTAGTTTTTTCAGAAAAAACAACAATAAAGGTTATATCGACGGCTATGATGATGATGGCAATGAAAGCACTCCGGAAACTATTGTTTTTGCTAATAGAAATGTAATTACCTACTCTAATACCATTACCGGGAAATATGCTTTAAACAGTGCAATGACTTTAAATTTAGCGCTTCGTCAATATTGGTCGTATGCTGAAAATAACGACATACTTGAATTGCAGCAAGACGGAACTTTAACGCCTTATCCTCAATATACAGAGAACAAAAATTCGAGCTTTTATTCCTGGAATGCTGATTTATCGTATTCATGGTGGTTCGCACCTGGAAGTCAGGTTTCGGTTTTATATCGTAATAGTGCATCTAATTTTGAGCGCATTATCGATAAAGAATTTAAAGGCAATGTAAATGCATTACTCAACAACGATGCTTTAAAACATATTTTTTCAGTCAGCGTAAAATATTTTATCGACTATAATGCTGTCAAAAATAAGTTCAGAAAGAGAGCTTAGCGTGAATTAATTTTAAAAAATAAAGACTTCTGTAATTAAATTATTATTTTTTCATACGCTTCATTTTATTAAACATAAATGTAACATAGCTTTCTTTGCACATTTTAGAAATGGCTTATCTTTGTAGAAAACAAGAAATAATGAACAAGAAAGTTATCCTTATGATTTTAGACGGTTGGGGAAAATCTCCTGACCCTAAAGTATCCGCAATAGACAATGCAAATGTTCCTTTTATAAACAGTCTTTACAAAAATTACCCAAGCGCTCAACTTCGCACCGACGGATTAAACGTAGGTTTACCTGAAGGTCAGATGGGAAATAGCGAAGTGGGACATATGAATCTTGGTGCCGGAAGAATTGTGTATCAGGATTTAGCCAAAATTAACCTTGCCGTTGCACATCAAACATTAGCCAAAGAACAAGTTTTGGTTGATGCTTTTACATACGCTAAAGAAAACAACAAAAAAGTACACTTTTTAGGATTAGTTTCTGACGGAGGTGTTCACTCGCATACTTCTCACTTACGCGGATTAATTGATGCTTCTCAGGAATATGGTTTAGATCAGGTTTACGTTCATGCCTTTACAGACGGACGTGATGTTGACCCAAAATCAGGAGCAAAATACATTCATGATTTAGAAGAGCATATTAAAGATACTCCTGTAAAAATTGCTTCAATCATTGGTCGTTATTACGCCATGGATCGCGACAAACGTTGGGAACGTGTGAAATTAGCTTATGATTTAGTAGTTAACGGAACCGGAACTCCATCAAAAAACGCAGTGGCAAGTATTCTTGATAGCTACGCACACGATGTTACTGACGAATTTATTACGCCAATTGTTATGGTTGATGAAGAACAGAAACCTTTGGCTACAATTGTTGAAGGTGATGTTGTTATCTTCTTTAATTTTAGAACAGACAGAGGTCGCGAACTTACAGAAGCGCTTTCGCAACATGATTTCCATGAGCAAAACATGCACAAATTAAACTTGTATTATGTAACGCTTACCAACTACGATGAAACATACCAAAACGTAAAAGTCGTTTACAATAAAGATAATATTACTGAAACGCTGGGTGAAGTTTTAGAAAAAGCGGGTAAAACGCAAATTCGTATTGCTGAAACAGAGAAATATCCACACGTTACCTTTTTCTTTTCTGGTGGAAGAGAAACTCCTTTTGAAGGTGAATCAAGAATTTTGAGAAATTCTCCAAAAGTTGCTACTTATGATTTACAGCCAGAAATGAGCGCCTATGAGTTGACTGCTGCTCTTGTTCCTGAATTAAATAAAGGCGAAGTAGATTTCGTTTGTTTGAATTTTGCAAACGGAGACATGGTTGGGCATACCGGAATCATGAGTGCTGCAATTCTTGCGTGTGAAGCTGTTGATGCTTGTGTAAAACAAGTTATTGAAGCGGCTCTTGCCAATGATTACACTACAATTGTAATTGCCGATCACGGAAACTGCGAAACTATGATCAATCCTGATGGAAGTCCTAACACAGCGCACACAACGAATCCTGTGCCGATTATTTTAGTTGACAAGAATTTGAAAAACATTCAAAATGGTGTTTTAGGAGATATTGCCCCAACAATTTTAGAATTAATGGGAGTTCCTCAGCCAAATGCAATGACTTGTCATTCATTATTATAGAAAAACCACTTTTTTTAATACAAAAAGAGACAAGTCTGAAGACTTGTCTCTTTTTTGTTTTTATTGATTTTCATATAAGTCTTAAAAGTTCATTTAAAAAGAACACTTAAAAGCATCCCCTATGATTAATTATATGCCCTATGGTTTAAATTAATCACATTACAAAATAATGATAGGTCCATTCGACTGCATAAATCACAAGTCCAATTAAGCCTCCAACTAAAGTTCCGTTTATTCTGATATATTGAAGATCCTTTCCTATTTCTAATTCCAATTTTTCAGAAACTTCCTTTCCGTCCCAGCTTTTAACGGTTGATGAAATTAAATCTCCAATTACTTTTTTATTATTCAGGAGCACTGCTAATAAATCATTTTTGATAAAATTATTGATTTTGTCAATCATTACAGGATCTTCTTTGATTCCATTTCCGAAACCCTGAATCAAACTTGAAATACTATTTTTGATGGAAGATGCATCGCCTTTTTCTAAATCATTTGAAATTGACAATTTTATTTCGTCCCAAATTCCGTTAATGTAATCCTGAACTTCTTTTTTGCCTGCAAAACCAAGAATTAGATTATTGATTTTGATTCTCATTTCTTCGGAGTTTTTTACTTTTTCGAGGAAGTCAGCAATGTATTCGTCTATCTTAATTCTAATTTCACTTTCCGGTTTTTTAGCTTCATCCAAAAACTCTTGCAATCCATTAAAAACACCTTCTGAAATGCTCTTATCGGCCAGACCAAAACTCAAAAAAGGCGTTGATGCTTTTACTTTTTTCCGAATCAGATCTTTATTATTAGCCAATTCTGAACTCATAACTTCAAGAAGATTTGTCAGTAATTGATCTTTTACATTTCCTTTCTGTAAAGGTTCTAACGCCAGCGCGACCCAATCTCCAAAATTAATTGCTTCTAATTTCTCTTTGAATTGAAACTGAATAAAACGTTTTATATCTTCATCTTTTATCGTTTTTAAAACACCCGGAATAATATTTACGGCAACCAAATTGGCAATTTTATTAGCGTTTTCTTCTTGTGAAAGCCAATCTGAAGCCTTTGTGGCAAAGTTGAATTCTTCTAATTTAATTTCTAATTTCTCCCGATTCAGAAATTCTTCTGAAACAAAATTTCCGAGATTTTCACCAATTTCATTTTTCTTAGTGGGGATAATTGCGGTGTGCCAAATCGGAATTCCGAGTGGATGGCGGAATAAAGCCACAACTGCAAACCAATCGGCGATTCCTCCCACCATTGCGGCTTCGCTAAAAGCCTGCAACATTGGAATCTTAAAATAAATAGCAATTATAAATAGTAGTACCGCAACGCCTAAAAGCGACAAAGCATTTGCCTTCATTTTCTTTAAAGCTTTTACTTTGACTATATCCTGATCTGTAGAAATTTCCATGATTGTAATCGTTTTTACTACTAATTTACGTTTTTTAAGTCAAATACTAAGCTGAAAAACGTTGAAATCAAGAAGTGCAAAAAAAGGTTTGCCACGAATTTTACTAATTTTCACTAATTTTTTCCTCCGAAAACTTTAAAAACAATGAACTCTCAAAATTCAATTTTTTTATTAAAATTGAATTCATGCTAATTCGTTAAATTCGTGGCGAAAAATTTGTATAAATATCGTACTTTTGCGAACTGAAAATCTGAAAAATATGATTATCCAAAAAAGTAGAGAAGAGATTGAGTTAATGCGCGAAAGTGCTTTGATCGTATCTAAAACATTAGGAATGATTGCTTCTGAAATTAAAGAAGGAGTTACCACATTATATCTTGACAAATTAGCCGAGGAATTTATTCGCGATCATGGTGCAGTACCAAGCTTTCTTGGATTGTATGATTTCCCGAATTCTCTTTGTATGAGTCCGAATGCACAGGTGGTACATGGAATTCCAAACAATACTCCTTTGAAAAGCGGAGACGTTATTTCAGTAGATTGTGGTGCATTCAAAAATGGATATCACGGTGATCATGCTTATAGTTTCGAGATTGGAGAAGTTGCTCCGGAAGTTAAAAAACTTTTGCAGGTTACTAAAGAATCGCTTTATGTTGGAATCAGGGAATTTAAAGCTGGAAATCGCGTAGAAGATGTTGGAAATGCGATTCAAAAATATACGGAATCTCACGGTTACGGTGTTGTTCGTGAATTGGTAGGTCATGGTGTAGGACAAAAAATGCACGAAGAACCAGAAATGCCTAATTACGGAAAACGTGGTCGTGGAAAACTTTTTGTTGAAGGAATGGTGGTTGCAATCGAGCCTATGATCAATATGGGAACCAGAAACATCAAACAATTAAAAGATGGCTGGACAATCTTAACTGCGGACGGAAAACCAAGTGCGCATTTCGAACACGACGTGGCATTAATTGATGGAAAACCAGAATTATTATCAACTTTTCAATACATCTACAAAGCATTAGGAATCGAAAGCAATGAAGAAGATGAATTCAGAAGAGTGCCGTTAATTTTATAGTTATTCCACAGAGATTCACAAAGATATACGCCAAGATTCACAAAATTTTTTATTTACCAGCCTTTTAAAATGTTTGAGGAAAACAATGAATCTCGTAATAGATTAGATGCAATTACATATAAAATTATAGGTTTAGCTATTGAAGTACATAAACAGCTTGGTCCAGGTTTATTAGAGTCAGCTTATCAGGAATGTTTGTATTATGAAATTGTAAATTCTGGTTTGATTGCTGAAAAAGAGAAAATTTTACCAAATAGTTTACAAAGACATAAGACTTGATCATGGTTATAGAATTGATTTGCTGATTGAGAATACAATTGTAATAGAATTGAAAACTGTCGAAGCTTTTACGGATGTACATTTTGCTCAGATATTAACCTATTTAAAACTTGGCAATTATCCATTAGGCCTTCTTATTAATTTTGATTCAAAAATTTTAAAAAACAACATAAAAAGATTTATAAACACTTTGTGAGCCTCTGTGTCTCCTTTGTGTAACTCTGCGAAATAACCCCCAATGAAAAAACTATTCAAACTAGTACTTAATACAATACCGCGTCCCTTATTAATTCGTTTGAGTTATGTGGCGCGTCCAATTTTGGCTTTATCTTTAAAAGGAGATAAATTTACTGATCCTATTGATGGGAAAAGTTTCAGATCGTTTTTACCTTACGGATACGGAAAGCAACGTAATAATGTGCTTTCTCCAAGTACACTTTCGTTAGAAAGACACCGTTTACTTTGGTTGTATTTAAACGATCAGACTGATTTTTTTACAGCGCCAAAAAAAGTGCTTCATTTTGCACCGGAACAAGCTTTTTATAAATTATTCCGCAAGCAAAAAAATCTGGATTATACCACAACCGATTTGTTTTCGCCTTTGGCAGATGTAAAAGCAGATATCTGTAATTTACCATTTAAAGACAACGAATACGATGTGATTTTATGTAATCACGTTTTAGAACATATTCCGGATGACACAAAAGCAATGCAGGAATTATTCAGAGTCTTAAAACCAGGCGGAATGGCGGTTTTGCAAATTCCACAGGATTTATCGAGAGAAGTTACTTTTGCTGATGATACGATTACAGATCAAAAAGAACGTGCTAAAATATTTGGACAATACGATCACGTACGTATTTATGGTCGTGATTATTTTGACAAATTAAGAAGTATCGGTTTCATCGTAATCGAAGAAGATTACACCAATAAAATTGCACCAGAATTGGTAGAGAAATATTGTTTAGCAAAAGGAGAAATTATTCCACTTTGCTTTAAACAGGAAAACTAAAGTTTTCCAACCTATAAGTTCATTTAAAAAGTTTTCAAATTATTAATTATTTTGAAAACTTTTTACTTTTTAGCCTATCCCAAATTACAACCAAACCACAGCCCTACTCTTGGAACCAAAATCATTTCAATTTTGTTTTGACGTCAGTTTTGATAAAAATCTGAATACTTATATTCCAACATCTTATATAGTTGAGAATACTACTGATATTAAATATTTAGACAAAAAAGCAAGTAAAAATGTACTTGAAAGTTTTGGAATTGTTTTTGAAAATTTAGATTCCAATGCAAAAAAAATACTGACCGCTTGCGAATCCTTAAAGCCTGACTTTATTTTCAAAAAATTCAGCGCCAAAATCAAATCAGCAAAGACAATTTCGGACTTGCAAAAAGATTCCAAAATTGATTTTGCCATTCGTCAGCACTTAAAATTTAATTTAGAATCCTTTTATAATTTAATTGTACAGGAACAATTTCCGTTATCCCTTGATATGGGAATCGAAAAGGACTTTTATCGTTCAAGAATCAATATTGATCCATTATATTTTGAACCTCAAATTCAGTTTGACAAACACTCCGAAGGCATTACCTATACTTTATCTTTAAAAGAAAACGAAACTACATTTTTACCAATGAACAGTAGTGTTGATATTCTTTTGGATGAACCTGGCTGGTTAATAATTGATAAAAAATTAGGAAAGCTAAAAGACCTGAATTCCAAGAAACTTTCTCCTTTTTTAAAGAAAAAATCAATTGAAATACCATCAAAATTAGTTGATGATTATTTTAAAAGTTTTATTCCTGAAATAGCTAAAAAAATTGACATTGAAGCAAATGGCTTTGAAATTGAACTTCGTGATAAAATTATTTCCTGTACGATTCAGCCTGTTTACGATTTCTTCAAAAACTGTTATTATCTCAATCTTTATTTTGATTATAATGGCCATTCATTTGATGCCAGTAAAACTAAAAAGACACATTCGTTTGTTGATTTCAGCGTTGTCAATGAACCTAAAATAATTCAGTTTAAACGAAGCTCTGAGGAAAGTTTATATACAGACAAATTGCTGGAACTTGGTTTAACAAAAATCAAAAACGAATTATTTGGGTCAAATTCAGACGCCGAACTTCATGATCCTTATGCCAATATTCAATTTGTTATTGACCATAAAGAAGAGCTTGAAAATTTAGGTTTTACTATCCAAAATTTAAAACTGGAAAGCAAAGAAATCATTACCGAAAGTCATACTGTTTTAGCTTCAAAAGAAGAAACAAAAGAAGATTGGTTCGACATTAAAATCATGATTACGATTGGAGTTTTCACTATCAATTTCAGCGAAATTATTCCGAATATAAAAAGCAAGGAAAGGCTCTTTTTGTTGCCTGATGGAAACTATTTTCTGATTCCGCCAGAATGGCTCAGTAAATACAGTTCGCTGGCAAAATTAGCTAAAACAGAAAACGAAAATCTTCTTTTGCGCAAAAGTAATTTTACGGCTTTGGATACAATTCCTGAAATCAAAAATGATGTAATTCAAAAAGCAGAATATACCGCTTCTGATTTACTAAAAGCAACGTTGAGACCGTATCAAGTTGAAGGTGTACAATGGCTTTTAGGTCATTTCAACTCCAATTTAGGTGCTTGTCTGGCTGACGATATGGGACTTGGTAAGACATTACAAACCCTTGCCGTTCTGGTTGCCGTACAGGAACAATTAGGTTTTACAACTAAAACCACGAATTTTGATTTGTTTGCAAACGAAACAACTATTGAAAGAGAACCTTTAAAAACCCTGATTGTTTTACCTTCTTCATTGGTTTTTAACTGGTATAACGAATCTTCAAAATTTACGCCTCATTTTTCAAAAATGCAGTATGTTGGTAATGATAGAAAACTGTTAGCAAACAGATTAGCATCAACAGATTTAATTTTTACGAGTTACAGCATTGTACATCGTGATATTTCAATTTTAGAAAAATACAATTTCCGTTATTTAATATTAGACGAAAGTCAATACATTAAAAATAAAAATTCTAAGATTTTTAAAGCCATTAATAAAATAAGTACGGCGCATAAAATTGCCTTAAGCGGTACACCTATCGAAAATTCGCTGGACGATTTATGGTCACAAATGCAATTTATAAATCCGGATATTCTTGGAACTTATACTTTTTTCGCAGAAAACTTTAAAATTCCGATTGAGAAAAAGCAGGACGAAAACAGTTTATCTGAATTAAAAAATTTGGTTCAGCCGTATATTTTGCGACGAACAAAAGAACAGGTTTTAAAAGATTTACCGGAATTGACAGAGCAGATTTATTATTGTGATATGGATCCTGAACAGGAAAAATTATATGAACAAGAAAAATCAAAAGCTCGTAATTTTCTATTAAAAACAGACGGATCCAGTCCTGATAAAATTAGCATTATCAACACGCTGATGAAGTTAAGACAACTGAGTAACCATCCTAAAATGGTCGATCAGGAGTCGGAAATTGATTCCGGGAAATATATTGCAGTTACTAATTATCTGGAAAATTTAGTTAAAGGAAAACAAAAGACTATTATTTTCAGCTCATTTGTTACCAATCTGAATTTTTACACCGATTGGTGTAAGGAAAATAAAATAAAATATTGTGAAATTACAGGCGAAACTCCGGCCAGTAAACGAGAACAACAAGTAAAGCAGTTTCAGGAGAAAGAAGATCCTTTGTTGTTTTTTATTTCGCTTAAAGCCGGTGGTGTTGGTTTGAATATAACCAAAGCTTCTTATGTTTTGTTTTTAGATCCGTGGTGGAATCCTTTTGCAGAAAAACAAGGAGTTGGAAGAGCGCACCGAATTGGACAATTAAATAAAGTAAATGTGATCCGGTTTATTTCTAAAAATACGGTAGAAGAAAAAATAATCAAACTACAGGAAAACAAAAAGCTGTTATCTGACTCACTTTTAGAGGAAAGTTATATCAATGATGAAATCGAAGTTAATTTGAAATACATTTTGGGGTCCTGATAAATTGTTCTTAAAACCAATAAAATGCCTTATTTTTCGTTGTATAAATTGTTATATTTACAATCTTACAAACACGTTGCGTATAGTTTAAATACATAAAAACATAGGTTTTATTAAGTGTTTAAAAGAATGCAAAAGAGAAATATATTGCTATCACATAGCCAGCTTTGTGTCTTTTAAATTAGTGAAACGCCTTTTTTGAGATTGCATCTATGTTTCTGTGTGTTTAACAAATTATGCGTAACGAGTTCATACAATTTAATAAGATGTCAAAATTTTTGTTTCAAAGTTTACTTTTACTTTTCATTTTTACTTCGGCGAAAGCCCAGGAGGTACAAACCGAAGTTACTCCTCCCTATAACATTAAAACCGTTTCATTTGTGCAGAATGGAAGTAATGTAGTGCCGATTTTCGAATTAGGATCTTTATTTGAATTACAATTTGATGATTTGTTTGGGAATGAAGCCAATTATTATTTTGATGTAATTCATTGTGATTATAACTGGATTCCGACTGACATTCCGAAAACAGATTATGTTCGTGGTTTTGACAATCAAAGAATAACTGATTACTCGAATTCTTTTAATACGTTACAGTCTTTTTCGCACTATCGTCTTTCTTTTCCAAATCAGTTTACAACCCAATTGCGAATTTCAGGAAATTATATGTTAAGAATTCTAAATGAAGACAGAGAAGTCGTTTTCTCTAGAAAATTCATTTTATTCGAAGATCATTCAACGGTTGGAGCTTTAGTAAAACGAAGCCGTAACCTCAGCAATATTGATTACAAACAAAATCTTGAATTTACAGTACTCTCTAATGACATTGTTTTTCAGACCCCTTTGCAAAACGTAAAAGTGTTATTAATACAAAATGGAGATTTTAACACCACTATCAAAAATATTGCTCCACAATATACTATTGGAAACCAAATGGTTTACAAATACGATAAGGAGACACAGTTTTGGGCTGGAAATGAATTTTTATATTTTGAAAATAAAGACATTCGTGCTGCCAGCAATAATGTTGCAAAAGTAGGTTCAGCGAATGATATTTACAGTTCTTTTTTATATACAAATGGAGCGAGAGCCAACCAGATTTATACCTTATACGAAGATGTAAACGGAAACTTTGTTGTAAAAAACATAAACGCCTCTAATAATGAGATCGAAGCAGATTATGCCTGGGTTTATTTCAGTCTTTCGGCTCCGGCTTTCCAATTAAACAAAGACATTTATATTGTTGGAATGTTCAACAACTACAGCTTATCTCCGGAATACAAAATGGACTATAATGAAAAGAAAGGAATTTACGAAAAAGCAGTCATGATCAAACAGGGTTTTACTAATTTTGAGTATCGTGTAGCCGATAAAAAAGGCGTGATTGACTATGAAAATGCTATCGATGGAAATTTCTATCAGACAGAAAACGAGTACACTATATTGGTTTATTACAAACACAGTTCAGATCGCTACGAGAGAGTAATCGGAAAAGGAAATGCAAACTCAATAAATATCACCAATTAAAACATTGTTAAAGGATTTCTTTGAACGATTTTTTTTCGTAAGTTTGCATCTATAACACTCACATATATACTACGTTAGTATGGTTTCTCAGATTACAAGAGGCATAAAAATATCAGTTTTGACTAGTTTTGAAGGTACTTACTTCAAGAACTACAAGATTCATTTTGCTTTTAGTTACGTAGTTACAATTGAAAACCATAGCAAAGATTCAGTACAATTAACTTCTCGTCACTGGGAAATTTTTGATTCTCTTAACGACTTAGAAGTTGTTGACGGAGAAGGTGTTATTGGCAAAAAACCCGTTTTAAAACCGGGAGAAAACCACACTTATAGCTCAGGCTGTTTATTGTCATCTCCTTACGGAGCAATGAAAGGTCATTTTAATATGATCAATTTTACTACTACCAAAACATTCAAAGTTATTGTTCCGACTTTTAGAATGTGTGCTCCTTTTGCCTTGAATTAATTCAGCGTTTTATTTCTATTACTTCTTCTTTTGTAATGGCATATATTTGGTCATTTTCTTCGGGAATGATATAAAAATTACCTGTAAATTCGCCAAATGCAGGAAAAATCATTTGATTTGGTTTTCTAAAAAAACACGATAAACTCAAAAACTGCCTGCCCATTCCCTTTAATTTAATTCCGGGATGAATGTGTCCACAAAAATTAAACAACTTTTCTCTTTCTGATGGATGGTGCGTCAGCAAAAAATCGTGAATAATCAATTCCTGACTAACTTCGATATTCAAGTCTAAATAATACTGTTTCGAAATGATATCGTGATTCCCTTCAATCAAAATAATTTTCTGAGAGTGTATTTTTGTCCATTCTGAAAAAAAATTCCATTCTTTATTAATTTTGCTGTGAAATAAATCTCCTAAAAAAATAATAGTTTCAGAATCGAATAAGTCTAAAACAACATTCAATCTGGCAAAATTTTCTAATATCGCTTTTTCAGGAATAGCCATTCCGTGTTTTCTAAAATGGCCAATCTTTCCTAAATGCAAATCCGAAATGAAGAGTATTTTTTCTTCTTCCCAAAAAGCAGCACCGGATTGATGTAAAACGAAATTTTGATTTTTGATTGTAATCTTCATATTGAATTCCTTATTTCATATAACTCGCTGTCATTTTTTTAATTCTTTCCTGCAACGTTTCGCTGGATAATTTTTCTCGCAAACGATCGGTAATTATAGGGAAACTAAATGGCGTTGGCTTTTTACATTGCTTCCATACAATTGATTGTCTACTAATTCTTTCTAAAGACTGAATCAAACGTCCTTCTTCTAATTGATGTTCGAAGGTTTCTGTAAAAGCCTGCTGCAGCAATAAATTGTCAGGTTCGTGATCCCGAAAAACTTCAAAAAGCAATTGCGATCCGCTTTGCAAATGTCTGGTTTTTATTGGTTTTCCCGGCATTCCGGTAAAAACTAATCCTGCGATGACCGCAATGTCCCTGAATTTTCTTCGAGCCATTTCAGTCGAATTTAGGCTTTTTTGCAAATCATGATGCACATATTCTGTAGTAAATAAATCATTATCAAAAACTTCCTGCATGTCAATTTCCTGATCCGATAATAATTCGAATCCGTAATCATTATAAGCCAAAGAAAAAGTAATCGGCGAAAGCAAACTAATGCGATACGAAATTAAACTTGCCAATGCTTCGTGAACATAACGCCCTTCAAAAGGATAGAAAATAGCATGAAAACCTTCTCGCGTTTTAAAAGTTTCAATTAAGAACTGATCTCCATTTGGGACAATGCTTTCTTTTCGTTGTCTTTCAAAAAGTGGTTTTAATGCTTTTAATTCGGGTGTTAAATTTTCTGTATTTGCAGCATATAATTCCTCTCTTAATAATTCACTCATTTGCGCAGATAATGTCATTCGTCCGCCCATCCAGCTTACAACACGAGAGGCTTTTTTCGGATCTGCTTTTCGAACCAAAACCTGCATATTCTTTACGCGAAACAATTCGAGTCTTTTTCCGGCAAAGGTAAAAACATCTCCCGGTTGCAATTTTGAAGCAAACCATTCTTCAATCGAACCAATATAACCACCGCTTAAAAACTTAACGTTTAATGCAGCATCGCCAACAATAGTTCCAATTTGCATTCTGTGATGCATCGCAATCAATCTACTATTGATTTTAAAACGTCCATCTTCTTCAATTTCTACTTTTTTGAATTCGTCATAGGCTTGTAAACTCTGGCTTCCGTTGGTGATAAAATTCAAAACCCAATTCCAGTTTTCTTTTGTAATATTCTGAAAGCAAAAGGTTTGTTTGACTTCTTCAAAAATTTCATCGGGGAAAAATCCATCTGAAACTGCCAGCGTATTGAGATATTGCACCAAAACATCCCAACTGTTCAAATACGGCATTCGATCTTCGACAACGGTTTTGGCAACCGCTTTTTTTAAGGCCGAAGCTTCTATGAGTTCCATAGCATGTGTGGCCAAAAAATAAATGACACTTTCTTTTCCGGGTTGATGGCCGCTTCTTCCAGCTCTTTGCAAAAAGCGCGCTACACCTTTTGGTCCGCCAACCTGGATAATCGTTTCAACTGGTGCAAAATCAACACCCAAATCTAAACTCGATGTACAAACAACCACTTTTAATTCTTCCTCCCGAATAGCATTTTCCACCCACAAACGCGTTTCCCGGCTGATACTTCCGTGATGCATCGCCATATCTCCGGCAAACTCCGGATATTTTTCCAGGAGAGCCTGAAACCACATTTCGCAGGCAGAACGAACATTCGTAAAAATTAAAGTTGTTTTACTTTTTCTGATAATTTTTGCCACCTCATCAATCAAATGCAAACCCATATGTCCGCGCCACGGATAACTTTCCATTTTTTCAGGAAGAATGGATTCAATCTTTATTTTTTTATTGATATGTGCTTTTATTAAAACTGAATTTTCATAAGCTTCTGAATTGACACCTAACAAAACCTGTTGTGCCAATTCGAGATTTCCAATGGTAGCTGAAATTCCCCAAATTTTCATTTTTGGCGCAACTGTTTTTAATCGGGACAAAGCCAGTTCCATTTGCACACCTCGTTTTGTACCTAATAATTCGTGCCATTCATCAACTACAATAGCGCCGCAATTCGCGAAAGTTTTTGCAAATTCTTTGGAGGCAAGAAGCAACTGTAAACTTTCAGGAGTTGTAATCAACAAGTCAGGCATTTTTTTGCTTTGCTTCGTTCTTTCGCTTTGCGAAGTATCTCCGGAACGAATTCCTGCGGTCAGTGGCAAATCTAAATCGGTAATAATTCGTTCAGCAGCTTGTTTTATTTCGACAGAGAGCGCTCGCAAAGGCGTAATCCAAATTGCTTTTAATCCGGATTTATGTTTTGTTTTATAATCAGGATTTTTTTTTATGTAATCCAGAACGATAGGAAACCATAAGGCATAGGTTTTCCCGCTTCCGGTTGGTGCGTTTAATAACCCGTTTTTGCCTTGCAGAAAAGCAGTCCACGTCTGAGTCTGGAACGGAAAAGATTTCCATCCCTGTTCTTTAAACCAGTTTTCTGCAATTGTGTATAGTTCTTCTCTGTTCATCTTTATATAAGGTTCAAAGTTGCAAAGGCTCAGAGGTACAAATTTTAGCTGTTCCAAAAGTTTTTTTCTTTGAAACTCTGTTACTTTGTCCCTTTGAACCTTTTACGAAATCATGCTTTTTAAATCTTCAATCGAATTGGCATCTTCAATTTTTTTATCGTGTCGCCATCTCAAAATTCTTGGAAAACGAGTTGCAACGCCACTTTTATGTCTTTTTGAAAGTGCAATTCCTTCAAAACCAATTTCGAAAACTAATTTTGGCGTGACACTTCGAACCGGACCAAAACGTTCTAAAGTATTTTTTTTGATAAAATCATCTACTTGTCTAAATTCAGCATCGGTTAAACCGGAATATGCTTTTGCAAAAGTTACTAATTCTTTTTCGTCTTTCTCATTCGTTTGCCAAAGCGCAAAAGTATAATCGGTAAACAAATTCGATCTTCGTCCGTGGCCTCGCATCGCATAAGTCAAAACGGCATCTATTACTAAAGGTTCTATTTTCCATTTCCACCAATCCCCTTTTTTTCGTCCCACCTGATAAGTTGAATCGTTGCGTTTTATCATCAAGCCTTCGCTTTTCATTTCGCGGGCACGCATTCTTTCGGCTGCGACATCTTCCCAGGAATGGAGTAAAACTCTTTCTGATAATTGAAAATGTTGTGTTTTATCTTTTATCGAATCGTATAATTGTTCTAATAATAATCTTCTTTCAGAATAAGGTAAATTCCGAATGTCCTGCCCTTCCCATTCTAAAATATCATAGGCTTTTAATATTACGGGAACCTTTTCAAGTAAACTTGCTGATATTGTTTTACGTCCAATTCGAGTTTGCAAATCGTTGAATGTTCCAATTTCTCCTTCGGGAAAAGCTAAAATTTCAGCGTCAATAACAGTTCCGTTTGGAATTAAATCAACCAAAGATTGAAACTCGGGATATTTATCGGTTACCAACTCCTCACCTCTTGACCACACATAAATTTCGCTTTCGCGGATGATCGTCTGTGATCGAATTCCATCCCATTTATGTTCGATGGACCAATCTTCGGGATTTCCTAAATTCTCAACTTCGCCTTCAATTGGATAGGCCAGATAAAACGGATACGGTTTCGATAAATAATCACTACTTTTTTCATCCAAAATCAATTCCTGAAACGTGATCGTATTCGGATCCCAGTTTCCCATTAATTTATACGCCAAAGCATCTTCATCAACATCTTCTGCTTTAGAAAGTGCCCTTGTCATTAATTTTTGACTTACGCCGATTCTTAAACTTCCGGTAATTAATTTCGTAAAAACAAAGCGTTCGTAATAATTTAATGCCAGCCAATTTTGATGTAAATATTCCTTTTTTTCAATATCCGTTTTCTTTTTTAAGGCAATTATTTCCTGAAGATATTCAGTTAAACTTTTATCCGAATGTTCTTTTGTAGTTGGAATAATCAAAGCAATCGTTTCAGCCAAATCGCCCACAATATGATAACTTTCCTCAAAAAGCCATAGCGGAATATTCGCCAATTCATTTGCCCAAATTCGCAATAAAGTTGTATTAACCGGTCTCGGTGGTCGACGGTGCGAAAGAATGGCAATAGTCCAGACTTTATCTTCCGGCGATGCATTTTTAAAATACGTTGTCAGGGCGTCGACTTTTACGTTCGTTTTATTCGAACTGTCCAATGTCTTTATTAGTTGGGCGAAATTTTTCATTCCTGGATTTCTTTCTCAGTTTCAACTTCCTTTTCCATTTCGGCCGTTTCGCCTTCGTATTGCGTTTTTTCCGTTCTGGCATCATAACCCAATTCTCTTAAATATTTAGAAAAAATATCGGTATAACCGTGTGTGCAAATTATTTTTTCTGCTCCGGTCGCTTTTACACTATCCAATAAAGAAAACCAATCGCAGTGGTCGCTTAAAACAAAACCTTTGTCAATAGCGCGTCTGCGTCTGGCTCCGCGAAAAGCCATCCAGCCGCTTGCAGAACCTGTCACAAAAGGAGTCATTTTTCTAATCCAGATACTTCCATGCGCACTTGGTGGTGCGAGAACAATATTGCCTAATAAATCTTCTTTTTTGGTTTCCCGTGTCACTAATGTAGTAAGCGGAAAATCAACCATTGGTCGTAAAACATTTGTCATATTTTCGATCGCTCCGTGTGTATAAATAGTTCCAATATCGGTGTCAAGGTATTTTAAAAGGCGTTGCGCTTTACCCAAAGAATATCCAAAAAGAATAGATGTTTTTCCCTCTGCTTTATTTTCTGCCCACCAATTGTTGATTTCTGTAATTACTTCAGCTTGCGGTGTCCAGTTAAACGCCGGTAATCCAAAAGTACATTCGGTTATAAAAGTGTTACATTTTATGACTTCATAAGGAACTGAAATTCCGTCATCTTCGGTTTTGTAATCGCCTGTAAAAACCCACACTTCTCCTTTATGTTCCACCCGAATTTGAGAACTCCCAATAATGTGTCCGGCAGGATGCAACGAAAATTTCACATTATTGATGACGAAGGTTTCTCCCCATTCTTTTCCTGTTACATTTATTTCGCCCAGGCGATGTCTAATTATTGGAATATTGGTATGATGTGTAATATAATTTTGATTTCCCCAACGCGAATGATCAGCATGTCCGTGCGTAATAATAGCATTTTTCACGGGTTTCCACGGATCAAGATAAACGTCGGCCTGTTGGCAGTAAATACCTTTGTCATTAAAAGCTAAAAGTGGTATTTTCATAATAATACATTTTAAGAAAATGATGCAAACACGCAACGGATTGACCTCAAATTTAAATCTTTATGGAAATAAATGTTTTACAGCTTAACTGAATTACTTTATTAAATTACAACTTTTTAATATTGTATTGTGATATAATCAAATTATCATTTGTACTTTTGTGATTAATTAAACAATTCGTAAATTTTAAAATAATTTATCCCATGTTAAAAGGATTCTTTCATGTACCAAAAGCGGTAAACGAGCCTGTAAAAAGTTACGCACCGAACTCGCCAGAAAAAGCAGCTGTTCAGGCAGCTTACACAACAATGTGGAACTCAAAAATTGATGTTCCATTATACATTGGAAGTGAAGAAATCAAAACTGGAAATACAAAAACCATTTCAGCTCCACACGATCACAAACACATTGTGGGAACGTATCATTTGGCTGAAAAACAACATATCGAAAAAGCGATTGCGAATGCACTTGAATCAAGAAAAGCATGGGCAAATATGGCATGGGAACAACGTGCTGCTATTTTCTTAAAAGCGGCTGAACTTATTGCTGGTCCATACAGAGCGCGTATTAACGCTGCAACTATGATTGGACAATCTAAAAACATTCACCAGGCAGAAATTGATGCTTCTTGCGAATTAATTGACTTTTTACGTTACAACGTAGAATTCATGACGCAGATTTACAACGATCAGCCAAAATCTGATTCTACTACATGGAATCGTTTAGAATACAGACCTCTTGAAGGTTTTGTTTATGCTATTACTCCTTTCAACTTTACTGCTATTGCTGCAAATCTTCCTGCAAGTGCTGCTATGATGGGTAACGTTGTAATCTGGAAACCAAGTGATAGCCAGGTTTTTTCTGCAAAAATCATTATTGATGTTTTCAAAGAAGCTGGTGTTCCTGATGGCGTTATCAACGTTGTTTTTGGAGATGCTTTAATGATTACGGATACTGTTTTGGCAAGCCGCGATTTCGCCGGAGTTCACTTTACAGGATCAACTCACGTATTTAAAGATATCTGGGCTAAAATTGGTGCCAATATCAACAACTATAAAACTTACCCAAGAATCGTTGGAGAAACTGGTGGTAAAGATTTTATTATTGCACACCCAAGCGCTAATGTAAAACAAGTTGCAACAGGAATTACTCGTGGTGCATTTGAATTTCAGGGACAAAAATGTTCTGCAGCTTCAAGAGCTTATATTCCACAAAGTTTATGGCCAGCTGTAAAAGAACAATTAATTGCTGATGCAAAATCTATGAAAATGGGTTCTCCGGAAGATTTTGGAAACTTCATTACAGCAGTTATTCATGAAGGTTCTTTTGATAAATTGGCTAGCTATATCGATCAGGCTAAAAAAGATGCTGATGCTGAAATCATTATTGGAGGAAATTACGATAAATCTGTAGGTTACTTTATTGAACCAACGGTTATTGTAACGACAAACCCAAAATATACTACAATGGAAACCGAATTATTCGGACCCGTAATTACTATTTATGTTTACGAAGATGCAAAATGGGAAGAGGCTTTAGAATTAGTGGATACTACTTCTGAGTATGCTTTAACTGGTGCTGTTTTCAGTCAGGATCGTTATGCTATTGAAGTGGCTACTACGAAATTGCAAAATGCTGCTGGTAACTTCTACATCAACGATAAGCCAACAGGAGCTGTTGTAGGAATGCAACCTTTTGGTGGAGCAAGAGCTTCAGGAACTAACGATAAAGCAGGTTCTGCATTGAACTTATTGCGTTGGGCTTCTCCAAGAACGATTAAAGAAACTTTTGTTACTCCGGAAGATTATAAATATCCTTTCTTGGGTTAATAATTTGTTTCAAGTTTGAAGTTTCAGGTTTGAAACTTTGTCTATATAAAAAAGCCGAATCTACATGTAGATTCGGCTTTTGCTTTTTGTTTTATTTCCAAATTGGAATTTTCACAAAACTGTTGTTGTACCATTTTACTTTTAAGGGTTCTTTTGCGTCTTTAATGGTTTCTTCTGTAACTGTTTTTCCGGTTCCGTAATTCAATTCCGAAAAAGGGTTTTTATTTACATTAAGAACAACAACTAAACGACTCCCTTTACTTAACTGTTTACTAACCAAATGTGTATTCGAAAAAGGAATGGCTTCTATTTGATTGGGGTTTAATAAATTTCTTGTTGTACTATCTTTTGCATAACTGGCCCGGCCTAAAAAATAAGACAAATGAAAATATTCTCCATTTGGTAATAACTCATATAAAGTAACGCCAATATCCATATCTTTTTTATTGATACTTGCTTTTATTTCTCCTAAAAAGGAACCGTTAATTAGTATCGATTCTTTTAGCGGATCACTAATAAAAATATATCCGTTAGTTGTATCAATTTCTTTTTTGATAATAGGATCCGGATAATACTCATTATTTTGCGTTTGTCTGTCTGCAAAATTTACTTCTTGCGACAGGTAATTGATTGTACCTGGTTTTTTAGGATTCAGAGAATAGAATTTTCCTGATTTGTTGTTTGTCAGATAAAAAGTCAAAAAGCCATTGCTCATTTTGTTAAGAGACGGAGCGCTTCGCCACTCATTTGCTCCCATTACTTCATAATTTATTTTATCTTTTAGCATTTCTGGTTTTGATCCATTTTTCAGGATATAATCAAACCATTGATAGGTTATTTTTTTAATATCAATTATTGCTTTTGAATCAACTTTATAATCATATAAAATAGCTTCACCTCCAACCTGAGTACCAAAATGACCGTAAGGGCCTATTATTAAATATGCCGGCGTTTTTGGATTGTACTTTTGAAGTTCTCTTATATAATACAAACCTGAATTTTGAGAATCGTTATAATAACCATCAAAAGCTAAAACAGGAATATTGATCCGGGCAAACTCTTCTTTAAAAGGGGTCATTTTTTGCCAATATTCATCAAATGAAGGATGTTCTATCCACCTTTGAAAATGTCTGTTTGGATAACCATCAATGCTGTCCATTTTTTTATAAGCAACTCCGGTTTCCCACCATTTAATTTGCATTTTTCTAAAACGCTGCCTGTCATTTCCCGCAATAGTATCCAGATATTTGTTATTCCCCACGTAAAATGACCATTCGTAATTGGGATTTACAAAAATGTTATTTTCCATTGGTAATCCCATTCCCGGTCTATTGGCTACATAGGGAACTATCGTTTTCAATGCCGGATGCATTTTTTTACAAGTTGCCCACTGTGTATATCCATTATAGCTTCCACCGTACATCCCGACGCTTCCGTTGCACCATTCTTGTTTACTGATCCAATCTATTACATCATAAGCGTCATTGGCATCGTTTTCATAGGGAAATATTTCATCCGGACTAAACCTTTTGCCACGCGAATAAGCAATAACACCAACATAATCCTGATCTGCCGCTTCTTTTAGGGATTTAATATCTCTTCCTTTATCTCTCACATAAATAGTGTATTGAAGTATCACTGGTTTTGGAACAGCAACTCCTTTTTTCCGAACAACAATTGCCGATATAAAAGCACCATCACGAGTTTTGATCATCACACTATCCTGAATAGTATAAGCGCTTTTTAAATCTTCTGATTTTGTTGCACTTGTTTGCTGTGAGAATGTATTTGATACTAGTAAAATAAGAAATACAAAATTTAAAATTGTTTTCATTGAATGGTTTTATAGCTCGTTTTCACTAAATCTCGTTATTGTTTTTGAATTTTACCGATTGACGATTTGAAACCTTTAATAATTGACCTGTCTTTAATCTTAATTCCAGCCCGCCTCCCTCTTTCTTTTTTACTTCCCGGATGTAATTTACATTTACAATTTCGGTTCTGTTTATTCTGAAAAAAACAGCTTCCTCTAACATTTCTTCCCATTGCCGAAGAGAACGTCTTTGAAGTGCTTTTTTTCCCTGAAAATAGAGTCTGCTATAATTTTCAAGTGATTCGATTAAATAAATTTCATCCAAAGGAATAAAGAATCTTTTCTCTCCATCCTTAATGAAAATTCTACGATTGCTTAGTGATGAATTGTTCGAAGAAGATTTTAAGCTTATCGTATTTCTAATTTTTTCAATTGCTTGTGCAAACCGTTCTTCCCGTATAGGCTTCATTAAATAATCTAATGCATTTACTTCAAATGCCTGCACGGCATATTGATTAAAAGCCGTAGTAAATAAAACTGCTGGTACATAATCCAGCGATTCTAATAAATCGAAACCAGATTTCTCGGGCATCTGAATATCTAAAAAAATTAAATCCGGTATCTTTGTTTCGATTAAATCTTTTGCATCATCTGCATTTTCAGCCTCCCCTATTACAACAAAATCTTCATACAATAATAAAGCTCTTTTCAGTTCTTCTCGTGATAAACGTTCATCGTCTACTATTATAACTTTTATCTTTTTCATTTTGCTGGAAGTAAAATTGTTGCTAAAACCGTATCATCATTCATCTCTGCAATTTCAAAAGAAGCATTTCCGTTATACTGTAAAAACAATCGTTCTTTTAGGTTAGACAACCCTATACAGGAACCGCTAATCTCCGTACTTAACTTACCTGAATTTTGAACACTAATTTTTATAAAATTGTTCTCCTTTTCAACTTTTACAGTAATAAAACCACCCCTTTTTCTCTTTTCAATACCATGTTTTATAGCATTCTCAACCAAAGTCTGAATGCTCAAAGGCAAAATCAAATGTTTTGATAAGTTGACACTTGTTTCAATTTTCGTCTGCAAACGTTCCTCAAACCGGATTTTCTCTAATTCCAGATAATCCATAACGAGATCCATCTCTTCCATTAATGGTATTACTCTTTCAACATTCTTATTTAAAGAATTTCGCAACAACTCAGACAATAAATCAATTGCCCTTCTGGCCGAATCCGGGTTCTCTAAAATCAAAAATTTTATATTGTTCAGTGAGTTAAAAAAGAAATGCGGATTTAGCTGTGCACTCAAATTGTTCAATTGTGCCTCTTTCATTATAAGCGACAATCGGGCATTTTCTCTTACTGTTTCTATTTCAAGTCTTGAATAATGATAAAGATGATAAGCTAATAGCCAAATTGCCATTAACCTGGTACCCGTTATAAAAACCTGTAATTGTGTGGCTTTTAGAAATATTATAAATGAAACCGGACTACTTTTCAAAAAAACGAAACGAACCAAATAAAGTTTACCTATAATTAAAAGCATGTAAAATAATGAGAGTACTAAAACACTAATTGCTAGTCTCGGAACTAAACTTTTCAGACTTAATTTATTCCAGCTTTTTTTTAAAGCAAAATTTCTATACATATGTGTGAGCGCAATACCAATAATCACATCAAGTATTAAATCGGCTATACCCATTTTCCATATAAAAGTACCGCTAAAAAAAGCCGACAATCCCCAATATAAGGAAGTTGTAGTCCAGGCTATTAATTGAATTGCCCAATATGTTGATATTCTGCCAACTGTTTTCAAACAAATAGTTTTAAGTGTTGTAGTAAAGATATTCGTCTCTTACAGATTGAGCAAATAAAAGTACATGAACGAAAAATAATAGTCGTTGAATGTGTTTTTTTTGTTTCAGGTTTCAGGTTTTGCGAGACTAAATAACAAAGCCGAATCTAAAAATTTAGATTCGGCTTTTCTTTTATAATTATTGCTTCTATTTGGCTTCTTCAAGATATAAACTGGCTATTTTTTCTAAATAATCTTCTGAGCGAAACCCTTTCGAGTCAGTCAAAATAATTGCGGTAACAGCATCTTTATGATAAATAATTAATCCCGATTTTACATTAGCTTGCGAAGCAATGATCGCACATGAATCCTTTTGAGGTATCATTAATTTTATCAATTTACTAATTAATACACTATTACTTTCTTCTTTTTCAAGTGAAGCCAGCTTGGTAGCATCAGGAAAAGAACTCTGATTTTTAGTCGGAATTCGTTTATCATGAACTTGAGAAGTTTCGGCTTTGCCTACAGCTAAAGGCGATTCTATAAATCTTGAAGGTTCTTCATACACTATATCCTGCTTCCTTTTTTGCGAAGATACATGGATCGTATTCATTAAAATCAGGATACAGATTACATTTTTAATTGTTGTTTTCATTTCGGTTATGTTAGTTATTACAAAAAGGATTTTACTTTAGTACATTGGTTAGAAATGCAACTAATACAAGAATAAATTTGACCATAAATTATTTTTAAGCGAAAGTAATTCCAGAATGATTTCACAATTACACCCGCCTATAGAAAGGCAGTTTCAGCATTCAAATATCAAAAATCGGATCAAAAATAAATTCGTATGCCGAAATGAGGTTTTTATAAGCAAAAACGCATTATTTATCGTCAGCAATAAAGCTTGCTTCTATATTTTATTACCTTGCTCCCAATTATAATACCTTATGAATTTTATTAAAAAACTTGATTTTAAAAGAATAGCACTTCATTGTTTCTACTGGGTTTTCTTTTTATTCTTTTACGTTTCAAATGAATCTGATAGTGCCAGTTATCATGACTTAATTTTTATTTATACATGTAAAATTTTAGCTCAGGCAGCTGTTGGCTACGGCTTAATTTATTGGATTATTCCGAACACTTTAAATAAAAAAAAATATTTGTTGTTTATTGTTTCGGCTTTGGGTTGCCTTTATTTTGTTTATGCACTTTTAATGACTTTAAAATTCTATTACCTCGAACCTAAATTCCCTGCTTTTTTTGCAGATTGGTACGGTCATAAAATGACAGTCCCTGAAAGACTTATTTCTATCCAGCTGATGTTTCGAGAATTCTCTTTTATTACTTATCCGGTTATTATAATGGGTTTTATAAGTTTTAACCGCAAACAGCAGCGTCTTTTAAAACTCGAGGAAGAAAAAAAATCAATGGAATTAAAGGTTTTGAAAAACCAATTGAATCCACACTTTCTATTTAATACTTTAAATAATTTATACACTTTAACGCTAAAAAAAGATGATAAGGCACCTGAGGTAATTGCAAAGTTATCTGAAATCCTTGATTTTGTTTTATACCGATGTAATGAAGATTATGTTTCAATTGAAAAAGAAATTGCATTAATCGAAAATTATATTGCTCTGGAAAAACTTCGCTACAGCGAAAACCGATTAGATATTTTGTTCACCAAAAACATTCAGGAAAACGCCAAAATTTCTCCTTTAATTATTCTGACATTTATAGAAAATGCCTTTAAGCACGGTGTAATTAACGAAACAGAAAAGGCAATAATTCGTTTGAATTTGGAAAGTAACAAACAACAAATTATTTTTAGTATTGAGAACACAAAGCCTAAAAATGAATTTTCAGGAATTTCAGACGATTCTAAAATTGGATTAATAAATGTTCAGAAACAACTAAATTTATTGTATCCCAAAAAGCATCAATTAGAAATGAAAGAAACTCAGACTAATTATACCGTAAAACTTTACCTTACGCTTTAAATCAGATTTTTAAATATTTATTCTTTTTTGAATGAAATACAAATGCATAATTGTTGACGACGAGCCTTTGGCAAGAGAATTAATTGCTTCGCATTTAGCGCATTTCGAAAGTTTTGAATTAATTGATTCTTTTGACAATGCGCTTAAAGCCTATACTTTTCTGGAAACAAACACTGTCGATTTAATTTTTCTGGATATTGAAATGCCTTTGTTAAAGGGAAATGATTTTTTGAAAAAATTAAAAAATCCGCCTAAAGTAATTTTTACAACGGCCTACAGAGAATATGCAATCGAAGGATATGAGCTCAATGTAATTGACTATCTTTTGAAGCCTATTACTTTTAATCGCTTTTTTGTTTCGATTGAAAAATTCAAACAGTTGCAGATTTCTAAAAAGGAAATTGTGTCTCCAGCTGAAAATCACACTTTTGTGACAAGCGGCAATAAAAACATTAAAATTATTTTTGATGAGATTTTGTACATCGAAAGTTTGAAAGATTACATTACGATTCATCTCGAAAACAATAAATCTCACCACATCAAACAGAATATTTCGGTTTTTGAAAAATTATTAGATTCCAATTTTATTCGCATTCATCGTTCTTTTATCATTCAGACTAAAAAACTAACGGCGTATTCTAAAAATGAGGTAGAAATAAATACAGTAGAAATTCCAATTGGCAATAGTTATAAAGAAAACTGGTTAGACTATTTAAATACTGCTGTTTTAAAATAAAAAGAAAAAAGGCCGAATCTTATCTTTATTCTTTTTTCTTTATTCTTTATTCTTTATTCTTTACAGAAAAATTACTTCTCCCGAATGAAGGTTATAATAACCTCCAATAATTTTAATCTCGCCCTTATCTTCCATTTCTTTTAAAATCGGGCTTTGAGTTCTTATTGTTTCAATAGTTTGAAGCACGTTATTTTTGGCAACATATTCTACAAATTCGGCATTCTTAGATTTTTTTTCTCCTTTAAAATCTTGTGACTTTGCTACGGCAGGTTTTATTTTAGAAAGCATTGCCGTTATATTTCCCATTTTAACATCATCAATTGCCGATTTTATTGCTCCGCATGATTCGTGTCCTAAAACCAAAACCAGTTTTGCTCCTGAAACTTTACATCCGTACTCGATACTTCCTAATAAATCTTCATTCACAAAATTTCCCGCCACACGTCCAACGAAAAGATCACCAATTCCTTTGTCAAAAACATCTCCTACAGGAACGCGACTGTCCAGACATGAAATAACAACAGCCTTTGGATATTGCCCCTGTGATGCGTCGCGAACTAATGCCGAATGATCTCTCAAAGTCAAATCATTTTTCATATAGCGCTTATTACCATCTTTCAAACTCTTAATAACATAATCTGGTGTTAGCGCTTTTTGCTCTTCGGCTGTCAAAACTCTTTCTTTTAAAGGAACGAGCTTAGAAACGGTGTCTTTTGTATCATTTTTCTCTATTTCTTTTGATACTTTATTTTGGCAAAACACATTGGAAACAGCTAGTACAGTCATAAAAGCAATTTTGCAAAACGTATTTTTCATATTTTAAAATTTTAGATAGGAACTAACAATATTTAAAATTAAACAAATAAATCTGCATCGAAAACATTCTAAAAACAAAAAATCCGAATCTTAATAAAAGATCCGGATTTTCTATTTTTAACAAGTCCCAACAACCTGAAACCTGAAACTTTTTAAACATGAAACCTTTCTTAAGGTTGAAACTTCAAAGGTAAATGCACGACTTTTTTTGTTTCAAAAAACTCATCTTCAAAAATCTCAGCCAAATCATATAGCGTTGCTTTCGGGAAAGCCGCTAATTCCTCTGTTAAATCTCCACCTTTTAAATATAGAATTCCATTTTTCAAAGTGTGTTTGTGCTGTTTTTTGATTTTATCTTTTATCCACGAAACAAAATCCGGCATGTTGGTTACGGCGCGACTCACGATAAAATCGAAATCGCCTTTTACCAATTCGGCACGTTTTTGCTCTGCTTTTACATTTTTTAATTCTAATGCATCAACAACACCCTGAACCACTTTTATTTTCTTTGCAATAACATCAATCAGATAAAAACGGGTTTCCGGAAAAAGAATCGCTAACGGAATTCCGGGAAAACCTCCTCCGGTTCCAACATCCAAAACAGTAGCTCCGGGTTCGAACTTCATGATTTTTGCGATTCCAAGTGAATGCAAAATGTGTTTTGTATATAAGGCATCAATGTCTTTTCTTGAAATAACATTGATTTTTTCATTCCAATCGTGGTATAAAAAGTCTAATTTTTGAAATTGTTCGATTTGAAGATCGGTCAAATCGGGGAAATATTTCAATATCTCATCCATTGCTCTAAATTTTTAACAAAAGTACTACTTTACGATTGAAATATTTAACTCAATTTTGCAAATTGAGAATTTATAATAATTACCTTTGAAACCTATTTAAAATAATTATGAATAACACTGCGCCTACATTTGCTAAGCAAGACAATCTGAAGTTTTTCAGAACACTTAACTCACGAGTAAACAATTACTTCAAGGAGAATAACATTCAGAAAACCGGGAACTGGAAGCTGCACTTAAAAGCCGTTATTCTTTTCGCCATTTTTCTAACGCCTTACTTTTTGATCTTAACTCTTAATATGCCTTTTTGGGCACAATTATTATTAAACATTCTGATGGGAGTTGGAATGGCCGGAATTGGAATGAATGTGATGCACGATGGAAATCACGGATCTTATTCTTCTAAGTCCTGGATTAACAAAATTATGGGTGGAAGCATTTATATTTTAGCAGGAAATGTACACAATTGGCAAGTACAGCACAATGTACTGCATCATACTTATACTAATATTCACGGTCACGATGAAGATTTGGATGCGGGAAGAATTATTCGTTTTACACAAAATGCGGAATGGCACCGTTTTCATAAATTTCAACATTATTATTCTTTTTTCTTGTACGGACTATTGACTTTTAATTGGGCTTTAACAACCGATTTCAAGCAAATGAAAAATTACTTAAGAAGAAAACTATCATACGGAGCTCCTCAAAATCCAACTAAATTATGGACGGTTTTAGTGATAACAAAAATAATTTACGTACTAATCTGGATCGCTTTACCAATGATTTTAGGTGTAACCTGGTGGAAAGTGGTTATTGGTTTTTTCGTAATGCATTACACTGCAGGGCTAATTTTGAGTATTGTTTTTCAATTGGCACACGTAGTTGAAGAAACTTCAAACCCAGTTCCTAACGAAGAAGGAGAAATAGAAAATACATGGGCGATACACCAATTGTATACAACCGCTAATTTTGCTCCAAAAAACAAAATAATCAACTGGTTTACCGGAGGATTAAATCACCAGATTGAACACCACATTTTTCCAAACATCAGTCATATCCATTACGGAAAAATTGCTGAAATTGTAAAACAAACTGCAATTGAATGCAATTTGCCTTATCATGAATTCAAAACCATGAGAGGTGCTGTTATTGCACATTACAAGCACTTAAAAGATCTTGGAATGAAACCTGAACTAGCATAAAAAAATCTATTAATAATTAACCTTCCTTAATTAAAGTTGAAATTAAGGACATTCAAAATTTTTATAATGAATCATATTCTTTCGGACAGAATCAACAACTTAGCGACCTCACAAACTTTGGCTATGGCCGCTTTAGCACGCGAATTAAAAGCACAAGGAAAAGACATTATCAGTTTAAGTTTAGGTGAACCTGACTTCAATACACCAGACTTTATTAAAGAAGCTGTTAAAAAAGCAGTTGACGAAAATTATAGCACCTATTCTCCGGTAGAAGGTTATTTAGAATTGAGAGAAGCAATCTCAAGAAAATTCAAAAGAGACAACGGATTAGAGTACAAACCAACTCAAATTGTAGTTTCTACAGGAGCAAAACAATCTTTATACAACATTGCGCAAGTAATGTTAAACGATGGTGACGAGGTTATCTTACCAGCACCATACTGGGTTTCTTATTTCGAAATTGTAAAACTTTCAGGCGGAGTTCCGGTTGAAGTTCCAACTTCTGTAGAAACTGATTTCAAAATCACTCCAGAGCAATTAGAAGCGGCTATCACACCAAAAACAAAAATGATGTGGTTCAGTTCTCCTTGTAATCCTTCAGGATCTGTTTACAGCAGAGAAGAGTTGACAGCACTTGCAAAAGTTTTAGAAAAACACCCAAATATCTATGTAGTTGCTGATGAGATTTATGAACACATCAATTTCTCAGGGACTTTCTGCAGTATTGGTTCAATCCCTGGAATGTTAGAAAAAACAATCACGGTAAACGGAGTTGCAAAAGCATTCGCCATGACAGGATACAGAATTGGTTACATTGGAGCACCGGAATTCATTGCAAAAGCATGTACAAAAATTCAGGGACAAGTAACTTCTGGAGCAAATTCAGTAGCACAACGCGCTACAATTACGGCTGTAGATGCTGACCCAAGCGTATTAAACCACATGGTTCAGGCTTTCCACACTCGTAGAGATTTAGTAGTTGGATTATTAAAAGAAATTCCTGGTGTAAAAATCAACGTTCCTGAAGGAGCTTTTTATGTTTTCCCAGACGTTTCTTCTTTCTTCGGAAAGACCTTAAGAGGAACTGAAATTAAAGATGCAAACGACGTTTCAATGTATCTTTTAGCAGAGGCTAACGTAGCAACTGTAACAGGTGACGCTTTCGGAAATCCAAATTGCATTCGTTTTTCTTACGCGACAAGCGATGATATTTTAAAAGAAGCATTACGCAGAATCAAAGAAGCTTTGACTGCATAAATTATAAAGAGTTTTATTAAAACGGCTTAAGGTTCAAAGTTTCATCACTTTATACTTTAAGCTGTTTTTTTTATGTTTATTTTGGGTGTGTCCCTCCGGGTCGGGCTATCCGCTACAAGTCCTCGCCTGTTCGTTCCTCACGGCTGTGGGCTTTTCACTTCTATCCCTCACGCAAAACGGTTAACAAGAAGTTTCATTTCAAAAATAAGGTTTCAAGATCTGTCTAAAAGAAATCTTCTTTCAAAATTCCCATTCTACAATCTTATAAAATGACACTATAATTCTATAAGACATACGGCTGATTAAAATCCCAACTTTGTATTATACATTAATTTAAAATTAAAAGTTATGATACATACAGAAGAAACCACAACAGAAGCAGTTAATACTTTAGAAGGATTAATTTCTATTTTGGAAGACGGAAAACTAGGATATACCAATGCAGCTGAGCATGTAGAAAACTTATCTATTAAAGCTGAGTTTCTGGACTATGCCCGCGAAAGAGCTTTATTCATAGTTGAATTGCAAGACCAAATCAACAAATTGGGAAAATCTACAGATACTTCCGGCGGAGGACCATTAGGAACGCTACACAGAGCCTGGATTGATATTAAATCATCTTTCACTGGCGGAGATACAGAAGCAATAGTTAATGCTTGTATTACGGGTGAAGAAGCTGCTGTTGAAAAATACAAAATGGCGCTTGAGAAAAACGAATTAGACGGAAGTCAAATTGCCATTGTTTCAAAACAATTAAACAGTATCCAAAGTACATTGGATAAAATTAAAGCAAAAAGATCGTCATAACAATTGATGCTATTTTTTTTGAGAAGAAAGCTACCTGGTTGATAAAACTGGGTAGTTTTTTTGTTTTATAACAAATCCAAAAAAAACAATTTGCAGAGTTCGAGAAATTGGCAACATAATTATGTAATAAATCAATTTTACTATTCTATAAACTTTTTTTTATACTTTTAAAAAACGAAATTTCTCATAGCATATTATCACATCAACCATTATATACATGAAACAATTATTTTTTACAATAATAATCTTTTCAACTATTAACTTTTATTCACAAAGTACATTAACATCATTAAATTTTGGAAAAAACAATGATTTTCATTCCTCAAAATTAGTTTCCGAAACCATAACAAATACTACTTTTTATAATTCAAATAATACAATTGAACAAACCAAAGAAATTACTTCATATAATGTTCAAAATAATGTTCTCGCTGAACTTAGATATGATGGTGAAAATAATCTAAAACAAAGACTAATAAGAATGTATGATAGCACAGGAATACATTGTACTATGAGAAAATTTGAGAATTGGCATCCATATTTAGGACATACAATCGAAATCGCTTCGTACAATTATGACTCAAAAGATTATTTAATAAATTCTACTGATAAAGATCAAAATGGAAAAATTTTTCGAACAACCGATTTTATTAATAATGAAAAAGGAGATCCTATACAAATTATAAATTTTATTGGGAAAGAAATTATTGGAAAAGAAAAAAACGAATATAATTACGACAAAAATGAGGTAGTTATTAAATACTACAATAAGAATGATGAGCTTGTAAGTTCACAAACTAGTAACATCGATTCATCAAAAATAAATCCTGACGATATTGTAAATGAATATGGAGATATTATCAAATCGACTAATTATGAGAAGGAAATTAAGTACGACAAATTTGGTAATTGGATTAAAAAGAAATATTCCACCGTTAAAAACGGGAAGCTTACAAAGCAATCCGAAACAACTAGAACTATTAAATATCGTAAATAATTTAAAAACACCTTAACCATCATCATTCCATATTAGTTAACTATTTCTAAAAAAATCCCTTCAGCATTAGTAAACTCAAAATATTTATAAGAACTTTGCAGACTTTTTTGCGTGAATACCACAAAAGCCTAAAGTACTAGAAATGAAGAAGAAGATTGAAATATTAGCTCCAGCAAAAGATTTAATTGGGGGAATGGCTGCCATAAACAGTGGAGCCGATGCCGTTTATATTGGTGCGCCACAATTTGGTGCCCGTTCAAATGCCAACAACTCTATTGAAGATGTTGCCGCTTTAGTGCAATACGCGCATTTATTTAACGCTCAGGTTTTTGTCGTTATGAATACCATTTTATACGACAATGAATTGGAAACGTGTCGCTCAATGATTTGGGAATTATACGATATTGGTGTCGATGCTTTGATTATTCAGGATATGGCGATTATGGAAATGGACTTACCTCCTATCGTACTCCATGCCAGCACACAAGCCAATAACCGTGACGCAGACAAAATTAAATTCTTAAAAGATGCCGGTATCAAACGTGTGGTTCTAGCCCGCGAATTGAACCTGCATCAAATTAAAACAATATACGACGAAGCAGATGTTGAGTTGGAGTTTTTCGTAACCGGAGCTTTATGTGTTTCTTTTAGCGGAAACTGTTATATGAGTGTAGCCAACGGAGAACGCAGCGCCAATCGTGGTTCTTGCGCTCAAAACTGTCGTTTACCTTATAACTTAATCGACGGAAACGGAGAAACTTTAATCAAAAACAGTCACTTGCTTTCGATAAAAGATTTAGACATTTCAGAACAGATTCCGAATTTGATTGAAGCTGGAATTGTTTCTTTTAAAATCGAAGGACGATTGAAAGATGTGGTTTATGTAAAAAATAACGTTTCGTATTTACGTCAAAAACTAGACAGTTATTTAGAAGGACCTGGCAGCGAAAAATACACGAAAGCTTCATCAGGAACATGTACCTATACTTTTGATTCGTCTTTGAACAGAACGTTCAACCGCGGTTATACCGATTATTTTGTAAACGAAAGACACAGTTCTATTGGTTCCTGGGAAAGCCCAAAATCAAAAGGGCAATATATTGGTAAGTTAATCAGGACTATTGGAAACGCTTACGAAATCGAAAACGGCGAATTCTTAAACAACGGTGACGGACTTTGTTTCATCAACGAAAACAACGAAGCGGACGGAATTTATGTAAACAAGGCAGAAAACGGTAAAATTTACCCGAACGTTCTAAAAGAAATAAAAGACGGAACTTTTATCTACAGAAATAATGATGCTGCTTTCATTAAAATTGTAGAAAGAGAAGACAGTGCCGTTCGAAAAATCAGCACGACTTTATTACTTACAGAAAATGAAACTGGTTTCGAATTAATCGCTACCGATGAAGACGGAAATGTAAGCATCGTAAATTTAGAACACACAAAAGAGCAGACTAAAACTGGCGAATCAATAGAAGAAAATATTAAAACACAATTAGCAAAAACAGGTTTTACACCTTATATTGCTAATGAAATCAATATTATGTTTTCTCAAAACTGGTTCCTTCCTATTTCAAAAATCAACGAAATGAGAAGAACGGTTTACGATCAGTTAACTGAAATTCGTTTGAAAAATTACAAACGCGAAGAACACCAATTGGTAAAAACCTCACATCCGTATCCTGAAACTAAATTAGATTTCATGTACAATGTTTCGAACAAAACCGCTCGTAAATTCTACGAACGCCATGGTGTTACTGAAATAGAAAAAGCATTTGAATTACAATGGGATCCCGGAAAATCTCGTGTAATGACAACCAAATATTGCATCAAATACGAATTAAAAAAATGTCCAATACACCAAAAAGATATTGTTGGTGTCAAGGTAAAAGAACCACTGGTTTTAAAACAGGGCGAATTAGAATACAAACTAAAATTCAACTGTAAGCCTTGTGAAATGGAAATTTGGGAAAAAGATGCCGAATTTGAAATTGAGGAAGATCATTTTCACTAGATAGTTTAACCGCAAGGTTCGCAATCCCGATAGCTATCGGGAACGCAAGGTTCGCAAAGATTATTAAAATCTTTGCGAACCTTTTGTTTTACTTCAAAAAAAAGCTTTGCGTTCTTCGCGTAAACTCTTAGCGTACTTTGCGGTTAAATTAAAATCTGCTGAATCCCCAAAATCTGCGTGAGAATAAAATCCATTTTTTTATCTTTACTCTCAAAACTTATTTAAATGGAAACAAAAAGTAACATCCATATATATTCAATTATTGCTGGACTTTTTGTGTGTTCTATTTTTCCGTCTTTAATATTCTCCGTAAACTCTTTTGTCTGGCCACTAAAATCAATAGCTGATTTTGGTATTAATGGAAGTCCAGTTTTTTGGGGAGGTTTATTTCCAATTTTTATTGTATTTGTTTTTTGGCAGTCCGGTAAAAACATAAGTTCTTCTTTAACTCAAACAACTAAATATGAAGCTTGCTCACAATTTACATTTGAAGTAAGTTCTAAAATAATCATAGCACTTTTTACAATTTATATTATTGGATTATTAATTAATGGAATGTCCGTTGCTTTACCTTCACAATTTTTGTATGAAATTCTATTTTCATTAATAATGATTTTATCCGTGTCGATTACATTAATTGTATTAACCATTTTAACTAGTATCATAATTGTAAAACAAAGCTTAAAATCTCAATATTAAACTAGACAAAATGAAAATACTACTCCTCGGTTCAGGCGAATTAGGCAAAGAATTTGTCATTGCCGCACAACGAATCGGACAAACTATAATCGCTGTTGATAGTTACGAAAATGCTCCGGCAATGCAGGTTGCTCACGGTTTTGAGGTCATCAACATGCTTGACGGCGAAGCGCTGGACCGCATCGTAGCCAAACACAAACCTGATTTTATAGTTCCCGAAATAGAAGCCATTCGTACGGAACGTTTTTACGATTACGAAAAACAAGGCATAACCGTTGTTCCTTCAGCGAAAGCGGCCAACTTTACCATGAATCGTAAAGCCATTCGTGATTTAGCTGCAAAAGAATTAGGTTTAAAAACAGCCAAATATCAATACGCCACTTCGGCTGAAGAATTACAAAAAGCAGTTCAGGAAGTCGGAATTCCGTGTGTTGTAAAACCATTAATGTCTTCTTCCGGAAAAGGACAATCGACAATTAAAACCGAAAGTGATATCGAAAAGGCATGGCAATATGCCGTTGCCGGTTCACGTGGCGATGTAATCGAAGTGATTGTAGAAGCATTTGTTGATTTCAATTCAGAAATCACACTTTTAACGATAACGCAGAATAATAATCCAACCTTATTTTGTGCTCCAATTGGACACAGACAAGAACGCGGCGATTATCAGGAAAGCTGGCAGCCGGCTTTAGTTTCAGAAAAAGATTTATATGAAGCACAAGATATGGCAGAAAAAATTACAGAAGCGCTTGGTGGCGCAGGACTTTTTGGTGTTGAATTTTTCTTAACCAACGAAGGCGTTTATTTCTCTGAACTTTCTCCCCGCCCACACGATACCGGAATGGTAACTTTGGCGGGAACTCAGAACTTCAATGAATTCGAATTGCATTTACGTGCCATTTTAAGTCTGCCTATTTTCGAAATTACTTTAGAAAAAGCCGGAGCAAGTGCCGTAATTTTAGCTTCTGAAGATTCAGCGAACCCAAGTTTTACCGGAATCGAAAAAGTAGCGGCATTGCCAAAAACTGATTTCAGAATATTCGGAAAACCTACTTCAAGACCCTATCGCCGAATGGGAGTCGTTTTAAGTCACGATTCATTAGCAACACCAATCAATGAAATCGTTGAACGCGCCAAAACCACTTCTAAATTAATAAATGTAAATTCTTAAAAATGAAAAAAGCACTATTTATACTATTCCTATTTGTTGGAATCGCAACTCAGGCTCAGGATAAAAAAACAACTGAAAAACCTCAAATTGTAGAAACCGCTTGTGGTGAATGTCAATTTGGAATGAAAGGCAAAGGTTGTGATTTAGCCGTTCGTATTGATGGGAAAGCTTATTTTGTTGACGGAACTACAATTGACCAACATGGCGACGCACATGCAAAAGATGGTTTTTGCAATGCGATTCGCAAAGCATCTGTTACCGGGAAAGTAGAAAATAATCGTTTTAAAGCGACTTCATTCACTTTGATAAAAGAAAAATAATGGAGTTAATTCTTGAAAATATTGCCAAACACGTTTCGCTGACACCTGAAGAACAGGCTCATTTTTTATCTAAATTAGAAACCAAAACCTACAAGACCAAAACCATTTTATTAAATGCCGGCGAAGTTTGCAAACATTCTTATTTCGTAAATTCCGGAATTTTAAGAAGCTTCAATATCAACGATAATATTGTCGAACATGTTTTATCCTTTGCCTGCCAGGGCTGGTGGATGAGCGATATGTACAGTTTCTTTTCGCAAAAACCGGGACAGCTTTTTATCGAAGTTTTAGAAGATGCTGAAGTGGTTTCGCTTTCAAAAGAAAATCAGGAACAACTGTATCACGATATTCCAAAATTAGAGCGTTTCTTCAGAATTTTAATTGAAAACTCTTTAGTTGCCAATCAGCAGAGATTAATGGATAATCTGAGTTTAACTGCCGAAGAACGTTTTGAAAAATTTACGACCAAATACGGAACATTAGTTCATAAAGTGCCTCAAAAACAAATCGCTTCTTTCATTGGTGTCACACCAGAATTTTTCAGCAAAATGAAAGCAAGGCTTTTGAAAAAATAAGATTTTCCGCCACGAATTCACGAATTATTTTTTACAATCTTTAAGAGTGAAAATTCGTGAATTCGTGGCGGAAAAAAATTAAAATTGCTCAACCTCCGTAGAATGTTTCATCGCTGTAGTTGAAGACCTTCCTATTGTTACCGTATTTTGAACTGCGTCGAAATAAGAAGTCCCAACAAAAGCCTGATGTTTTACCGCTCTGAATCCATTTTTCTGTAGCGCAAATTCTCTCTCCTGCAATTCAGAATAGCCCGCCATACCGCGTTCTTTGTACGCTTTAGACAATTCGAACATACTTGTATTTAAAGCGTGGAAACCTGCCAAAGTGATGAACTGGAATTTATATCCCATAGCAGCCAAATCTTCTCTGAACGTTTCCATTTCAGCAACTGATAATTTTGCTGCCCAATTGAATGACGGAGAACAATTGTATGCCAACATTTTATCCGGAAATTCTTTTCGCATGGCATCCGCAAACTTTTTAGCATAAACCAAATCAGGATTACTGGTTTCCATCCAAATCAAATCAGCGTAAGGTGCATAACTCAAACCTCTTGCAATTCCCTGATCGATACCGCTGTTTACATAGAAAAAACCTTCGTTCGTTTTTTCACCCGTAATAAATTTATGATCTCGCGGATCAGCATCGCTGGTTAATAAATTAGCCGCATCGGCATCGGTTCTTGCAACAATTAAAGTCGAAACTCCCATAACATCTGCAGCCAAACGAGCTGCAATTAGTTTATTAATTGCTTCTTGAGTTGGTACCAAAACTTTTCCTCCCAAATGCCCGCATTTTTTAGCAGAACTCAATTGATCTTCAAAGTGAACTCCGGAAGCTCCGGCTTCAATCATTGACTTCATTAGTTCAAAAGCATTTAGGTTTCCCCCAAAACCAGCTTCGGCATCAGCCACAATCGGAACTAAATAATCTTTTTTATCTTCCACTTCATTTACTACCTGAATCTGATCAGCTCTCAATAAAGCACTATTAATTTTTTTTACCACCATTGGCACACTATTTACCGGATAAAGCGATTGATCCGGGTACATTTCTCCCGCCAAATTTGCATCGGCCGCCACCTGCCAGCCGCTCAAATAAATCGCTTCTAAACCAGCATCGACTTCCTGAATCGCCTGATTTCCTGTCAATGCGCCCAAACCAGCAACATAATCCTGACTTTTTAACTTTCTCCATAATTTTTGCGCTCCCATTTTTGCTATAGAATGCTCAATTTGATACGAACCCTGAAGTGTAACTACTTCTGAAGCCGTGTAAGGACGTTCAACACCTTTCCATCTTGGGTTCGTAATCCAATCGTTAATCAATTCCTGAATTCTGTCTTCTGTTGTTTTCATAAATAATATAGTTAAGTTGGTTAGTAAGTAAAGTTTGCAGTCTCAGTTTTCAGTTTGATCTGCGAATATTTTCTGTTTTCATTTTATCTGCTAAATCTGCGTGAAAAATTGTTAGCTCGCAGATTTGGCAGATTAAGCAGATTTTTTTATAATTAAACTGCTTATTATAAATATTTGTAACAAGGAATCGTCAAAAAGTCAACGAAATCAGTATTTACTACTAATCTTTCTAAAACTTTTTCTGCTAAAGGAAATTGACGTTTTTCGTAATTTTCCTCTCCTAATTCCGCTTTGATCTTTTTATATTCATCTAAAGCCAATTCGTGATAGTAAGCTAAGTCTAACTTTCGGTCATTATCCAAAGTGACTTTATTTTGAAGCCATTGCCACAATTGCGATCTCGAAATTTCAGCCGTTGCAGCATCTTCCATCAAATTATGCAATGCCGCGGCACCTTGTCCGTTCAGCCACGACGCCAAATACAAAACGCCTACGTTGATGTTTTTTCGAACGCCGTTTTCTGTTATGATTCCGATTGGCGGTTCAAGCAAATCTTCTTCGGTTATTTTGCGATGTTCTCTTTTAACATGAATTTGATTTGGAGTTGGCATTCCGGCATCAAATACTTTTTTCGCAAGCGAAACCAAATCCGGATGTGCTACCCAAGTTCCGTCGTGACCATTTCGAACTTCTCGTTCTTTATCGGTTTTTACTTTTGCGAAAGCAAGTGCATTGGCTTCTTCATTGTTTTTAATCGGAATTTGCGCTGCCATTCCGCCAATTGCATGAATCCCTCTTTTATGACATCTCTGAATTACCAAATTTGAATAGGCATTCATAAAAGGCGAAGTCATGTTTACCTGATCACGATCCGGAACGATGAACTTTGGATTTTTACCGAATTTCTTGATATAAGAGAAAATATAATCCCAACGCCCGCAATTCAAGCCAACGATATGTTCTTTCAATTCGTAAATAATTTCATCCAATTGAAAACTTGCCGTTATCGTTTCAATTAAAACTGTCACTTTTATAGTCCCTCTTTTCAATTTTAGATAATTCTCACTAAAATCGATTACAGTATTCCACCAACGTGCTTCCAGATAATGTTCTAATTTTGGAATATAGAAATACGGTCCTGAATTGTTTTCTAAAAGCTTTTTATGATTATGAAAAACATACAATCCAAAATCTACCAAAGAACCTGAAACTTCTTTTCCGTCAACTGAAAGATGTTTTTCAGGCAAATGCAATCCTCTTGGGCGAACGATTAGCGTTGCGATTTTTTCATTTAATTGATATGATTTGTTTTTAACCGAATCTGTATAAGAAATCGTTTTGTTTACAGCATCAATTAAGTTCATTTGTCCTTCCATCAAATTTTGCCAGGTTGGAGAAGTACTGTCTTCAAAATCGGCCATAAAAGTTCTGGCTCCCGAATTCAATGCATTGATAATCATTTTACGATCAACTGGTCCGGTAATTTCTACTCTTCGATCCAATAAATCTTTCGGAATTTCTCCAGCCACCCAATTACTTTCTCTGACGGTTTTGGTTTCTGAAGGAAAAGAAGGCATTATACCAAGATTCAAAGCGACTTGTTTTTGGTCACGCTGTAATAACAGCAATTTGCGTTGCGCTTCGAATTTTCGATGCAATTCTGTTATAAAAACAATTGCTTCTTCTGTCCAAATAGTTGGATAAGAAAGGTTCTTTTCGGCTAAAAATTCCATTGCCGTCTCGGTAATCTCTAATTGGTTTTTCATAGCTGTGGTTTTATTTTCTATTAGAATAAATCTTATCGATTACATCAACTTCAATTCCTTTTTAGAATATTTAAGTCATAACGATTTGATATCTAATAATTTCTATACCACAATATTAGAAAAAAGTTTTTTACAAAACAAGCGAACGTTCGCTAAATATTAAAAATAATTTTTTGGCGATTATTTTTTAAATAGTTATATTTGATTTATGGATATCGAAAAAGACTATATAAAGCTGATATTTGGGCTAAAACTGAAGCAAGTTCGAACTCAAAAAAACCTTTCCCTTTTTGGCTTAGCCAAATTGACAAATCTTTCAAAATCGTATTTAAACGAGATTGAAAAGGGAAAAAAATATCCAAAAACAGATAAAATTTTGCTTTTGTGTGAACATTTGGACGTGTCTTACGACCAAATGGTGTCTTTAAAACTCGACAACAACCTCGCTCCGATTGGCGAAATCTTAAAATCCGGAATTCTAAAAGAGATTCCTCTTGAGCTTTTTGGCATCCAGGAAGCCGATTTAATCGATATTATTGCCAATGCTCCAGCCAAAGTCAATGCCTTTATCAGTACGATTATCGAAATTGCCCAGCATTATAATTTAAGTCGAGAAAGCTTCTTCTTGGCTGCCTTGCGCTCGTATCAGGAAGCGCACAGTAATTATTTTGAAGATTTAGAAGAGAAGGTAATTGAATTTTCGAAATCTTTTCAGATCAATTTAGATTCAAAAATTACAATTGAAGAATTAGAAGCAATTCTTAAAGAAGAATACGATTATACAATCAAGGAAATCGCTTTTACAGATCAGGAAGCTTTGGGCGATTTGCGTTCGATTTATGTCCCGAAGAGCAAAACGCTATTACTTTCAGCAGAAATTGATGATCCGCAAAGAGCTTTTATTTTAGCTAAAGAAATTGCTTATAATTATCTTAAAATATCTGATCGCTTGCTGACTTTCAGCTGGATCAAATTTGACAATTTCGATCAGGTTTTGCATAATTTTTACGCTTCTTATTTTGCCGGAGCTTTATTATTACCGAGACAATTGGTTGTTGACAAAATCAATGACTTCTTAAACAATGAAAAACCAAATCCGGAAGAATTCGTGGCGCTAATAGAAAGTTTCGAAGTTTCCCCAGAATCTTTTTACCAAAGATTAACCAATTTATTACCGAAAGATTTTCATCTTAAAAATTTATTTTTCTTAAGAATGTCGCATAAGATTGGTTCCGATTTCTATCAAATTAAAAAAGAATTACACATTACCAATCAGCAAGAACCGCACGCCAACGAAACCAACGAGCATTATTGCAGAAGATGGGTTTCGGTAAAAACCATAGACGAAGCGATCAAACAAAACAAACCTCATTTTTTTGATGCTCAAATTTCGAGTTACGTTCATAGCGGAAATGAATATTTGGTTTTTTCATCGGCTACAAAAGATCCTTTTATGCAGGATACTATTCGAAGTATTTCGGTTGGAATTTTAATTAATCCGACCATGAAAAAGAAATTCAAATTCATCGAAGGAAAACCGCTTGTTAAAAGAATTGTAGGCGTAACGTGTGAAACCTGCGATGTAAAAGATTGCCTCGAAAGAGCGTCGCCTCCAATTGAATTGGAAAAGAAAAAACGCCATGACAATACGGATGCGGTTGTTCAGCAGTTTATTAATCAATATAGTTAGAAATCATGAAATATTTACTTCTAATAATAACCCTTCTTTCTGTTGGCTTCAACCAGAAAACAGAGAAACTTAATGGCCGTTATAATTATTTAATAGAAGACGACAATTCGTATGTCCAAAAAGACAAAATTACTTTTAACGATAGTACTTTTGCATTTGACAGCAAGTATATGCCCAAAGGAAAAATTTCTTATGGCAATGTAATTCTATTGGAAAACTTTATAAATACAGATTTAATTATAAGCATTTCAAAAGATCAAATCACAAAAGATACTATCCCATTTTATATGCATGATAAGCAAAGTACAGCTGCGAATTACCTTGATGAAGTCGTTGGAAAAGGGAAATTGATTCGGATTAAATAAAATAATACGAGTTTCTTTTAATCTCGCAATCCCGATAAGTATCGGGAGCAAAGTCGCAAAGTTTTATTTGACTTTGAATATAATTTTTTAAACACAATCTTGTCATCTCCACGAAGGAGAGATCACACAAGCAGCTCGACAAAGATTGTCGATTATAGGAACGGAATTACTAGTGTAATCCTTCGTTCCTCCAGGATGAAAAGATTGCAAAAAAACCTCTGTACCCTTGCACCTTTGCACCTTCTTTTAAAAATAAAATTTCTCATCTAGCCCCGATAGAACTGGAAATCCTTTTATGCTGGGGTTCAGCATAAAAGATTGGAAGGGATAGCGGGACTATACGTCTTTTGAAAAACTAATTTTCTGCTTCAGAAAAAACCTTACAAACGCCCAAACTAAGATCAAAGCTCCATCGGAGCGATATTTTTCTATTTTCCTATTATAAACATTTCGCTCCGCTGGAGCTTTGGTGAACCACTTCAATCATTTTCTATAAACATATAGTCCCGCTGGGACTTTCTTTATTTCTATCATGTTTTCGATCAAAACAAAAACCTTAGCAACTTAGTCCGAACCTCAGCATCTTTTCTTAATCTATATTAAACAGATTGCAGATTTTTGCTCAATATAGCTAAAGCTTCAGCGGAGCATCATATTTATAGCTAATCCACAAATTCAGTAATAAAAGCTCCAGCGGAGCGATATTTTTCTATTTTCCTATTATAAACATTTCGCTCCGCTGGAGCTTGATAATTCGGTTAAATTATTTTCTATAAACATATTGTCCCGCTGGGACTTTTTCCTTTTATTTCAATCAACAAAAAACCTTAACACCTTAGTTCCTTAGAACTTCAGAACCTTCAAAAATCTTTTCTTAATCTACATTAAGTGCTTTTCTTCCATGTTGATCGTAAATTTGTACTATAAAATAACAAAACACACAGATCATGGAAAATATAGTATTGCACAAAGCAGAAACAAGAGGAAATGCAAATCACGGATGGCTTAATGCTTACCATAGTTTTAGTTTTGCCAGCTGGTACAATCCTGATAGAATTCAGTTTGGTGCGCTTCGTGTTTTGAATGACGACACGATTGCAGGCGGAATGGGTTTTGGAACCCATCCTCACGATAACATGGAAATCATAAGTATTCCATTAGAAGGCGATTTAGCACACAAAGACAGTATGGGAAATACTGAAATCATCAAAAATGGCGATATTCAGGTAATGAGTGCCGGAACTGGGGTTCAACACAGTGAGTTTAACCCAAATGCAGATCAGCAAACAAAACTATTACAAATCTGGCTGTTTCCAAACAAAAGAAATGTGGCGCCTCGTTACCAACAAATTACTTTGGATGTTGCTGACAGACATAATAAATTAGCTCAAATTTTGTCTCCAAATGCAGATGACGAAGGTGTTTGGATTCATCAGGATGCCTGGTTTAATATGGGGAATTTTGATGCCGGAATTACGACTGAATATAAAATTAAAAAAGAAGGAAACGGAGTTTACGCTTTCATTTTAAAAGGAAACGTAACGATCAATGGTCAGGAATTAAACACTCGTGATGCTGTTGGAATTTCAGGAACTGATATTTTAACTATAAAAGCAAATACGGATGCAGAATTCTTATTGATGGACATCCCGATGAACTATTAATTCATAACACACAACTAATACTTTTTTTTCAAGAAACGGTAATCAATCTGAAATTCAGATTATTATCGTTTTTTTTTGTAATTTCAGTAAATAAATCCAACAGTTCTTAAAAGCACGCACTTAGTTTTTTGCCACAGATTAAAAGATTAAAATGATTTTTTAGTTTCGAATTAATAATCAGTGGAAATCTTGTAATCTGTGAAAAAAAGATATTCAAAAAATCATCACATTTTTATTTCTTAATCTAGGTTAAGTGCGTTACGGTTACTACCACCGTAACTTTGTCCTATCAAAATGAAATTAATTATTTAAAAATAAAAATTATGGCAACTACAAAATGGTCAATTGACCCAACACATTCAGAAATTGGTTTTAAAGTTAAACACATGATGTTTACAAATGTTTCAGGTAAATTTGGAACTTACGATGCAACAATTACTACAGAAGGAAATGATTTTGAAAACGCAGCAATCGAGTTTTCTGGCGATATCGCTTCTATCGATACTGCAAATGCAGACAGAGACGGTCACTTAAGAAGTGCTGATTTCTTTGATGCTGAAAACAATCCAAAATTAACTTTCAAAGGTTCTTCTTTCAAAAAAATTGATGACGGAGATTATGAATTAACTGGAGATTTAACTATCAAAGGTGTTTCTAAAACTGTAAAATTTCCAGTAGAATTTAGCGGAATTATGACTGATCCTTGGGGAAATACTAAAGTTGGTTTAAATATTGAAGGTAAAATTAATCGTAAAGATTGGGGATTAAACTGGAACTCAGCTCTTGAAACCGGTGGAGTTTTAGTAGGAGAAGAAGTTCGTTTGAACATTGAATTACAATTTGCAAAACAAGCTTAATCTTATAAAATAGGTTTTAATTTGGTTGGTTAAAAACCCTGTACTTTCTAGGAAGTGCAGGGTTTTTTCTTTTTGAATAAAGGAAAAATCGCCACGAATTCACGAATTATATTTTTCCAAACTTTGCGCAATGAAAATTCGTGAATTGCCTCACCTGTTCGCTATCGCTCGAGTCATGGCTAAAAAAAATTATCGCACAGTATTTCGAAATTCAGTTGGAGACATTCCGGTTTGTTTTTTGAAGAATCTGGAGAAATAAGAGTAATCTTCATAGCCGACTGCAAAAGCGACTTCGTTTATTGCTAATTGTTTGTCGATTAACATTCTTTTTATTTCCAGAATTACGCGATCCATGATGACTTCTGTGGCTGTTTTTTGCAGAATTTCATTGCAAATTCTATTCAAATGTTTTAGTGTAATATTTAATTTCTCTGCATAAAAAGAAGGTAATTTTTCTTGTTTGAAATATTGCTCCAAAAGCAATTCAAATTTATCAATTTTGATATTATAAGAATGCGCTTGATGCGAATAGGTTTCACTGTATTTTCTGGAAATCTCAATGTGAATACAATCTAATAAATTCAGCATTTTATCTAATTGCAATTTGTTATTCTGATTGTTTTCCTCAATCAGTAAATTAAAATAAGGCAGGATTTTCAATATTTCATTCTCTTCAAAAACCATTTCCGGGCGATTATGAATGGAATGGTAAAAATTATATTCGTTGATTTTTTTCTGACCGAAATATAAATTGTAAAGTTCCTGCGAAAAGATAATTACAAAACCTTCAATATCTTCAGACAAACTCCAATGATGCATTTGTCCTGGCTGCAAAACGAATAAACTTCCTCTTTTTATTTCGAATTGATCAAAATCAACTTCATGCAATCCCGAACCATTTGTAAAAAAAACCATTAAATACGAATCATGCCGATGCGGTTCTTTGACAAAACTGTGGCTTTTTAAATGTTCTGCAAAAGTATTCACATAAAAATCACGATAAACATCGTTACAACTAAAATTCTGAACACTATAAACAGGATACTTTTTCATACGCGATTAGATTGTAGATTTCAGATTTGGAATTTAGATTTGGAATTTAGATTTTTTTTATTGGAATTTTAAAACAAAATGTCTTTATTATGCTATAAGTAGCGAAGATATAAAAAAGACTTATAATAGATTCTAAAATACCTTTGTATAAATAAAAAATAATAAAATCATGTCAAGTGCATTAACTCATATTTTAAGCAACGAATGTCCTGTTTGTCATAAAGGAAAAGTATTTACAGACAAGAACATCTTCCTGAATTTTGGTTTACCAAAAATGAACGAATATTGCAGTCATTGTAATTACAAATTTCAAAAAGAACCGGGGTATTTTTTTGGAGCCATGTATGTAAACTACGGATTAACAGTTGCACAGGGAATCGCAACGTATTGCATTGCTCAGTTTTTCTTTGAAAAAAATTTCGACTTAAGAATTATCCCAATTATCGCGCTCGCCATAATTTTACTCACTTCTTTCAATCTTCGCTTTTCAAGATTAGTGTGGATTTATATGTTTAAGGATATATAAAATAAAAAAATGCTATTTTTGCCGTCTAATTGAAACTAATTTTCAATATAAAAATCAAATTTAAATTAGACAAATGAAAGCATACGTATTTCCGGGTCAGGGCGCGCAGTTTACAGGAATGGGCAAAGACTTATATGAATCATCGGCTTTAGCCAAAGAACTATTCGAAAAAGCTAATGAAATTTTAGGTTTTAGAATTACAGATATTATGTTTGAAGGCACTGCCGAAGAACTAAAAGAAACTAAAGTAACGCAACCAGCAGTATTTTTACATTCTGTTATTTTAGCTAAAACTTTAGGAGAAGATTTCAAACCAGAGATGGTTGCGGGACACTCTTTAGGTGAATTTTCAGCTTTGGTTGCCAACGGAACTTTATCTTTTGAAGATGGTTTGAAATTAGTTTCACAACGTGCTTTAGCAATGCAAAAAGCTTGCGAAATTACGCCATCAACAATGGCTGCTGTTTTAGGATTGGCTGATAATATCGTAGAAGAAGTTTGTGCTTCTATTGACGGAATTGTTGTTGCTGCAAATTACAACTGTCCTGGACAATTAGTAATTTCAGGAGAAACTACAGCAGTTGAAAAAGCTTGCGAAGCAATGAAAGCTGCGGGAGCAAAACGGGCGCTGATTTTACCTGTTGGAGGAGCATTTCACTCCCCAATGATGGAACCGGCAAGAGAAGAATTAGCAGCTGCAATTGAAGCTACAACTTTCTCTACTCCTATTTGCCCGGTTTATCAAAACGTTACTGCAAGCGCAGTTTCTGATGCAAACGAAATCAAAAAGAACTTAATTATACAATTGACTGCTCCAGTGAAATGGACACAATCAGTTCAGCAAATGATCGCTGACGGCGCTACTTTATTTACTGAAGTTGGACCGGGAAAAGTATTGGCTGGTTTGATTAATAAAATTGATAAGGAAGCGGTTACGGCTAATGCTTAATTAGTTTTCAGTCGCAGTCGCAGTTTTCAGTTACTGATTATATAAATAAAAATCCTCATGAACCATTCGCTCATGAGGATTTTCTATTTTAAAGTTCCTTTGCTTCAATACAGTAATTATTTATAATACCAGTGATCAAATAATTTTGATTTCTTTTTTCAAAGAAGATATACCAAGTTGTTCTGGCATTAGTTTTATAAAAAATATAATTTGAACCTAAATATTGGAGAGATTTTGGCGTTTTCTTTTGAGGAGATTTTTTAATTCTTTCAGGAACTGCATCATAAATATTAGAAACATATTCTTCCGCAGATTCAATAAAGCCAAAATATTCTTTTTTATATAATTCGATTGCTAAATCGTCAAGATACTGAATTACTGGAGGCGTAAAATAACTTCTATTTTCCCCACCATTCTCTAATTCTTCTTTTCGCTTCAGCTTTTGCTTCCTCCGGAGTCAATCCTTTTGCAAACTCCGCATCAAAATCAAAAGTCTCTCGATCTATTCCTTTAAATTTAGGTTTCTGAACTTCATATTCAACTCTAGGCTCTTCAACCTTATCATTCTTTTCATTTTCTTTTTCCGAATCCATTATTCCTACATTTTAATCTTACAAATTTACAAAATAAATCAAATCAAAATAAAAATCCCAAACGAATATTCATTTGGGATTTTTATTTATATAACCAGTAACTGAAAACTGCGACTGCGACTGAATACTAAACTAAGAACGAACTTTCTGTTCCCACTTCCAGGCGCTTGCCATTGCTTCGTCTAAACTCAATTCAGCTTTCCAGCCTAAAACATTATTTGCTTTATCTGTATTCGCATAGGCTTCAGTAATATCACCTTCTCTACGTGGTTTAATAATGTAAGGCAGTTTTTTATCGCTTACTTTTTCAAAACTATTAATCACTTCAAGAACTGAACTTCCAGTTCCGGTTCCTAAATTAAAGGTTTCTACTTTTTGTAAATTCTTTTTATTGAACAAACGCTGTAATGCAATTACGTGTGCTTTTGCCAAATCTACTACGTGAATATAATCACGAACTGCAGTTCCATCAGGAGTTGGATAATCATCTCCAAAAACAGATAATTCTTTACGTAATCCTACACCCGTTTGGGTAATAAAAGGCACTAAGTTTTGAGGAACACCTAGTGGTAATTCTCCAATTTGATTGGATGAATGCGCTCCAACCGGATTGAAATAACGCAATAAAATTGCGTTTATATTAGTTACTTTCGTAGTGTCTGTTATAATTTCTTCTCCAATTTGTTTTGTATTTCCGTAAGGAGACATTGCTGCCTGTACAGGAGCATCTTCTGTAATTGGCATTTTTTCGGCCTGCCCGTAAACTGTACAAGACGAACTGAAAATAAAACTTGCTTCCGGTTTTTGCTGTAATTCCTGTAAAAGGTAAACCAAAGTACTGATGTTGTTTTCGTAATACAACAAAGGATTTTCAACGCTTTCTCCAACCGCTTTTGAAGCTGCAAAATGAATTACTCCTGTAACATCGCTATGTTTTTTAAAGAAATCCTGAACTGACGCTTTTTCTCTTAAATCTAACTTTTCGAATAAAGGTGTTTTTCCTGTAATGTTTGTAATTCCTTTTAAAACATCTTCTGAAGAATTCGAAAGATTATCAATTATCACAACTTCAAAGCCTTCATTTTGCAATTCGACTACGGTGTGAGAACCAATAAATCCTAATCCTCCTGTTACTAATACTTTCATTTTTTTGGTTGTTTTTTTATGTAGTTAATTTATAAGCCTGCCTTGCAATTAGAATCCAGTTATTCTTTTGTTTTTGCCAAACAAGCATTATTCCGATTTTAATATCTTTATCAACACCACCATCTTTGGTATGTGCTGCCAAAACATGCCTCACGATCGCAACATCATTTTGAATTGTTATGGTTTGATCCTGAAATTCAATAGTTACAAAATCTGATTTTCCGCTAACTATTCCATCGACAAATTCTGCCTGATTTTGCACAACGCCACTAGAATGAACATACGTTAACTTTTCAGAAGTCAGTGATTTCAATTTACCTCCATCAGCATCAATCATTGCCTTACGCAAAATTTCAACCTGATTATTAACAGCTGTTTCTTCTTTAGTATTTGATTTTTGGGCAAAACCCGAAAACTGAACAAGAACTATCAAAATTAAAACACTTAACTTCTTCATTATTTATTTGTTTAAAAATTCTAAAACAGAATCTGTAATAAATTTAATTTGCTCATCATCCAATTCAGTATGCATTGGTAAAGCGATAACTTCTTTCACTAACTGATTAGTTACCGGAAATTGCTCTTCTTTATAACGGGTATCAACATAAGCTTTCTGTGAATGCAAGGGAATTGGGTAGTAAATTGCACACGGAATAGCTTTATCTAATAAATGTTGCATCAAAGCATTTCTGTCTGCATCAACAATTCTCAATACATATTGATGAAAAACGTGGTCATTTTCGTTTGCATCAAATTCTGGTGTAATAATGTGTGCGTTCCCTGCAAAAGCTGCATTGTATTTTGAAGCTGCCAAACGACGCGCTGCATTATATTCATCCAAAAGTGGTAATTTTGCATTTAAAACTCCTGCCTGAATACTATCTAAACGAGAATTTACACCTACAACATCATGATGGTAACGCTCATACATTCCGTGATTTACAATTCCGCGGATAATGTGTGCCAATTTATCATCATTTGTAAAAATTGCTCCACCATCTCCATAACACCCTAAGTTTTTAGAAGGGAAAAATGACGTTGCCGCAACGTGACCAATTATACCTACTTTACTTTTGGTACCAGATTTAGAAATATAATCTGCTCCAATTGCCTGTGCATTATCTTCAATTACATATAAATTATGTTCGGCAGCTATTTCCATAATCGCATCCATATTAGCGGCACGGCCAAATAAATGTACGGGAACAATTGCTTTTGTTTTTGGTGTGATTGCTTTTTTAATTGCCTCGATATCAATGTTCATATTCGTCATATCGACATCAACCAAAACTGGTGTCAATTGCAATAAAGCAATAACCTCAACTGTAGCAGCAAAAGTAAAATCGGCAGTAATTACCTCATCGCCTGGTTTTAAATCCAGACCCATCATGGCAATTTGCAAAGCATCAGTACCATTTGCACATGGAATTACGTGTTTTACTCCTAGATAATCTTCAAGATTTTTTTGAAATTGATGAACCAATGGTCCGTTTATATATGTATTGGTATCTAAAACTTCTTGAATTGAAGCATCAACGGTAGTTTTTATTTTCTCGTATTGACTCTTTAAGTCAACCATTTGAATTTTTTTCATTTGTCTTTATTTATTTAAAACTTTGAGATTAGATTTCAAAACCAATCTCGAAAACGAAGAACAAAAATAGTTATTTAATAGCTTTGGGCAATGAAAATAATTGAAAGAAGCGTAATTTAGCCCCAAAATTACATATATGCTTTTTCTATACAATTTAGTTGTTTCTATTGCGGGGTTTTTTCTGAAAATTATAGCACTTTTTAGTCCGAAAATCAAGCTTTTTATTGAAGGAAGAAAAAATGTTTTTGCTATTTTAGAAGAAAAAATAAAACCAACAGACAAGACCATTTGGTTTCATTCTGCTTCACTTGGCGAATACGAACAAGGCCTGCCTGTCATCGAAAAAATAAAAGAAAAATATCCTTCGCATAAAATTATTGTTACTTTTTTCTCTCCATCAGGTTACGAAGTCCGCAAAAACAATACTGTTGCCGACGTCACAATATATTTGCCTTTAGATACTAAAAGTAACGCGAAAAAATTCATGAGATTAGCACATCCGGAATTGGCCTTTTTTATAAAATATGAATTCTGGCTTAATTATCTAAAAGAGCTGGAAACAAATAAAATTCCAACTTATTTAATTTCTGGTATTTTCAGAGACAATCAGATGTTTTTTAAGTGGTACGGTGGTTTTTACAGAAAAGCACTAAAAGCCTTCACTTATTTCTTTTTACAGAATCAAAAATCAAAAGAAAAAATAGAAGCTATCGGATTTAAAAATGCAATTGTTTCCGGTGATACCCGTTTTGATCGCGTTGCAGCAATTTTAGAAAGAGACAATACCGTTGATTTTATTGAACAATTCAAGAACAACACTCCAACTATTGTAATTGGAAGCTCGTGGCCAAAAGATGAAGCTCTATTGGCAGAATATATCAATCAATCATCTTCTACTGTAAAATTCATTATTGCACCACATAATATAAAGCAAGACCAAATTTTAAGCTTAAAATCACAAATTACAAAATCAACAGTCTTATTTTCTGAAAAAGACAATATTACTGACTTATCAAATTATAATGTCTTTATTATAGACACTGTAGGCCTATTGACTAAAATATACAGTTACGGAACTATAGCCTATGTTGGCGGAGGGTTTGGAAATCCGGGAATTCACAACATCCTTGAGCCAGCAACCTTTGGTATTCCAATTGTGATTGGCCCAAATTATTCGAATTTTGCAGAAGCAGTTGAACTGGTTAAAATCGGAGGATGTATTGTAATTTCAAATGATACAGAATTGAAACAAAGCTTTGACCGTTTACTTTTAGATGAAAATTACCTGAAAGAAAAAAGCCAGATCTGCAAGTCATACATTCAGGACAATAAAGGCGCCACAGAAAGCATAATGAAAATCGTTTTGTAAGAGCTTAAAAGCATCAAAAACAAATTCATATAGCGCACTTAGGATAAAAATCGCTTAAATCGCATTATTTTATCCTTAGCAGCTTACGCAATAATCAACCAAAAGCAAAATAAAGTGCAAATAAGAGAATCAAAACAGCCAATTCTCTTATAGAATATTCAACAAAAAATAATTTAGACAAAAAAATCAATAATATAACATTTTTTTAGTATTTTGGCATATTATTTGATAAATAAGATAATCGTGAGCAAGGAAAATATTTTAAAAAAAAAGTGAAAAAATATTTTACATATTAAAAAATTTATATCTTTGCCACGAATTAATAATTAACCTTTTATAATAAAGTAAGATGAAAAAAGTATTTTTAAGTTTAGCTGTTGTTGCTGTTTTAACTGTTGTTTCTTGTAAAAAAGCTGATGCTGCTGCTGAGCCAGCTGTAGATTCTACTGCTGTTGCTGTTGATTCTGCTGCTGCTGTAGTTGATTCTGCTGCTGCAACTGTTGATTCTGCTGCTGCTAAAGTTGACTCTGCTGCTGCTAAAGTAGAAGAAGTAAAAAAATAATTAGAACCTAAGTTCTAAAAATTTTAAAACCATCCTTGAGATGGTTTTTTTTTGCTCAAAATTGAAAAAATTCCAAAATAAAAAATTCCAAATTCCAATCATACACATTGTATTACGGAATTTGGAATTTTTATTTATTATTTCACACAAAACAATCGACTACAGGCTATTGGAATTTGGAATTTAAATATTGGAATTTCTTTTATCACTCCATTTCATCTTCAACCACTTCTTCATCTTCAAAAATTAAATCATTTGATGAAAAATCCAATATCTCTGATTTTGAAGCATAGTTCACAATTTCTTTTATTCCCTTTTGCAGAAGCAATTCTGTCGTGTATTTTCGACTTGTAGCAAAATGCAACTCACCCAACATCAATTTAAAAAAATACTTTCCCCCAGAACCTTTAAACTTCAAAAACTTAGCCTGATCAATATTTACTTTAAATTTCTCAATATCTTCCTCACATTCAAATTTCAGTTCATAACTCAAACTAGTAAAAATCACTTTCCCTTTCCTGGAAGTAAACACAAATTTATATTCATCATTAAATCGCCTACTAATTACGAAAGCACCCATTTATAATTTTAGATTTTAGATTGTTGATTTTGGATTCTTAGATTCTTAGATTCTTAGATTCTTAGATTCTTAGATTCTTAGATTCTTTAAAATAAATTTACTTCGCAAAATTTATTTTCAGTACTTGAATTTATACAATAAAAAAAGCCTCTTCAAAAGAAGAGGCTTTAGTACTCAGAGCGGGACTTGAACCCGCACGAACATTGCTGTTCACTGGATTTTAAGTCCAGCGTGTCTACCAATTTCACCATCCGAGCATTATATGGTTTTGAGCGAAAAACGGGGCTCGAACCCGCGACCTCGACCTTGGCAAGGTCGCGCTCTACCAACTGAGCTATTTTCGCCTTTCAAATTCTTGTAAGAACTACAATACTTGATTTGTTCTGTATTGCGAGTGCAAATTTAGGACATTTATTCAATTATACAAGCCTTTTTTGAAAAAAAATAATACTTATTTTATAACCTTCTGATAACCTAAACTTTAAATCTGAAAATTATTTCTTAACGATCATCCTTTTAATCTCATTCAGTTTCATCAGGGCTTCAACCGGTGTGATCGAGTTTATATCAAGACTTAAGATCTCTTCTTTTATCTCCTCTAACAAAGGATCATCCAAATTAAAGAAGCTCATTTGCATTTCATCATTAGCCGATTTGATTCCGTTTAAAGCATCGCTTGAATGGTTTTTTTCTAGTTTCTTTAAAAGTTTTTGTGCTTTCAAAATTACAGTTTGAGGCATTCCGGCCATTTTAGCCACGTGAATTCCGAAACTGTGCGCACTTCCTCCTTTTACCAATTTACGAACAAAAAGAACGGTATCTTTTAATTCTTTTACAGCGACATTATAATTCTGAATTCTTGGAAGCGATTCTGTCATTTCATTCAACTCATGATAATGCGTTGCAAACAATGTTTTCGCTCTTCCCGGATGTTCGTGCAAAAACTCTGCAATAGCCCAGGCAATCGAGATTCCGTCATACGTACTCGTACCTCTTCCGATTTCATCCAATAAAACTAAACTTCTGTCTGAGATATTATTCAAAATAGAAGCCGTTTCGTTCATCTCTACCATGAAAGTAGATTCTCCCATCGAAATATTATCAGAAGCTCCTACTCTTGTAAAAATTTTATCTACAATCCCCATTCGAACACTGTCTGCAGGAACAAAACTTCCCATTTGAGCCAACAATACTATTAAGGCCGTTTGTCTCAAAATAGCAGACTTACCAGACATGTTAGGCCCCGTAATCATAATTAATTGCTGAGTCTCTCTGTCCAGATAAACATCATTGGCTATATAAGGAGTTCCAACTGGCAATTGTTTTTCAATTACCGGGTGTCTTCCGTTTTTGATATCTAATTCAAAAGTTTCGTCAATTTCCGGACATACGTATTTATTCTCAACTGCTAATTGTGTAAACGAACACAAACAATCTAATTGTGCCACCAAATTAGCATTCATCTGAACCGGCTTAATATAAGTCGCAATCCAGGCTACTAGCTGCTCAAAAAGATCGGTTTCAATTTTATGAATTCTTTCTTCGGCTCCTAAAATTTTGGTTTCGTACTCTTTTAATTCTTCGGTAATATAACGCTCTGCGTTTACTAAAGTCTGCTTACGAATCCATTCTGTTGGAACTTTATCTTTGTGTGTATTTCGAACTTCAATATAATATCCAAAAACGTTGTTGAAAGATATTTTTAAAGACGAAATTCCGGTTCGTTCTGATTCTCTTTTTTCAATTCCTTCTAAATATTCTTTTCCAGAAGTTGAGATCGCACGCAATTCATCTAATTCCTCACTAATTCCTTTTGCTATCGCATTTCCTTTTGCAATGGCAACCGGTGCATCCTGATTTAAAGTTACTTTGATTTTCTCTCTTAATAAATCGCAGGCATGCAAACTGTCTCCAATTACTTTTACCGCTTCCTGTGGACTTTGCAATGCTAAAGTTTTAATTGGAATAATAGCATCAAGCGATTCTTTCAAATAAACAATTTCACGCGGTGAAACTTTCCCGGCTGCGATTTTAGAAATCAAACGTTCTAAATCTGAAATTTGTTTAATCTGATATTGAATATTATGTAAAACCTCCGGATTCGATTTCAAATAAGAAACTACATCATGACGACCTTTTATTTTATTACTGTCTTTTAGCGGTAAAGCCAGCCAACGTTTTAACAAACGCCCACCCATTGGCGAAAGTGTTCTGTCAATTACATCTAAAAGTGTAACAGCATTTGGGTTATAACTGTGGTATAATTCTAAATTTCTAATCGTAAAACGATCCATCCACACATACGCATCTTCTGCAATACGCTGAATCGCCGTGATATGCTGCACACGATTGTGTTGTGTTTCTGATAAATAATACAAAATCGCTCCGGAAGCAATAATTCCTTCTTTTAATTCTTCAACCCCAAAACCTTTTAAGGAAACGGTTTCAAAATGCTTTGTCAATGTTTCTAAAGCATAATCTTCTTTGTAAATCCAGTCTTCCAAGTAAAAACTATGAAAATCTTCTCCAAAGGCAGCTTTAAAATCGCCTTTATTATTCTTCGGAACTAAAACTTCACTCGGATTAAAATTCTGCAAAAGTTTATCAATATATTCTGCATTTCCCTGAGCTGTTAGAAATTCTCCTGTAGAAACATCCAAAAAGGAAATTCCGATATTTTTATTCGCAAAATAAACTGATGCTAAAAAGTTATTTGATTTAGATTGTAAAACCTCATCGTTTAAAGAAACTCCCGGAGTTACCAATTCAGTAACACCACGTTTCACGATAGTTTTGGTCATTTTTGGATCTTCAAGCTGATCGCAAATGGCAACACGAAGTCCGGCTTTGACTAATTTTGGCAAATACGTATTAATAGAATGATGCGGAAAACCGGCCAAAGCTGTTTCAGTTTCAGAACCCGCACCTCTTTTAGTTAATGTTATTCCAAGAATTTTAGAAGCTCTAATGGCGTCTTCTCCAAAGGTTTCGTAAAAATCACCTACTCTGAAAAGCAGACAGGCATCAGGATATTTTCTCTTGATTTCGTTGTACTGTTTCATTAAGGGTGTTTCTTTCACCACTTTTTCTTTCGCTGCCAAATTGTAATGTTTTAGATGAAAATTTATGACAGCGAATTTATAATATTTTAGCGGCATATAGAAGGGCATCAAAAATTAAAATATTTTTAAGAAATTTTTGAGTTGACATATTAGATTTTTCTATAGATTTGTTCATAATTAAAACAAAGACTCTTAAAGATGAAAAAAATAATCTTAATCGCTATGTTAGCTGTAGTTGGAATTACAGCTTCTAATGCTCAAACTACTAAAAAAGCAAAAGTTGCTAAAATTGAAGGAGCCGGAATGGTTTTTGAAAACGAAACTATTGATTACGGAACTGTCGCTCACAATGCTGATGGTAACCGTCAGTTTGTTTTTGTAAACAACGGAACAAAACCATTAATCATTACAAACACTCAGGGATCTTGTGGTTGTACGGTACCTACAACACCAAAAGAGCCAATTGCTCCAGGTGCTAAAGGAATTATTGGAGTAAAATATGCTACTGACAGAGTTGGTGCTTTTACAAAAACAGTAACTGTTACTTCAAACGCTGAAGGACAACCTACAAAAGTACTTACTATTAAAGGTACTGTTTTACCAGATCCAGTTAAAAGCTAATCTGAAAAGAAAATAAAATAATCGAAAAAGCTTCCTTATCTTTGGAAGCTTTTTTTATGACCTGAATACAACACCAATGAGAAAACTTGAAAATAGCGAACTGGATCGCAAATCGATTGAAGATTTTAAAAAATCAGACAAAACACCTCTAATAATAGTTTTGGATGATATTCGCAGTTTGCACAATATTGGCTCTGTATTTAGAACTTCTGATGCCTTTTTGGTTGAAAAAATTATTTTATGCGGTATCACAGCAACTCCTCCAAACAAAGAGATTCATAAAACCGCACTTGGCGCTACAGAAACCGTAGCCTGGGAACATCATGAAAATGTTTTGGAAGTTATTGAAAACCTAAAAAAAGAAACTATAATGACACTTGCTATTGAACAAGTGGAAAGTTCTGTTTTTCTTCAGGATTTTAAAGTAGTGAAAAATCAAAAGTATGCTTTAATTTTTGGCAATGAAGTTTACGGCGTTGCACAAGAAGCTGTGGCTATTTGTGATGGTTGTATTGAAATCCCGCAATTAGGCACTAAACATTCCTTAAATATTGCAGTAAGTGCCGGAATTGTAGTTTGGGATTTATTCCAAAAATTAAACTGGCCAAGTGTGGATTAAATGTTATTTTTCAGTACATCTTGCCGTTAAATGTTAGAAATTGAAATATATTTTTTTATTATTATAAAATTGATACTTTTATAAAATGAAAACTATTAATTTCTTCAAAATAACCATTTTATTTTTTACTTTATGTTTTAACCAATCTCATGCAAGTGAAGGTGGTAAAACATTTGATTATTCTACTACAAAAACGACAAACGATACTCTTAAATCAAAAAAAAGAAAAGATACAGAAATTGCCCTTGCTGATCCTCTTAAAATAGAAGCCACGGGTGATCAACCGTATTGTCCGCAAACCAACATAAAGATTGTTCAAACCTTTTCTATATCGCACGATCCTACAGAACCAGGAACTGCAGCTATGTTCATTCAGGTTTCCTCCGGTTATTCTGCGGGTTTAGACAAATTGGAACTTTCAAATCCTGCAGCGCATTCTACTATTACAACTTCTTGGGATCCAATTGCCGGAAAACTAATGTTGTCAAGTTTAACACCGGGAACAAACGTTCTATATTCTGATTTTGAAAATGCCATAAAAGATGTTGTATTTTCTAATTCTTCAGCAACTGCTTCCGGAAGCAGAACTTTTTCAATAACGATAGGCCAAGCCAATTATTTACCTTCTACAGGACATTATTATCTTTACGTACCCAGCATTGGCATCTCTTGGACTGTTGCAAAATCTGTATCAGATACAAGTTCATATTTCGGACTTAAGGGTTATTTAGCCACTATCTTGTCCTCTGATGAAGCTAAATTGATTGGCGAACAATCATTAGGAACGGGTTGGATCGGAGGAAGTGATGCTGAAACAGAAGGTGTATGGAAATGGGTTACAGGACCTGAGGCCGGAACGCTAATGAGCTATACATTTTGGAATACTGGAGAACCAAATAATCAGGGAGACGAAGATTATGCACACATTACACAACCGGGAGTCGGAATAAGAGGCTCATGGAATGATTTATCAAATAATGGGGATCCAAGTGGTAATTATCAACCAAAAGGATATGTTGTTGAATTTGGCGGATCACCTGGTGACCCAATTATTCAAATAGCCACAAGTACTAAAATCACAATCCCAGAAGCTAACGTACTGACGCCAATTCCTATTTGTGATTCAGGAAGTTTTACTATAAACGCAACTGCAACTGCTGGCGCTACAGTTAATTGGTACAGTCAGGCAACTGGAGGAATCCCTTTGGCTACAGGAAATTCATATACAACTCCGATAATAAACACCAGTACAACTTATTATGTTGATGCAGGTTGCGAATCGAATCGCAAATCGGTTATTGCTGTTGTTAATAAAACTCCGGCAAATCCGTCTGTTACTTCATCAAACGTTTCAAGATGTGGCCCCGGAAGTGTAAATTTACAGGCAACTACAGCTGTTGGTTTGATAAACTGGTATACGACTGCAACTGGCGGTTTAAGTATTTTTACCGGAAACAATTTTGCAACACCGACAATTTCATCTAATACTATATATTACGCTGAAGCTTCAAATAACGGCTGTCTCAATACCAATCGTACACCTATCAATATTACGATCTATACTCCACCAATTGTAACGGATCAAGATGTTCCTCTATGCCAAAATCAAAAAGCAACATTGGATGCAGGAATTTCAGGAATGAACTATTTATGGTCTACAGGAGCTACTTCTCAAACTATTGAAGTAACTTCTGGCGGCACTTATACTGTTGATGTGACAAGTCAGTCACCAGAGAGTTGTACCAGTCGAAAAACAATTAAAGTTGATGAGCACGAAATTCCACTAATAGATCGTATTGATGTCAATGGTACCAAAGTTGTTATTTATCTAAACAAAGAACAAGATTATTTTGAATATTCTGTCGACGGAACTAATTTTCAGGATTCTAATATCTTTTATGATGTGCCAGGAGGATTGCAAACTGCTTATGCAAGAGAGGAAAACGGATGTGGAGGTACTGCCAAAAACTTTGTTGTATTAGTTTTTCCAGCATTCTTTACTCCGAATAATGACACTTTTAATGATGTTTGGGAAGTAACCGGAATGGAAAATTACCCACAGGCGCAAGTCACAATTTTTGATCGATACGGAAAATTAATCGCACAGTTAACAGCCTCTAAAATGAGCTGGGATGGCACTTTTAACAAAGCCCTTCTACCCGCTTCAGATTATTGGTATTCTTTAAAAATTGATAATACACAACCTGTTTTAAGAGGGCATTTTTCTTTAAAAAGATGATGCTAATTAGATGATACTAATTAGACAATGTGTCAATTTGATAATTAGATAATGACCTTGAAAAACATAAAAAATAATTATCTAATTTTCTAATTGGCACATTGACACATTATCCTATTTTCTTCTGAACTTCATCCAAAATAAAAAGATAGTCTTCGTGTTTCTTTACAAAATCACGATCCGACACATCAATGATTAAAACATTTAAATCGGTTTGTGATTTAATATAATCCAAATATCCATTGTTGATTTTATCCAAATAGGCTGCTTCAATATTCTGTTCGTAATTTCTGCCGCGCTTTTTGATATTTTGAAGAAGGCGCTCTGTATTCTGATATAAATAAATATACAAATCAGGCTTTGGCATTTCTTTGTAAATAATATCAAATAAGTTTCTGTACAAACGATATTCATCCTCTGCCAAAGTGATTTTGGCAAAAATCAATGATTTAAAAATATGATAATCGGCTACGACAAAATCTTTAAAAAGATCAAATTGTGCTAAATCATCGGATAATTGCTGATAACGATCGGCCAAAAAAGACATTTCAAGCGGAAAAGCATATCGATTTTGATCTTTGTAAAATTTGGGCAAAAAAGGGTTATCTGCAAAACGCTCCAAAACAGTTTTAGCATTAAAATCGTCAGCAATTTTATTTACCAAAGTTGTTTTTCCTGCCCCGATATTTCCTTCAAAAGCAATATAATTAAACTTTTCTAACGGAATTTCCTGCAAAGGATTTTTCAACTCCTGAACTACCGTGCAAATACTATCATCTGCTGTAACGGCAATTAACTCTGAAATAGATTTTTGTAAAACAGGATGTTTCCAGTTTAATTTTAAATCCTGCATGGGCAACAATACAAATTTTCTGTTTTGCATTAAAGGATGTGGAACCTGAAGTTTCTCTGAATCAATAATTTCATCATCAAAAACAATCAAATCAACATCGATAATTCGGGATTGATAACCTTGCTGATTAGAACGAATACGACCTAATTGCTTTTCGACTTTTAAAACCTGATTTAGTATTTTTTGCGCCGATGAAGTACTGTGAAGCAACAAGGCACAATTATAGAAAGCATCACTTTCGAAACCCCATGCAGGAGTTTCGTATAATTTTGAAACCTGAATAACCGTACCTACTTCCTGATGTATCAGAGCAATACAACTTTCAATATTTTCGAGTCGATTTCCCTGGTTACTGCCAATAGATAAAACGATTTGATGCTGTGACTTCATAATGCAAATTAACTAAAACTATTTCAGAATTACTCACATTATTTCTCACAAGAATTAGAAGTTTCCAATTATTTCAAACTCCTTTTTTATCATTTTTATACAGAAACCTTTCTTAAAAAAAACGTACTTAATCTAAAAATACCATATCTTTATTTTAGAGAATTTAAAAATGTATAAACTACAACTATTTTATAAATCATGTAAGAGAGTTACCTGTGATTTAAATTATATTTGTAACAAACCAACCTTTTTTACGACTTATTAAAAAAATATAATTATGAAGTTTTTAGGAAATGTAATTGCCACAGTGATTGGTATTTTTGTATTCATTATGTTATTCTTCTTTGGAGTAATCCTAATTGGGGCTATTTTTGGCGGAGATGATAAAGTTTCCGTTAAAAGTGATTCGGTTATCGAACTAGACTTAAAAAAGATACAAAATGATTATGCCGGAAAATACAAAGACCCTTGGGTAACTGTTTTTTCTGATCAGGAAGGAGTTGGTTTAAGCGATGTTATCAATGCTATTGAAGCTGCAAAAACAGATGACAATATTAAAGGGATTTCGATCTTAAACGATGAATCTTCTTTAGGATTGGCTCAATATAAAGATTTAAGAAACGCACTTGAAAGTTTTAAAAAATCAGGAAAATTTGTCTGGGCTTACGCCAATACTTATTCGCAAAAAGAATATTATCTAAATTCAGTTGCCAACACTGTTTATTTGAATCCTGCAGGAGATTTAGATTTTAAAGGACTTTCTTCTGAAGTAATGTTCTTCAAAGATTTCCAGGATAAATCTGGTATTCATATGGAAGTGATTCGTCACGGAAAATATAAAAGTGCCGTTGAACCCTTTTTAGAAAACAAAATGAGCGATGCCAACAGAGAACAGGTTACAGCTCTTTTGAACTCTATCTGGACAACCGTTTCTACTGATATTTCAAAAAGCAGAAATATTCCGCTTCCGAAATTAAATGAGATAGCAAATGGCCTTTTGGCAAGAACTCCTGAAATGGCAAAAAAAGAAGGTTTAGTTGACATTGTTGCTTACGAAGACGTTTACCACAATGCCATCAAAAAAGCTTTAAAAGTAACTGGTGACGACGATTACAATAAAATTTCAATCTTAGATTATACACAAAATAATGTCACTACAGCTTTAACCAATACGGCAAGCGATCAAATAGCGATTATTTATGCACAAGGTGAAATTACCGGTGGTGAGGGAGATGTTAACGTAATTGGCGAAGGTGCAATGCGTCGCTCTTTGCAGGAAGCCAGAAAAAATGATGATGTAAAAGCAATTGTGCTTCGAATTGACAGTCCTGGAGGAAGTGCTTTAACTTCTGATTTGATCTGGAGAGAAATTGAAATAACTAAAAAAGTAAAACCGGTAGTAGTTTCTATGGGTAATTATGCAGCATCCGGCGGCTATTATATTGCTTGTAATGCCAATAAAATTTTTGCTGAAAGCAACACGATTACAGGATCTATTGGCGTTTTTGGAATTTTACCTAATTTTTCACCATTGGCTAATAAGTTAGGCATCAATACTGAACAAGTAAAAACACACGAAAATTCGGCAAATTATAGTCCGTTTGTGCCTGTTGACGAAAAATTTAAAGCTTTTACTCTTGAAGGTGTTGAACATATTTACAACACTTTTGTAACGCATGTGGCTCAAGGCCGAAAAATGACATTTGCACAAGTAGATGCTATTGCTCAGGGAAGAGTCTGGTCTGGAAGTGAAGCTCTAAAAATTGGTTTAGTTGATAAAATTGGAGGATTGAATGATGCTATTGCTGAAGCGGCAAAAATTGCAAAAATAAAATCATATAGCACACAGAATTATCCTGAATATGAAAAAACATTTAGTGATCTTTTAGCAAATCTGCCTTTCGCACAATCTAAAGAAGCTTTTATAAAAGAAGAAATTGGAGAAGAAAATTATCTTATGCTGGAACAGGTAAAAAGATTCCAGAGACAACAAGGTGTTCAGGCGATGCTTCCTTTCGGAATAAACATTAAGTAATTACATTTAAAAAAATGAAAAAGATAGTTTTATTTTTCAGCGTTTTGTTTATGAGTATTGTAAATGCTCAGGATAAAAATGCAGTTACTTTTAAGGAATCTCCGATAATTTTAAAAATTAATACGGATCAGCTTTTTGGAACATTAACGACTCCGAATTTAACCAAGAAATATCCCGTCGCCCTAATTATTGCCGGTTCGGGTCCAACAGACCGAAATGGCAATAATCCAATGATGAAAAACAATTCATTGAAAATGCTGGCTGAAGTTTTGGCAAAAAATGGAATCGCATCATTACGATACGACAAAAGAGGAATTGGAGAAAGTAAAGCTTCTGCTATTTCAGAACAAAGTTTGGTTTTTGAAAATTATACCGAAGATGCCAAAAGCTGGATTAATTTACTAAAACAAGACAAACGTTTTTCAGAAGTAGTAATTATTGGCCACAGCGAAGGTTCTTTAATTGGAATAATCGCCGGTGCAAAAGCCAACAAATTTATTTCTATTGCAGGTCCTGGAGAATCTGCAGATAAACTCATTAAAGCACAAATCACATCAAAATCAAACAAACAAATCGAGGATATGACTTTCCCGATTATCGATAGTTTGAAAAGCGGAAATCAGGTAAAAAAAGTAGACCCAATGCTTAATTCTCTTTTTAGGCCGAGTATTCAACCTTATTTAATTTCGTGGTTTAAATACAATCCACAAGTAGAAATTAAAAAACTAAACGTGCCCATTTTAATTATTCAGGGAAACAACGATTTGCAAGTGACTGTAAAAGATGCCGAAACTTTATCTCAGGCAAATAAAAATGCTGAACTTTTAATTGTAGACAAAATGAATCATGTTATGAAAATTGTTGAAGGTGACAAACAAGCCAATTTAGATAGTTACAATAATGAAAGTTTACCTCTTTCTGAAACCATGACAAATAAGATAGTTTCATTCATTAAAAAATAATTGAAACATCATAAAATCATTAAAAATCCGTTTGAATATAGACTCAAACGGATTTTTTAATTTTAACAAACATCAAATATATCCTTACATTATTGTGAAAAAATTATTACTAAACTCATATAAAAAAAATTATTTTTGCAACCAGTTAATAGCAATGTAACCCCTCAAATCTATAATAATTATGTTTAAGAAAATTTTAAAGATTACCGCCATTGTTCTCGTGGCATTTGTTGCGGCATTATTTGCCATCCCTTATTTTTTTAAAGATCAGATAAAAGCAAAAATTGCTGAAGCGATCAACGAAAGTGTTGATGCCAAAGTGAGTTTTGCTGATGCCGATTTAAGTTTATTTAAAAATTTCCCAAATGCGACAGTTGGAATTGAGAAATTGGTTATCATCAACAAAGCACCTTTTGAAGGAGATACTTTGGTTTCATTGGGTCAATTGAATCTTAAAATGAGTATCAAAGAAATTTTTAAAGGAAAAGAAGAACCTATGAATATTCAGGGAATAACTTCTGAGAATGGATTAATCAATATTATCTTTAATAAAGAGGGTGTCGGGAATTTTGATATTGCGCTGAAAGATAAAAAAGAAGACACTAAGGATGACAAAAGTAAACCGCTTTCCTTAAAAATTCAAAATTACAAAATCGAGAATTTCACTTTCAGATATATTGATCAGGGTTCTAAAATTAAGATGGTAATTGATAGTTTAAATCATGAAGGAACTGGTGATTTTACGAATTCAAAACTGGATTTAACTACAAAATCTACTGCAAAAGTATCTTTGGATATGGATAAAATCAATTACATGAAAAATGTAAAACTAACCTTAGATGCTGTTTTAGGAATTGATTTAGAGCAAAGCAAATATACTTTTAAAGAAAATAAAGCTTTGATCAATCAATTGCCGTTGGAATTTGACGGATTTATTCAGATGGTTGACGCTGGTCAGATTTATGATTTGAAATTTAAAACTCCAACCTCCTCTTTTACTAACTTCTTAGGCTTAATTCCTTCAGCTTATGCAGCTGGCTTAGATGGTGTACAAACAACTGGAGACTTTACTGTTTCAGGTTTTGCAAAAGGACAATTGACAGATACTACTGTTCCTAAATTCAATATTGCTATTGCTTCTAATAATGCTTCTTTTCAATATCCGAACTTACCAAAATCAGTTCAGAATATTGTAATAGATACTAAAATCATCAATGAAACCGGAATTCTAAATGATACCTACGTCAATTTAGATAAACTTTCATTTCGTATTGATCAGGATGTTTTTAATGCAAAAGCAAATATTAAAAACATAACGGTAAATCCATTCGTAAATGCGGCTTTGAAAGGAACTATCAACTTAGCTAACCTTTCAAAAGCGTATCCAATCAAAATGGATAAACCTTTGGCAGGTATTTTAAAAGCGGATGTTACTACAGAATTTGATATGGCTTCAGTAGAAAAAAGCCAATATCAAAACATAAAAAATGCAGGAACTATGAGTTTATCAGGATTTAAATATACTGATGAAAACAATAAATCGATGAACATTAGCACGGCTTTAGTTGAATTCAATCCGAGTAAAATCAACCTGAAACAATTTAATGCCACTACAGGAAAATCGGATCTTGCGATCAATGGAGTTTTAGAGAATTTCTACGGTTTTATGTTTAAAAAACAAGAATTGAGAGGAAACTTCAATATGAGTTCTAATCAATTGGCTGTTGATGATTTTATGACTTCAGGAGCACCAGCAACGGAAAAAACTGCGGCAAAACCAACAGAAGCCATGAAGATTCCCGCTTTCCTCAACTGTACGATAAATGCTAAAGCCACAACAGTTCTATATGATAATTTAAAACTAAAAGATGTTTCGGGTAAACTGATCGTGAAAGATGAAAAAGCAACTTTAGAAAACTTTAAAACATCTATTTTTGGAGGAACCATTGGTTTAACAGGAGCAGTTTCTACCAAAGAAAAAGTACCCACTTTTGATATGAATTTAGGCTTCAATCAGGTTGATATTGCACAGACTTTTACGCAATTAGAAATGATGAAAAAGATTGCTCCGATAGCAGGAATTATCAACGGAAAGCTAAATTCAACAATTAAATTAAATGGAAATCTCGATGCTAAAGAATTAACTCCGGACCTGAAATCAATTTCAGGAGATTTATTAGGCCAATTACTTTCGACAACCATAAATTCTAAAAACTCAACCTTATTGAATGCTTTAGGTTCAAACATTAAATTCATTGATATGAATAAGGTGAATTTGAATGATATAAAAGCAGCGTTGACTTTTGAGAACGGAAAAGTAAATGTTAAACCATTTGACATTAAATATCAGGATATAAAAATTACGGTAGGCGGAACTCACGGTTTTGACCAAACAATGAATTATAACCTAAAATTAGATGTTCCGGCTAAATATTTAGGAAGTGAAGCGAATGCATTTATTGCAAAGATGTCTCCGGCAGATCAGGCAAAACTGCAAAACATTCCAATTAATGCGATGATTACCGGTAACTTTTCAAATCCGAAAGTTTCAACTGATATGAAAAGCGCTGTTAGTAGTTTAGCTTCTCAGGTTGCGAATCAGCAAAAGGAAAAATTAACTCAAAAAGGAGCATCAGCTCTTAGCGATCTGATTAATAAAAACACAAAAGCAAAAGATACAACGCAAGCTGCAAAGACAGAAAAAGAGCAAAAAACTCAGGAAACTACTAAAAAAGCAACCGATTTGATAAATGGTTTGTTTAAGAAGAAAAACTAATCTTTTGATGCTATAAAAAAATCCTGCATTTGAAAACAAATTCAAATGCAGGATTTTTTATTTATAATATAATCTGATTGATTAACTTAATTTTCTATATGTAAAATTCGATTTATTGCTTTAATAAACACAGGAAAATCATTTACATTCGTATCAATGCCTAAACTGTTGTTTCCGTAAGGCTCATATTTTTTTAAATTGGAAATAGAAAACAATCCAACTGTTGGCATTTTTGAAGCACTTGCCAAATGCATAATACCGCTATCGGCTCCAACAAATACATCTACATTAGCAAGAACAGAACCAATTTCACGAACATCTTTACTATAAAATGTAGGTGCCTGAAAATTTATTTGAGATACATTTTCCACCGGTAAAACTTCAAAAATATTATAATCAGGATATTCTTTTTTCAGAATTTCATAAAACTCCTCCCACCACTCTACGCAATAACATTTTTCGCCGGTTGCAAATGTAAAAATAGCAATTGTTCTTTTATTCTGATCGATAACGTCATTCAGGATCTTTTTCCCATTGGTAATTTCGTGCGCAGATAATTTTAAATCAATCAATGCCACTGGTTTTTCATTATTTGGTATTCCAGCCTGAGCTAGCGTATATCGCAAATTATAAACAGGATATTTTGCAATATGCTCATAATCTCCATAGGGTAATTGAATGTTTTCTGGTAAATCTCCAAAAATTTTATACTTTGCATTTGAAAATTTTACCGCCAAACGACCAGACGATGAGTTTTGATCGACATTAATTACAATATCATAATTCTGTTTTCTAATTAATGTCCAGACTTTTAAATATTTAATCAATTCCTTAAAAGGCTTTTTAGGCAAAGGAATTATTTTATCAATATTGTCATAATTTTCAAAAACAATTGGTGCCAATGTTCCTTTAACAAATAAATCGATTTTACAGTTCGGAAATGTTTCGGTAACTTCCTGAATTAAGGGTGTTATTAAAAGTAAATTCCCTAATCTTTTATTGGGTCTGCAAATTAATACCTTATGGATTTTGCCTGGATCGATTGGTCCCTTTTTACTTAAACCTGAATCACCAATATTCTTTGTCAGGTTGCGCATTAGCCCCCTTCTGAATACATTAACTTTTTTTAAGTTACTCATTTGTGGTATTTGTTTTTGGTATATTTTTTTGCTTCAAAAAAATAAAATTCCCAGCTTCAAAAAGTTCAAAGCTAGGCTCTTTTTTTTTTCTAAAAATATATTTCTTACAATAAGTAATTATTACAAAATTGTAATGAAATGTATCAATATTCACATCTCTAAAAAGAAATAAAAATACGAAAAATAGTATATAAAAAACAAAATACTAGACAGTTAGCCAATAAAAACAGACGAATACCCAATAACCCTAGACGTTTATATCAACGACATAGCCTTCTGATCCGCGAACATTAAAAACGGTTCCGTCTTCGAAAATCAAATACTGGCCTTTAATTCCAACAAGCTTTCCGCTAAAGGTTGGTGTCTTATCCAGATTTAAACTGGCAATTTTTGAAGGGTAATTTACAACAGGATAATTTAACTCATATAAATCATCACTCTTTGTATAAAAATATTCCTGAACTTGTAGTGGCAGTAAATTTTCGACTTTTGCTTTTTCAGCAATCAAATCAAAAGCGACTTCAGTATCCTGAAGCATTTTTCTCCAATTGGTTTTATCTGTATAATGATTTTTTAGGGCGACTTCGGTAATTCCTGCTAAATATCGGTTTGGTACCTCAACAATAGCAATAGCACGCGTTGCACCCTGATCGATCCAACGTGTTGGAACCTGAGTTTTGCGCGTTACTCCTACTTTTATTTCGGTAGACAATGCCAGATAAACGATATGAGGCTGTAATTGTACTTTTTCCTCATAAGCTAAATCACGATCTGCAATACCCAAATGAGCGGTACTCAATTCTGGTCTCATAATCCAATCGCCCACAGCAGGACTTGAATAAAAGCAATCATAACAAAAACCTTGTCGGTAGATTTTTTTCTTTTTACTACAATTTAAACATTGAAAACCGGTACAATTAATTTCGATTTCCTTATTCAATAACTGATTCATACTAAGAAAACTATCTTCAAAAACCAGGTAGTACTGAATTGGATTTCCGATTTCTGTTTGCATTTTTGTAAGTACTCCTTGATATTGCATAATGTTTTAGATTGCTGATTTTAGATTTTAGATTTGCTCAGGATAGTGAACTTTTATTGTTAAAATTCCTCTTTCGAACAGGAATCTTTACTTCAAATACAATTGTTTTTTACAAAAAAACACTATTTTTGATACAAAGGCAAAGTTAATCTTTGTCGAATGATATTCAAATTTTAAATTCTTGAATTTTATAACACCATAAAATCAGCAATCTAAAATCAACAATCTAAAATCTAAAATTATTCATGCCCGTATCTATCATTAACTCTTTCGCATCTTGGGTCCTTAAACAAAGGATACATCAAATAGAACTTTTTCTAAAATACCCGAATGAAGTTCAGGAAGAGCTATTGCATAATTTATTGACATCTTCAGAAAATACTATTATTGGAAGAAAATATGATTTTGCATCGATAAATTCCTACCAGACATTTTCTGAAAGAGTACCAATTGCGACTTATGAAGAATTACAACCCTTAATAGAAAGAACACGCCAGGGTGAACAGGGTGTTTTTTGGGAAACACCAATAAAGTGGTTTGCCAAATCAAGCGGAACAACGAACGCGAAAAGTAAATTTATTCCCGTAAGTAGTGAAGCTTTAGAAGATTGTCATTATAAGGGAAGCAAGGATTTACTTTGTTTGTATTTGAATAATAATGAAGATTCGGAGTTGTTTTTAGGGAAAAGTCTTCGTTTAGGCGGAAGCTCTCAGATTTATGAAAACAACAATACCTTTTTCGGAGATTTATCAGCAATTTTGATCGAGAATATGCCGATTTGGGCAGAATTTAGTAGTACACCAAGCAGCAAAACTTCATTGATGAGCGAATGGGAAGCAAAAATTGCGGCGATTATAAACGAAACCAAAAATGAAAATGTTACAAGCTTTGCCGGCGTTCCGTCCTGGATGTTGGTCTTAATGAATAAAGTTTTAGAAAATACCGGAAATCAAAATTTATTGGAACTTTGGCCTAACCTTGAAGTTTATTTTCATGGTGGTGTAAGTTTCTCTCCTTATAAAGAACAATACAAGAAAATCTTACCAAGTAAAGATTTTAAATACTACGAAATATACAACGCTTCTGAAGGTTTCTTTGCCATTCAGGATTTAAACAATTCCAGCGATTTATTGCTGATGCTGGATTATGGTATTTTCTACGAATTCATTCCGATGGATACTTTTGGAGCACCAGACCAAAAAGTGATTCGTTTAGCTGATGTTGAATTGAACAAAAACTACGCAATTGTAATTACGACTAATTCTGGTTTATGGCGTTATTTAATTGGCGATACCGTTCGTTTTACATCTTTAAATCCGTACCGCATTAGAGTTACAGGAAGAACCAAACATCATATTAATGTTTTTGGGGAAGAATTAATGGTTGAAAATACAGATCAGGCGATTGCAAAAGCGTGTCTGGTTACTCAAACTGAAGTTATTGATTATACGGTTGCTCCTATTTTTATGCAGGACAAAGAAAAAGGTGCGCATGAATGGATGATAGAATTCAAGAAAAAACCAGCCGATGTCGGCCTTTTCCAAAAAGTTCTCGATGAAAGTTTACAGACTTTAAATTCTGATTACGAAGCCAAGCGTCACAATAATATGACCTTAAATCCTTTGGTGATTAATGTTGCTCGTGAAAATTTGTTTTATGATTGGCTGAAGGAAAGAGACAAATTAGGTGGACAACACAAGATCCCTAGACTTTCTAATCAGAGAGATTATTTGGAGCAGTTGAAGGAGATGTCTGCAGTTAAAAGTTAGCCACGAATTCACGAATTAATTTGCTGGTAATAATCCTAAAAGATGAACAATCAAGATAAAATATCAAATGAGAAAAAGAATTGGTATATCGCAGAAATAATCGAAAAATGTGAACCAGTTAAACGAAATGAAGAACAAGATTTAAGAAGAGTAAAAACTTGGGGAAATTTTCATCTGATAAAAGCTAAGGATGCTAAAGAAGCTTATGACAAAGCAATTAATATTGGAAAATCTGGAGAATACATTTTTTTAAATTCTGATAATTTAGAAATGGAATGGGCTTTTGTCGGAATAGCAGATTTAATTCCGATATATGATGACAATATTGAAGATGGTTGTGAAATAATGTTTGAAGATTATGGATTTATAACTAATAAAAGGGCATTAAAATTTGCTTTACCCGAAAACGAGCTCTTAGAAAAAATAGAGAAATCAAAAGAAATCAGATAGTTCAAATCATTTGTAATTTATAAAACGATAATTCCACTAAACCGCATGAGGGATAGAAGTGGAAATCCTTTTGTGCCGGGGTTCGGCACAAAAGATTGTAACGGATAGCCCGACCCGGAGGGACATGCCCATAAAAAAACCTTAATTCAGATTATGAACTAAGGTTTTATTTTATTTTGATTGTCGAGCTACTTGCGAGGATTTACTTCGCCAGTCGCTAGCGCTCTAGTCTCCTGCGTCGAAAATGACAAACTTTACGATTATTTGATATGTTACATCATATCAATGTACCTGTCATGATATCCTAGTAGGTATAAAACTCCGTCGAGACCAAGGCTTGAAATTGATGTCGAAGCACTTTCTTTTACTTTTGGTTTGGCATGAAAAGCGATTCCGAGGCCGGCTAAGTTTAGCATTGGTAAATCGTTTGCTCCATCACCAACTGCGATTGTTTGGTTGATGTGAATTCCTTCTTTTTCGGCAATGGCTTTTAAGTGTTCGGCTTTTTTTAAACCGTCTACGATATCGCCTATATATTTTCCGGTTAGTTTACCGTCTTTGATTTCTAATTGGTTGGCATGAACGTAATCGATACCCAATTCTTTTTGCAGGTATTCTCCAAAATAGGTAAATCCTCCAGATAGAATTGCAGTTTTGTAACCGTAGTATTTTAAGGCTTTCATTAAACGATGTGCACCTTGAGTGATTGGCAAATTTTCGGCTACTTTTTGCAAAACGTCTTCGCTCAAACCTTCTAACAATGCCATACGTTGTTTAAAACTTTCGTTAAAATCAATTTCACCATTCATTGCTGATTCGGTAATTGCGCGAACCTGATCTCCCACTCCATTTAATTCTGCTAATTCGTCGATAACTTCTGTCTGGATCAAAGTCGAATCCATATCGAAGCAAACCAAACGTCTGTTTCTTCTGTAAATGTTATCTTCCTGAAATGAAATATCGACATTCAGAGTTCTTGAAATTTCCATAAAACTCGCTGTCATCAGGATTTTATTGACAATTTCTCCAGTTACAGATAATTGAATGCAAGAACGTGGATATTCTTCTAAATCAACTACTGACGTTCTTCCTGTTAAGCGAATAATAGAATCGATATTCAGGTTTTGGTCTGACATGATTTTAGTCACTGCAGCCAATTGTGAAGCGGCTAATTTCTCACCTAAAATATTGATGATGTATCGTTGTTTTGATTGTGATTTTACCCATGTTTCGTAATCTTCAATAGAAATTGGAATAAACTTAACCTTTATTTCCAGTTCGTAAGCTTTAAACAATAAATCTTTTAAAACGGGTGCAGAAGAAGAACCTGCTTCAATTTCGAATAAAATTCCTAAAGAAAGCGTATCATGAATATCAGCCTGGCCGATATCTAATATATTAGCATCATACGTCGCCAATACAGCTGTTAAACCTGCTGTAACCCCTATTTTATCGTGTCCTGAAACTTTTAATAAAATAATCTCTTTATCTTCTATTGCCATTTTATGCTTATTGTTTTTGAAGCGACAAAAATCGGCAATCTATCGTTGATAAAAAAGTATAATGCTTGTTTTTTTACAAGCAAAAAGCACATTATCATGTGCTTTTTGAATTAATTTAACAAATATGTTCCGCTATTAAAATAACTTAACTATTATATTCTTTATGTGGTTCTGATTCATCAAAATTAACCATCCAGCTCACACCAAATTTATCTTTGAACATTCCGAAATATGCCCCCCAGAAAGTTTTACCCATAGGCATATAAACTGTTCCGCCAGCTGAAAGTCCGTTGAAAATTCTGTCTCCCTCCGCCGTGCTTTCTACATTGATTGAAACTGAAAAATTGCCTCCAAAAACTACATCTCCAGATTGTTCATTACTATCGCTTCCCATCAAAATGGTATTCCCAATTGGCAACGAAACGTGCATTACTCTGTTGGCGTCTTTCTCTGATACTTCAGGACAGCTTCCGCTTTCATCCTTCGGCATGTCTTTAAATTTTCCGATATACGGAAATTCTCCTCCAAAAACTGATTTGTAAAATAGAAAAGCTTCTTCGCAATTTCCATTAAATAATAGATACGGGTTTACTGATGTTGCCATGATATTTTGTTTTTTTGTTTGTTATTATAAATCTATTCCCTTCATTCTATACTCTCTATTCTATTTTCTATACTCTTTATTCTATTTTCTATTTTCTATATCCTATTCTCTTTATTCTATTTTCTATTTTCTATATCCTATTCTCTTTATTCTATTTCTCAGAAAGCTCTTTTACTGTTTCCATAACTATGACAATTTACTAAAATCCATATATAGAACATTCCAGCGATGACCGTCTAAATCGGCAAAACCACAGCCATACATCCAGCCTTGACTATCCGCTGGCGGAGCAAAAACGTTTCCGCCCGCTTCTTCCGCTTTTTTTGCCAAATCATCAACTTCTTCTTTGCTTTCTGCATCAATCGAAATCAGAATTTCCGAGCTTGTCTTTGTATCAGTCAATTTATTTTGAGAAAAACTGGCAAACAAAGATTCTTCAAAAAGCATTATTACAAATTTTCCGTCACCAACCACCATGCAAGTCGAGCTTGGCGTGTCATGTTCTTCGTTAAAAGAGAAACCTATTTTCGAGAAAAAAGCTTTAGATTTTGCCACCTCTTTTACCGGCAAATTCAGCCATATTTGTTTTGTCATCTTTTAATTTTTTATGTTAAACATTTTTTGCCACGAAGGCACTAAGACACAAAGTTTTTTTTAAGCCTTTGAACCTTTGCTTCTATGCCTCTTTGCACCTGAGAAGCTAATTAGCTTCTGCATAACTTTTAAAATTATCCAGAATTGTCTGCCAGCCTCCCCGTTGCATTTCTTCCGGATTTTGTGTTTCAGGGTCAAAACTCTCAATTACTTCAACTCCGTTTGCTGTTTCTTTGAAGATGATTTCTACTTTTCTTCCATCTGCCATTACATATTCAATGGCTTCATTTTGTTTTACCAAAGTATATTCTCCTTCAAAATCAAAACTCATACTACCGTCTTTTGCTGCCATAGTCGATTTAAATTTTCCACCTTCTTTCAAGTCATTTTCTGCGTATGGAGTATGCCAATCTGGCGAAGCAAAACTCCATTTTGTAATGTGTTCCGGCAATGTCCAGAAATTCCATACTTTTTCTATTGATGCATTGATTGTGTTTTGTACTGTGATCATTATTTCAGTTTTATTGTTTATCCTTTATTTGTTAATTGAATTACGCTTTAAATTTTCAGCATAGCTTTTAAAATTCTGAATAACAGCACGACAAAATTGTTCTTGCAATTCTTCAGAAATCTTTGTTTCCGGTTCAAATGTTTCAGTAATTTTTACTTCAGAACCATTACTTTCAAAACGAACATTTGCCGTTCTATTGTCTGTAAGCTTATATTCTATCAGTAAAAATTTTTCGATTTTAGTATAGATTCCTTCAAAATCGAATCCGTCACTTCCATCTTTTGCCGCCATGGTAAATTTGAATTTGCCGCCCACTTTCAAATCATTTTCTGCATATGGTGTATGCCAATTTTCAAAAGGAACATTCCAGTTCATAATATGTTCTGGCGATGTCCATAAATCCCAGACTTTTTCTATTGATGTGTTAATTGTGTTTTGTACTGCTATCATCTTTACATTTTATCTGGAATCTGACTTTCATCCATAAAGAAAATTTCCCAATGATGTCCATCCAAATCAAAAAAGTTCCTTTGGTACATCCAGCCATAATCTTTAGTTTCACCATGTGCTGCACCGCCAGCTTTAACAACCGCTGTCATAATTTCGTCTACCTTCTCCTTACTTTCAACAGAAATAGCGGCAATCATTTCTGTGCTTGTGGTTGTATTGCAAATTTCTTTTGGAGTAAATGTTTTAAAAAATTCTTCTACCAAAAGCATTGCAAATATATTTTCACCAATTATCAGGCAAGTTCCTTTTTCATTTGTGAATTTTGAATCAAATGAAAAACCCAACTGCGTAAAAAATGTTATCGATTTATTTAAATCTTTTACAGCAAGATTTAAGAAAATTTTTGTTTTCATAGCATTAAAATTACAAATTATCTGAAACAAATTTAGAATTTTAGAACAGGCTTTAAATTACAATAAAAGTCAACTTTAGGGTCATTTAAGACAAATTGCTTATTTTTGTCAAGATGTTAACTTTTCAAAAAGAGCAAACCATGAGCAAGAAAATCGCATTAATTGTACCCCATGATTATAAATTGCTAAGTATAGCAGCAATTTTAGAAGTTTTTGAAACTGCTAATAAATTACATAAAGGCACTCAAAAACCTTTTGAAATAATGGTTTTTCAATCAGAAGAGCAAATTGAGCAGAAACATTTATTTGGCTATGAAGTGAATGCGATCGAAACTTCAGATAAAAATCTGGAGCTCATTTTGATTCCGGCTTTTACGACCGATAATATGAGCGAAATGATATCGAAGAATAAAAATTTCATTCCGTGGTTACAAAAGCAACATCAATCCGGGGCTGAATTGGCCAGTTTTTGTACGGGTGCTTTTTTGTTTGCTGCTTCTGGTTTATTAAACGAAAAACTAGCCACTACACATGTTGATGCCTGCAGCGCTTTCACAAAAGCTTTTCCTTTGGTAAAATTAAAATCAGAAGAAACCTTAACCGCAGACGGAAGTTTATACACCAGTGGCGGATCAACCTCAACATTTCATTTACTCATTCTTTTGGTTCAGAAGTATTGCGGAAATGAAATTGCGGTGCAGATTGCTAAAATTTTCTCGATTGATTTAAACCGATACAAACAGAGTTATTTCAGCACTTTCAGACCAAATCATTTACACAATGATACTTTGGTGGCCATGTTACAGCAAAAAATAGAAAGCAATTATAATACGATTGAAAAACTGGAAGAAATCACAAAAGACATTCCGACAAGTGCCAGAAATATGACGCGAAGATTCAAGCAAGTAACCGGAATTCCGCCAATTGAATATTTACAGAATATAAGAGTGGAAAGTTCTAAGAAATATTTAGAACAAACCCAGCTTTCAATTTCGGAAATTATCGAAAAAACGGGATATAATGATCCCAAGGCTTTCAGGAAAGTGTTTTATAAAATGGTTGGTATGAAACCTATTGAATACCGCGAGAAATTTAGAGTGCAGTAAGAGTTATTTGTATCTAAATAATCAGGAGCAGTACTTCTCGTTTTCAAAATAACGATCAGTCCCGCTCTACACTAAATCTTTTGCTGTGAACCCCACAGCAAAAGGATACCGTTTCGATCAGGGCTAAAATAGAAATTTAGTTTTCATAATTCACCAAAGGCCTGAAAATTGAAAAGTGTAATTATGTCTTTATTACCCATAATAAAACATTCTTATTTTGTTTTAAAAGAGCATCAATTTCTCTCATACTTTCATTAGAAACTGCAGGACAACCCCAGCCTTCAGGAGTACCCGCAGGATAAATTTCATTATCTGAAATAGCTTCCCAGGAATGCAAAACGATCGCCCGATTTAAAGCATTTGAATTTGTATTGTCTTTGCCTTGCAATATATAATTTACTTTTATTCCCCATTCACTTACGCCTCTGTCCGAAACAATAAATTTACCAATTGAAGAACAATGCGAATCGAATTCGTTACTTACAGGAGCATTTTCTTTTGAAGAAGTTTTTCCCCATTGATTATGACCACAACCATGACTTACGATATAAGATTTTAAAATTTTCTTTTGTTGAAAATCATAAATAAAAAATCTTTTTATGCCTGAATGCAATCCTAAATCAATCAGTATAAATTTGTCCTGATTTAGCTTATTGCTTTTACAATATTGCTTTGCTTCCTGAAAATATGACGTATAATCAACCGCTTTGATATCACTACGCGGTTTCTCAATTGAGATGGAATCTGTTTTATATTTTGTTTTCGAAATACTCGTTTGCTGAACATCTTTGCTCTTATTACACGAGAACAAAAGAATCGAAATTACTCCAAAGATTATTTTTTTCATGCCTACAATTTACATAAAAATAAAAACGAAAAACAGATTCAAAATGATATAAAAAAAACCTGTTCAAATAAATGAACAGGTTTTAAATATTATAAAAGTCAATTGCTAATTAAGAAGCAATTTCCATTCTTTTCAATAAGTTTTTATTCAAAGTATGTCTTGCATAATCTTCATCTATTGTAAGTACTTTATCGTCTGAACTTGGCAATTCATACATGGCGTCTGTTAAAATTGCTTCACATAATGAACGCAATCCACGAGCACCTAATTTGTATTCTAAAGCTTTATCAACAATAAAATCTAATGCTTCGTCTGTTATATTAAACTCAACATCATCCATTAAGAATAATTTTTGATATTGTTTTACCAAGGCATTTTTCGGCTGAGTCAGGATGGCACGCAAAGTTTCTTTATCTAAAGGATCCATGTGTGTCAAAACTGGCAAACGACCAATAATCTCAGGAATTAATCCAAAGTCTTTGATATCTTTTGGAATAATATATTGCAATAAATTGTCTTTGTCGATGTTGTCTACATTTTTAGAAGTAGAATAACCAACTGCCTGACGGTTTAAACGTTTTGAAATAATACGCTCAACGCCATCAAAAGCACCACCTGCAATAAACAAGATGTTTTGGGTATTTACTTCAACAAATTTTTGATCCGGGTGTTTACGTCCTCCTTTTGGTGGTACATTAACAACAGTTCCTTCTAATAATTTCAATAAAGCTTGTTGCACTCCTTCACCAGAAACGTCACGAGTTATAGATGGATTATCGCTCTTACGGGCAATTTTATCAATTTCATCAATAAATACGATTCCTCTTTCTGCTTTGGTTACATCATAATCAGCCGCCTGTAGCAAACGTGTCAAAATACTTTCGACATCTTCTCCTACATAACCAGCTTCAGTAAGTACCGTTGCATCAACAATAGCCAAAGGAACATCTAACATTTTTGCGATAGTTTTTGCTACCAATGTTTTTCCGGTTCCGGTTTGACCTACCATAATGATGTTACTTTTTTCAATCTCTACTTCGTCGTCTAATTGCTGTTGCATTAAACGTTTGTAGTGATTGTAAACCGCAACTGACATTACTTTTTTTGTCTGATCCTGACCAATAACATACTGATCTAAGAAAGCTCTGATTTCTTTTGGTTTCTTTAAAATTAAGTCTCCAACTAATTTTGCGCTTCCGCTTGATTTTAATTCCTCTAATACAATTCCATGTGCTTGTTCAATACACTTATCACAGATATGTGCATTTATACCAGCAATTAATAAATTAGTTTCTGGCTTCTTTCTTCCACAAAACGAACATTCTAATACTACTTTAGCCATTCTTTTTTAGTTACTAAGCGGCAAAGTTACTAAGTTTTTGAGATTTATCACTAAAACCTCAAAAACTTAGTAACTTATTAACTTATATTTTTGTTTCAAGTTTTTAAAAAAGGTTTCAAGTTTCAGGTTTGCTTCGCCAGTTCGGCTTGCAGCCTCGGGTCAAGGTTGCTATTGTTAACTTAAAACCTGAAACTTGAAACATATAAAACTATTTTTAGCTTCTTCTTAAAACTTCATCAATCATTCCGTATTCTTTAGCTTCATCAGCTTTCATCCAGTAATCACGCTCACTGTCTTTGTGCACTCTTTCAAAAGTTTGTCCTGAATGTTGAGAAATAATGTTATATAATTCATCTTTCAGTTTCAACATTTCACGTAAGTTGATTTCCATATCAGTTGCAACTCCCTGCGCTCCTCCTGATGGCTGGTGAATCATTACTCTTGAATGTGGCAAAGCAGAACGTTTTCCTGCTGCTCCTGCACATAATAATACAGCTCCCATTGAGGCTGCCATACCTGTACAAATTGTCGCTACGTCTGGTTTGATGTATTGCATGGTATCGTAAATTCCTAATCCTGCGTAAACGCTTCCACCAGGAGAATTTAGATAAATTTGAATATCTTTTGATGCATCAGCACTTTCTAAAAATAATAACTGCGCCTGAACGATATTAGCGATTTGATCGTCGATACCAGTTCCTAAAAAGATAATTCTGTCCATCATTAATCTTGAAAACACATCTAATTGAGAAACATTCAACTGACGCTCTTCGATAATGTATGGAGTCATGTTTGTTGGGTTCATCGCTGCTACGATTTTATCGTAATACATTGCGTTTACTCCTTGGTGCTTTGTAGCAAATTTTTTGAATTCTTTACCGTAGTTCATATTTTAAGTGTTCTAAGTTTTACGTAATATCTGTATATTCTTCCATCAAAGGTTGTACCTCTTTATAAAGGATGTCAATTTGTCTTATTTAAAAAAAGTTTCAGGTTTCAGGTTTCAAGTTTTTGAAGTTCGAAAACTTGAAACTTGAAACAAAATAAAACTTGAAACAAAAAAAGAAGCGCCAAGAAAAATCTCTTGACGCTCAAATATAACTATTTTTTATCTTTCAATATCTGTAATAAAATCTTAAAATTTGAAATAAAACTAATGGGCTGTATTCCTAACTTTTGACTCTATAACTTTTGACTTTTAGACAGAAATTATTCTCCGTAAGACGCAGCGATAAATTCTTCGTAAGTTACTTCTTTAGTTGTTGGATTTGCTTTTTCTTTGAACACTTCCAATAATTTTTCAGCAACTACTTGCTCAGATAATCTTTTCACCTCTTCCTGGTTAGATAAAACTCTGGCAACAATTCCCTGAACTTCTTCGTCAGTTGGGTTTGTTTGACCAAATTGAGCCATTTGTTGTCTGATCGCGTTTGTTGTAAAAGCTTTCAAATCTTCAAATGTAATTTGGATATTACTTTGAGCCATTGCTTTTCCTTCGATTAATTGAAAACGTAATCCTTTTTCAGATCTTGCGTATTCAACTTCAGCTTCTTCTGCAGAAAGTTTTTTCTCTCCAACAGTTTGCAACCATTTTTTCAAGAATTCAGCTGGTAAATCAAATTTTGTGCTTTCGATCAAGAAATCCTGAACGTCTAACAATAATTTTTGGTCAGCTTGCTGTGCGAATTGCGCTTCAGCATCTTCTTTAATTTTAGCTTTCAAATCTTCTAAAGAAGCTACTTTACCTTCTCCAAAAAGTTTATCAAATAAATCCTGGTTTAATTCAGCCAATTCAGCTCCGTTGATAGCCTCGATTGTAAAGTTTACTTCGATATCTAAACCGTGAACATCATCATGACCTACTTTTAAGTAATCCATTAATTGGTGATCATCTTCGAATAAACCTTTAGTACTTACGGTTACAACATCACCAACTTTTTTACCGATGAATTTATCACCTGCTTTTTTGTTGAATGTAGCAACTGAAATTGTAGTTGTATTGTTGATACCTTTTTCTTCGTTAGAGAAAGTTCCGGTTAAATCAGAATCTGCAGCAACTACATCTTGTGGAATTGCTTTTCCGAATTGTTTTTGGATACGCTCTACTTGTCCGTCGATTAATTTATCATCAGCAGTAACGATATATTTTACGATATTATTTTTTGCTTCTAAATCAATTTCGAAGTTAGGAACCAAACCAATTTCGTATTCGAAAGTTAGTTCTTCAGCATCCCAATCAAAATTTTCATTTACTTTAGCAAGAGGAGTTCCTAAAAGATTTAATCTTTCAGATTGAACAAAACGCTCTAAAGCCAAATCAACTACTTTTTGAACTTCTTCCTGCTTAATAGCTTTTCCGTATTGTTTTTCAACAAGATCTTTGGGAACTTGTCCTTTTCTAAAACCTTTTACGGTAGCCAATGGCATTTTTTCGTTTATTCTTTTTGCTACCTGACCTTTATAATCCATGTGAACAACTGTCATTACAATCGTTTCATTCACAGCGTCTATTGCTACTCTTTTAATATCCATCTTCTTCTTTAATTTACATAATAAAATTGGGTTGCAAAATTATAAAATTTTTGCAACCCAACCAAGTTTTTAATGTATTGTATTTGAAGCTGTTTTTGAGCTCCTTTTATTTCAATTTATTTATCGTCTCCTAATATTTTATAAGTAATAGACTGAAGGATAGATAAGATGATACTAAAGAATAAAGCTGTCCAGAATGAATCGACCGCAAAACCTCCAACTATATTAGTACACAGCAGAATTATAATGGCATTAATTACCAATAAAAACAAGCCTAAAGTAACGAATGTTACTGGCAATGTCAGAATTACCAAAATTGGTTTTATAAAAAGATTTAATAATCCCAGAACTATTGCAACGATTACAGCCGTGGCAAAACTGGCAACATGAACTCCCGGCAGAAGATTGGCAATTAACAAAACCAGCGCTGCAGTAACAAGAAGTCTGAGTAATAATTTCATATTTTTTTGATTTAAAGTTTTAATAAAAGTAATGAATTTTATATTTACCAACTATTGTATTCTTATTTTTTGCCACAGATTAAAGGATGATAAAGATTTTTAATCCTTTAATCTGTGGCTATAAAAATTACTCTTTTAAAAACTCCGTTGTCATCTCAAAAAACATTTTAGGATTTTCTGCATGAAGCCAATGTCCGGCATTTGGTATCGTTTCAAATTTTACATTTGGAAAATGCTGACGAATTGCATCAAAATCTGAATCTAAAATATAACCTGATTCTCCTCCTCTAATAAACAAAGTTGGATTATTAAAAACTAAATCTTCTGCCAAAGCTTTTCCGATAGCATCTAAATTATTATTAAAGACTTCCAGATTAAATCTAAAAGCCAATTGTCCCGGTTCTTTCCAGTATAAATTCTTCAATAAAAATTGTCGGGTTCCAAAATCAGGAACATACTGCGCCACAATTGCTTCAACATCATTTCGGCTTGGTTTCACAGAAAAGTCAACTGCATTTAATCCTGCCAAAATATCCTGATGATGTTGTTTGTAAAATCTGGGGCCAATATCTGCCACAATCAATTTATCTACAATTTCAGGATGTGTCGTTGCAAAAAGCATGGCTACTTTTCCGCCCATCGAATGTCCTAAAATATCAATTTTCGTCAATTGATTCGCCTGACAATATTCGAAAACATCTTTTACCATTGCTTCGTAACTCCATTCATCAGAATGAAAACTACGTCCGTGATTTCTTAAATCTAATATATGAACCTGAAATCCGGCTTCCACATATTGTCCGGCAAGTGTTTTCCAATTGTCAGACATTCCAAGAAAACCGTGCATGATGATAAATGGTTTTCCTTCGCCTTCTATTTTTGAGTATAACATTTTATATTATTTTTTATTGAAAAAAAACTTCCACAAAGATCCACAAAGGTGTTGCACAGAGATACGCGAAATTTTCTTTGAGACTCTCTGCGCTTTTTTGTGTATCTCTGAGAAATAACTTTTAACAAATCTTACTTCAATTTATTTAAATACATATTCACCACATTATCTAAGCCAAGATAAAGGGCTTCAGCAATCAAAGCGTGTCCAATTGAAACTTCTAATAATCCCGGGATATTTTGTTTAAAAAACTGAATATTATCCAAACTTAAATCATGTCCGGCATTAATTCCTAAACCTAGTTCGTTTGCTAATTCTGCAGCTTTAACATAAGGATCGATTCCGTTTTTATTCCCTAAATCATATTGATGTGCAAAAGCTTCTGTATATAATTCAATTCGCTCAGTTCCGGTTTTTTTTGCCCCTTCGATCATTTCCAAAACCGGATCCACAAAAATCGAAGTTCTGATTCCGTTGCGCTGAAACTCCTGAATAACTTCGGCTAAATAATCCTGATTTTTTATAGTATCCCAACCTGCAGAAGAGGTAATTGCTCCAATGGCATCAGGAACTAAAGTCACCTGAGTTGGCTTGCACTCTAAAACCAAATCAATAAAATTATGCTGAGGATTTCCTTCAATATTATATTCGGTATAAACAATAGATTTTAAATCTCGTGCATCCTGATAACGTATGTGACGTTCGTCTGGACGCGGGTGAATCGTAATTCCTTGTCCACCAAATTTCTGAATATCGGTTGCCACTTTTAATAAATCAGGAACATTTCCGCCTCTCGCATTACGTAAGGTTGCAATTTTATTGATATTTACACTTAACTTTGTCATATAAATAGATAATTAATTCTAGTAACACTATATTTGTTACGACAAAAATACAAAGTAAAACGTAGCAGTTTTTGCTATTTTTTGATTATTTTGCATCAAATATTTCCAACTGATTTATGACAGAAATTACCAACTATATCACAAACGATTTTCGAGCAATTGATAGTCAGGAAACGATAGCCTCGGTTCAGGACTTTTTTGCCGATGTTAATTTTTCGCATTTTCCGGTTTTGGAAAACAGCATCTTCATTGGAAGTATTGCTTCTGATGATGTGGAAACTTTTGATACTGACAAAAAAGCGATTGACTACAAATATACTTTAGAACGTTTTTTTGCCAGAAAATCGATGATGTGGCTTGATGTTTTAGAAGTTTTTGCTAAAAATCACACCAATACAGTTCCTGTTATTGATGAAAATAATACCTATATAGGTTATTATGAGATGGAAGACATCATGAAATTTTTTCAGGAAACCCCATTTTTAAAAGAACAAGGCGGTATTATAATTGTTCAAAAAGGACTATTAGATTACTCTATGGGACAGGTGACTCAAATTGTAGAAAGTAATAATGGTAAAATTTTGGGTTGTTTTATCTCTGAAGCTGACTTAGAAAATGTTCAGATAACAGTAAAAATAGGTGTTGGGCCAATGAACGAAATTATTCAGACCTTTAGACGATACAACTATGAAATTATTTCAGAACATCAGGAAGATGCCTATATTAATAGTTTAAAAGAACGTTCTGATTATTTAGACAAATACCTTAATATATAAGAATTAGAAAATTAGATAATGTGTCAATTAGATAATTCTTAACACTGATACATTTATCTGTTTTTTTTAATTGACAAATTATCTAATTGACACATTATCTAATTAAAAAGAATGAAAGTAGCCATATACGGACAGTATTACCAAAACAGTACAGAACCTATTATTAAAGATATTTTTCAGTTTTTCAAGTCCAATAATGTAGAAATGGTAATTGAAGAAACTTTCCTGAAAATGCTTTATGAAAAAGAGCTGATAAAAAAAGAATACAAAACTTTTTCATCCAGTACTTCCCTAGACAGCAGTTTTGAAATGCTGATTAGCATTGGTGGAGACGGAACGATCTTGAGAGCAGCAACTCTTGTTCGGAACTCTGGCGTTCCAATTTTAGGAATCAATGCAGGAAGATTAGGTTTTCTGGCTACTGTTCAAAAAGAAAAAATCGATAGCTTTTTACAATTTGTAATTGACAAAAAATATACTACTTCAGAACGAACATTATTAAGTCTAACTTGCGAACCACAGAATGATGCCATTGCAGAGTTAAATTTCGCCATGAATGAAGTTACAGTAAGCCGAAAAGATACTACATCGATGATTACTGTAGAAACTTATTTAAATAATGAATATTTAAATTCTTATTGGGCAGATGGATTAATCATTTCGACGCCAACCGGTTCTACCGGATATTCATTAAGTTGCGGCGGTCCAATATTAACTCCTAATGTGGCAAGTTTGGTTATCACACCAATAGCACCTCACAACTTGACCGCAAGACCACTAGTAATTCCTGATGATACCGAGATCAAACTTCGTGTTTCCGGAAGAGAAGATCAATACTTAATTTCTCTGGATTCCAGAATTTCTTCTGTAAAAAATGAATCTGTTTTAACTATTAAAAAAACAGATTACAAAATAAAAATGGTCGAAATTCCAGGCGAAACTTTCTTAAAAACCCTTAGAAATAAATTACTTTGGGGAGAAGATAAAAGAAATTAAGCTTATTTCTTATTTCATACTATACGATAATACCACATTTTCTCGTTCTGCATGTAGTGAATCATCATTAAATGTCTCAAAATCATATCGTAAATTGAAAAAAAAGCACATTTAACTAAAGGAACGTTGATTCGTATCGATAATTATTATATTTGCACGCAATTTTGAATTAAATGAAGAAAATTTTTAATTTATTGTTATGTTTTTTCCCCTTTATCACACTAAATGCTCAAATCAATGAGATTGGTGTTTTTCTTGGCGGAAGCAACTTTGTAGGAGATGTAGGAAGCACAACTTATATTGCTCCTGAAAAACTAGCTTTTGGCGTTTTGTACAAATGGAATAAAAGCCCACGCCACGCGTATCGCTTCTCTTACATGCAATCTACAATTGCAGGAAACGACAAAGATTCAGATGAAACTGGCAGAAGCAACAGAGGTTATAGCTTTGAAAATACTATAAAAGAATTTTCTGCTGGATTAGAATTCAATTTCTTCGATTTTAATCTTCACGATTATCATACAAAAGTTACTCCTTATATATATTCAGGATTAAACTTTTTTATATACGACCAGCTGTATCGATATACAACTAGTCCGAATGTTAATCAATCAAGCAGATCGAGCTCATTTGGAATACCTATAATATTAGGTATAAAATCAAACATATCGCCACATTTTGTTTTAGGTCTTGAAGCAGGAGCACGCTATACCTTTACAGATGCTATTGACGGAAGTAATCCGAAAACAGATAGTGCGAATATATTGAAATTTGGAAATTTAAATAATAATGACTGGTATGTTTTCTCTGGTATTACTTTAACCTATACCTTTGGACAAAAACCTTGCTATTGCGCAGAATAATAAAATGAACTTACTAGACTCTATAGATCAAACAAATTTACCTAAACATTTAGCCATTATCATGGACGGAAATGGGCGTTGGGCAAAGCAACAAGGCTTTCTACGTGCCTTTGGACATGAAAACGGAACCAAATCGGTAAAAAAAACAATTACTACTTGTGCCAAACTTGGTATCGCGTATTTAACTCTCTATGCTTTCTCGACAGAAAATTGGAATCGTCCTAAACTCGAAGTCGAAGCACTAATGAAAATATTAATCAATTCATTAAAAAAAGAGCTTGGTACACTACAGGAAAACAATATCAAACTTAACGCTATTGGGAATCTTGAAAAGCTGCCAAAATCAGCTCAAAAAGAACTTTTGGACGTTATCGATAAGACAAAAAACAATACTCGTCTCACTCTAACTCTCGCCTTAAGCTACGGATCACGGGAAGAATTGGTAAATGCTGTTAGAATCATCAGTGATAAAGTTAAAAATAATATAATTTCATTAGACACTATTGACGATTCAATTATAAATGAGCATCTTTACACGCAAAATTTACCTGACGTAGATTTATTAATACGAACAAGTGGAGAACATAGAATAAGTAATTTTTTGCTGTGGCAGATTGCCTATGCAGAATTATATTTTACTAATGTCTTGTGGCCAGACTTTAAAGATCAAGATTTATATGAGGCTATTATTAGTTATCAAAAAAGAGAACGTAGATTTGGAAAAACCAGTGAACAAATTAAATAATTTTTTAGTGTTACAAAAAAGAATACAAATAGTACTTACCCTACTTCTTTTGGGGAGTTTTTCACAAATAAAAGCACAGGAAAGAGTTCCTTTTGATCAAGGAAAAAAATATATTCTTGCTAAAGTTTCTGTTGTTGGTAAAATAAGCTTCAATGAACAAACTGTTGTTACTTTTTCTGGTCTTCAAAAAGGACAGGAAATAACCGTACCAGGTGAAGAAATCAGTGGTGCTATTAAAAAATTAGGTAAACTTGGCCTATTCGATGAAATTTCTTTTTATGTAAATAAAATTGAAAATGACAGTATTTATTTAGATCTGGATATTGTCGAACTTCCTAAATTAAATGAGGTTAAATTTGTTGGTATAAAAAAGAGTAAAGTAGAAGGATTAATTAAGGATAACAACCTGACAAAGAATAAAATTGTCAACGAAAACTTAATTACAACTACCAAAAATTATATCGAAAACAAATACAAAAAAGAAGGTTTTTATAACACCAAAGTTACAATAACAAATACTCCTGACACTATTGGCGGGCATCAGGTAAATATGCTTGTTCGGGTAGATAAAGGTGATAAAGTAAAAATCAGCAGTATTGATTTCATAGGAAACAAACAACTTACTGACGCTCAATTGAGAGCTGCAATGAAGGATACAAAACAAAAAAATGTTTTTCGTGTTTTAAAAGCCTCAAAATTCATTCCTGAAAAATACAAAACTGACTTAGAGAAAGTAATCGCTGCTTATAAAGAAAAAGGATATCGTGATGCTCGTATTATTTATGACTCTGTTACGTATAACAAGGACAAAAATATGCTAGCCATCAAAATTAATATGGAAGAAGGTAACAAATACTACTTTGGAAATATTAAGTTTTTAGGAAATACTGTTTACTCTGACCAGCTTTTAAACCGTTATTTAGGTATTAAAAAAGGAGAAGTATATAATGGAGTTTTATTAGAAAAAAGGATTGCCGACAATACAAAACCAGATGCAGAAGATATTACCAACCTGTATCAAAACAATGGTTATTTATTCTCAAAAATTAACTCTGTAGAGGTAAGAACAGCTAACGACACAATTGATTTTGAGATCAGAGTTACTGAAGGCCCAATTGCATACTTCAATAAGATTTATGTAACTGGAAATGATAAAACAAATGACCACGTTATTTACCGAGAATTAAGAACCAAACCAGGTGAAAAATACAGTAAAGAACAATTGGTTAGAACTATTCGTGAAATTGGTCAGTTAGGATTCTTTGATCCTGAGGCTATCAAACCTGAATTCAGAAATGTTGATGCAGGAGCAGGAACAGTAGACATCGAGTACCAGGTTGTTGAAAAAGGATCGAGCCAGGTTGAACTTCAGGGTGGTTATGGTGGAGGTGGTTTCATTGGAACCTTAGGACTTTCGTTCAATAACTTTTCTGCACGAAACATGTTCAAAAAAGAAGCCTACAAACCGCTACCAATGGGAGATGGTCAAAAAGTAGCGCTTCGTTTACAAGGAAGTACTTATTTTCAAACCTATAGTTTATCATTTTCTGAACCATGGTTTGGAGGTAAAAAACCAGTACAATTTAGTTCATCTATCTCTTATAGTACACAGTACTTAAATAATTACATTACAAGAGATGTAGACAAAAGCAAAAGTTTTAATATTTTTACTGTACAAGTTGGGTTAGCAAAAAGGTTAACTGTACCGGATGATTATTTCGTTCTATCACAATCGGTAAGTTACCAACATTACGATCTTAATAATTACAACACCGGTCTATTTACCTTTGGTAACGGAGCATCGAGAAACTTAGCGTATACAATTGGACTTTCAAGAAGTAATAAAGGGGTTAATCCAATATTCCCAACTTATGGTTCAGAGTTTAGTATCTCAGCGAAGGTAACTCCTCCCTATTCATTGTTTAACGGAATTAACTATGCTGATTTACCAAATCAGAAAGAATATAAAATGCAATACACCGGAGAAAATACCTCTGGTGCTGACGGACAACCTTTAAACAAAGGTGATTATATGAAGGCAGTTGGTACTAATTCATCAGGTCAAATTTTATATGATAGTGTTGGATCTGATTATGCAAGTGCTGATACCGATCAGGGTAAAGTGGATCAGAAAAGATACAATTGGTTAGAATATTATAAAATTAAGTTTAAAGCAGATTGGTATACTAAAGTATATGGAAAATTAGTTTTAAGAACATTAACCGAATTTGGTTTCTTAGGAGCTTATGATCAGGCAAGAGGAGTTGTACCTTTCGAACGTTTTTACTTAGGTGGAGACGGAATGGCAAACTACTCAATGGATGGTAGAGAGACGATTCAGTTGAGAGGTTATCCTAACAACTCTTTAACTCCGGTAAATGCTAAAGGAGAACAAATTGGAGCAACAATTTATAACAAATTCTCAATGGAATTACGTTATCCAATTACATTGAAATCATCAGCCTCTATCTATGCATTAACCTTCTTAGAAGCAGGTTCATCATATCCAACTTTTAAAGATTACAACCCGTTTGACTTAAGTCGTTCAGCAGGTTTTGGTTTACGTGTATTTATGCCGGCATTTGGATTACTAGGGATTGATTTAGGATATGGATTTGATGCACTTCCTGGATCTGTTACCAATAAAGCAAACGGTTGGGAAACGCACTTTATCATTGGTCAACAATTTTAGTCCAATTTTTAGTACATTTGGCTAAGGATTTGAAAATAAAGTAATGTTATGAGAAAACAATTTTTATTTATATTTTTAGCCCTGATTGTAGCAAATGCAAGTCAGGCTCAAACAAGAACGACTCGAATTGGCTACATCGACATGGAATACATTTTGGAAAATGTTTCTGATTACAAAGAGGCTACCGCTCAATTAGAGTTGAAAGCACAAAAATGGAAGCAGGAAATTGAAGCCAAAAAAATAGATATAAATACGCTTAAAGAAAGCCTTAAAGCAGAAAAAGCTTTATTGACTAAGGAGCTTATTGATGAAAGAGAAACGGAAATTAAGTTTCTTGAAGATGAAATGCTGGATTATCAGCAAAAACAATTTGGCGCTAATGGGAATTTAATCCATCAGAAAGCGGCGTTGGCAAAACCAATACAAGATCAGGTTTTTACTGCCGTTCAGGATATTGCTGAAGCTAAAAATTATGACTTCATTTTCGACAAATCATCAGATTTGACAATGCTTTTCAGTAATAAGAGATTTGACATCAGCGACCAGGTTATTCGTGTTTTAAACCGAACTGATAAACGTGAGCAATTGACTAAAAAACAATTGAAAGATCAGGAAGCTAAAGAAAGTAAAGAAAATGCAATTGACGAAAACCCGGCAATGGCAGACAGACAAAAAGTGCTTGATGATAGAAAGGCAGCCAGAGAAAAGCTAATTGAAGACAGAAGATTAGAACAAGAGGCCAAGAAAAAAGAGTACGACGACAGAAGAAAAGCAATTTTAGCTGAACGCGAAGCCAAAAAAAATGGCACGGTTTCTGAACCTGCAAAAACAACTGAAGCCGCAAAAACAACAGAGACTGGTAAGACAGACGCTACAGCTAAACCAGCTGCAACAAATGAAACAACACCACCAGCAGACCCTGCTGTAAACAAAGCAGAAGAAAGACAAAAACTTTACGAACAGCGTAAAAAAGAATTAGAAGAAAGAAGAAAGAAAATAATAGAAGAAAGAGAAGCGGCTAAAAAAGCAAAAGAAGCCGAAACACAAAAATCAAATACGACCAATAATTAATTAATATTTTAAAAATGATGAAACAAATCAAAACTTTACTAATTGCTGCCATACTAATTTTAGGAGCAAGTAACACAATGAACGCACAGGCTAAGGTAGCCCATGTTGATGTTAGCGAGATTATGTCGAAAATGCCTGCAATGCTTGATGCTCAAAATCAACTACAAAAATTAAGTGCTACATATGATGCTGAATACAAAAAAATGATTGACGAGTACCAAACTAAAATCAAAAAGTATGAAGCTGAAGCAGCAACTGTAACTGAAGCAGTAAACGGAGAACGTTCTAAAGAAGTTCAGGATATGCAAGGTAGAATTACTTCTTACAGAGATAATGCTCAAAAAGAATTACAACAAAAAGATTCTGATATCGTAAAACCAATCATGGAAAAAGTAAAAGCTTCTATCCAAAAAGTTGGAAAAGCTAAAGGATACCAATACGTATTAGATGGTTCTACTTTAATCTTAGCAGATGGTCCAAACATTACTGCTGATGTAAAAAAAGATTTAGGATTCTAAAAAAACGAATTTCTTAGTATAAACTGCCCAAATTTTTAAAAAAAGTTTGGGCAGTTTTTTTGTATATTAAATTATGATTAAAAAACAATAGTATTCGATAATTTCAGTTTACTAAGGATATAAATCTATTTCAAAAAATACTAAATTTGCAGTATGACGAACAATAATCCTATAGGCGTTTTTGATTCCGGTATTGGAGGAACTTCCATTTGGAGCGCCATTCATGATCTACTTCCAAATGAAAAAACGATCTATTTAGCAGACAGCAAAAATGCTCCTTATGGCCAAAGAACCAAGGATGAAATTGTAGCTTTAAGTAAAAAAAATGTTGATTTTTTACTGGAGCAAAATTGCAAAATAATCGTCGTAGCCTGCAATACTGCCACAACAAATGCTATTCGTGAACTTCGCGCTACCTATGACATTCCGTTTATAGGAATTGAACCGGCCATAAAACCGGCAGCTAATAATTCAAAAACACAAGTAATTGGAATTTTGGCCACTAAAGGAACATTAAATAGTGAATTGTTCAATAAAACTGCCGAAATGTTTCAGCATACTACGATCATTGAACAAGTTGGCCATGGCCTTGTTCAGCTTATTGAAGACGGAAACCTGAACTCGCCAGAAATGACTCAATTATTAGAATCCTATTTGCAACCTATGATTGATGCTAATATCGATTATCTGGTTTTGGGGTGCAGCCATTATCCTTACTTGATTCCACAAATTAAAAAAATCCTTCCTGACCATATTCAAATTATTGATTCAGGGGAAGCCGTAGCCCGTCAGACACAAAATGTTTTGCGCGAAAAAGTGGGTTTCTCTGAAAACGAAAAAAGCGAGCCTGAATTTTATGTCAATTCAGATCCCGCAGTTTTAGAGTCGATATTAAATTACAAATATCCCGTGATAAAAAAGGACTTTTAAGCTTCTTATTCTATTTTTCTTTTGACGAACCAAATTCCGTCAAGTGATAAATTAAGAGATATCTTATGGTAATTTTCTTTGATTAGATTATCTGAAATCCTGCCTCTTTGCCCGTAGGAATAAGATATATTTAAAGCTGAATACGTGTTTTCTATTGGTAAAGAAAGTCCAATAGAGATCGCGGCATTATTTACACGTTTACCATCAACTTCAAGATAACCAGTGTCAAAATTTGCTCCTGCTGCATATTCAACGCTATCCCAATATTTTCGAATGTTTCTTTTACCTCTATAAGTAAATCCAAGCGCAAATCGATCCTGATTTACAAAATTTCCGTACAATTCAGATTGATTGGAATCACTCCATAAACTTTTTTCATAATCTAATGTCATGCTCAAATTATTTTTAAAACGCTTGTTAATCCCTACTCCAATTTCCAGAGGCATATAATAATCATCTGTATCTGAAGCAACATCTGATTCTACAGTAGTCACAACCTCATCTGAAATGGTCTTAACCGTTTGGACTTTAGATGCTTTAATTTGAGTTGGTACTTTAAATGTTGTACCAATCGTTAAAGTAGAATCAATTTTATATTGTGCTCCTATTGTGGCACGCACACCATTATAATCTGTTTTTTTATGAATGGTTGTAATTGAATTTATTACTAAAAAACTTCGATCATCGACTGTGTTTCCAAACAACAAGGCTGCAGAAACACCAGCAGATACTTTCTTTCCAAATCGATACCCATAAGAGAAATCAAAATTATTTAATCCGCCTGAACCTGTAGCTGTCATATAATAATATTCCTGGCTATTTTCGATGGGCAACTTTAAATTAGAAATTTTAAATGCTGCACTCGAATACGGCCTTAAAGCCACACTAAAACCAGAATTCTTAGTGACTGGAAAAGCAAAAGCAATATGCGAAAATTGAAAATTATTACGATTCTCTGTTCTGGAGCCACTTTGATAAGTTGTTGCGATAGCTTTTCCTCCAATATCAAACATAAAATGATTTTGAGGTAAGTAACCTAACGACGACGGATTTAAATTATTAATAAATGTAGTTGAAGGCAAAGCAATTCCCGAACCTCCAATAGATGGAATCATACCAAAATCAGAATCATATACGCTCCCTACACCGTATAACGAATAAGGAGAACTGGAAATACTTTGTGAAAATGAAGTCAGAGACATCAACAGCAAACAACTTAAAAAAACTATTTTATTTTTCATTTAATAAGAGATGTAATAAATTTTCAATTGAATTTTATTGTTAGGATGCTTTTGATCTCCCAAAACAATTCTGTTTACCGCCTTCGAAATGACGGGCAATGTCAGAATCAAAGAAGATCTTGAATCAGACTGTTTCCACATTTCTTTTTGTAGAAACCATCCAATAGGAATAGTGTATCCAACATTCTCATTAAACTCGTCTGTCTTTTTGTTCAAAAGACCATAAACAGTTGCTCCGGCAGAATTTACCAAAGAGCCACTCATTCTATTTAAATTATCAGCTATATAGACTTTCAGCGAATCGGCCAAAGGATATTGTTCCGAGTACGAATTATTAACCGGCTTTAGAATTAATTGTGCATCAACAATGGCGCCCTTCTCTGATATATTTTTAAGTTGCTTAATATTTGGAAAGTCAATTCGGCAGGCGACTCCTGTACCAGACTGAATAAATCCTTGCCGATTGGTGAGTGAACTTGATAATTTACTACTGAAGGCTGGTAAATCCTGAATTAAAGTTCCTGTTTTATCCAAAGAAATAGAATTAAACTGCCTTGTAACATCTGAAATTGTAAATTCAACCACATAAGGTTTTTCTTCAATATCTTTAGGAGATCTCGAATAATACATTCTAATCATGCTCTTTGAGGTATTAAAACCAATAACACTCGACGAGTTAGAATTTGAAGGAACCAATACAAGTCCTTTTAAATATTCTGTAAAACTATCAAAGTCTGTAACTTCTCTTTTTTTCATTTTTTGAAAAAGTGCAGCTCCAAAAGTATCGTTCATTTTGATTGTGATAGAATCTTTTTCGATTGGCCGTGGCTTATATGACATTGATCCGACACTCTCATCATCATAAGTCAAAGTAGAATTATTATAAAAGCTTTTGTCTTCTACATTAGGCTTAACTTTCTGAGTCAGACGATGAATATCGAAAGTTTGCACTTTTGTCGTATCACCATAATGGTAGTTATCATATTTCAGTGTCATGACGATAGAATCAAAAACATAGCTTACTGTTTCTGTATCTGAGCCACTGGTATTTAAACTATAAACATTAGGCACAACCTGAAAATAACTATCCGATTTTACTTTTCCAAAAATAGGATCATCGTAGTTTCCAATTAAAATACGACTTTGATTAGAAGTAACAAGTGAGTCAAAATTTATTGTTGACATATCTACCGTTAAAGTATCAATTAAAACGACTTTGTTATTTAAAGCTAAATAGTCTGATCCTACAACAAATTCGCCAGCATCTGTATCTGTGCCGCATGAAAATAGAGTTACAGCGAAAAACAACATCAATATAAACTTGTGCATAATAAAATTTTTGAACAAATATAAAATGCACTCTTCTGCACCACACTATAACATATACAGCCGAGCATTTTTGAACTATAAATAGCAACAAAACATCTACAACACCCTTACAGTAGCAAATACTTCATTCAGCTATAAAAAGAGCTCTTTTGTCTATCAAAACACACCATACATATATCTTCTTTTTTTTAAAAACATTAGGAACATACTTTTGAGCCAATATATAAGTAATGAAAATACCGTTTTTAATATGTTCGCTTTTTACAATTTCATTTTACAGTATGAAAGCACAGGATAAAATAGCTGTAGATATAAATTTAAAAACAGAGCCTACTGATAAAATTAATTTTACCGAGACTAATATTCAATTTAAGATCAATAAAGAAATAGATACTGAAAGGAAGGTAACGAATACATTAGAATATTCTCATTTGAATATCAATTATGAATTAGGCAGTTTTGAATCATTTGAAAATTCGGATCATTTTAATCAATTACAAAACCAATTTGAATTTTCACAAAATGTTTCAAAAACAACAGGATTAAAATTTGCTCTGACACCCACTGCCAATTTTCAGCAAAATTTTGGCATTTCAGATATAACAATTTTAGGCAGTATTGAAGTTTATCAAAAATTGACCTCTAAGACAGAGTTAAATGTTGGTGTTGCCAGGACAACCGTTTTTGGATATCCTAAAATCATACCTGTTTTATCTTTAAACTTTAGAATTAATGATAAAAGTACTATGCTGATTGGGTTTCCTGATTCTAAGTTAGAATATTCAAATAATGTCCGGAACAAGTTAAGCCTGACCAATAGTTTTAATGGTAATTTTTACAATTTAGACTCACAAATGGCTCTAAATAAAGAGGCAACAAAGGTGAACTTATCGCAAATGACATCTGCTTTTGAATACGAAAGAAATGTAGACCACAATTGGTTTTTAAATTTTAAAGGAGGCTACAATTTTAATAAAAAGTACACACTGATTGATAACGAGAATCATGAGGTATATGACTATAATACGGGCAACGGATATATTTTAAGCATTGGCATCAAATACAAACAATAAATAAATTTAATACACTATGAATAATTTGAAAAAAGGAATATTATTCGCGACACTATTATCGAGTCTCTTTTTTATAAGCTGCAGCAATGATGATGAGGATGATGATTTAATAGGGAACTGGGTTAAAAAATCAGCATTTGATGGACCTGCAAGATCTAGTGCTACTAGTTTTGTTATTGGGGATTATGCATATGTGGTAACCGGTTATACTGGCGATGTTTATTTGAAGGATTTATGGGCCTACAATTCTAATGGTGATTATTGGGAACAAAAAGCTGATTTTCCAGGAGTTGCCAGAAGTTCTGCTTCTAGTTTTACCTTAAATGAGAAAGGATATGTTGGTCTTGGTTATGACGGAACTAACAAATTAAAAGATTTTTATCAATATGATCCAACAAGCAATAGCTGGAATCAAAAAACAGATTTCGGAGGAACTGGCCGTTATGGAGCATTAGGATTTCAGGTTGGTGGAAAAGCTTACTTTGGCACTGGATACGATGGAAATTATCTTAAAGATTTTTATCAATATAACGATCAGGCTAATACCTGGACACTTGTAAATGGATTTAGTGGAAATAAAAGACGTAATGCTGCCGTTTTGGTAATTGGTGACAAAGCTTACTTAGGAACCGGAATTAATAACGGAGTTTATCAGGAAGACTTTTGGGAATTTGATCCTTCAACAGAAGTGTGGACAAGAAAACGAGACATCGATAAAGACGATGATGATGATGAAACATTCAATGACGATTATGCACTTGTTCGTGCAAATGCTTCAACTTTTACCATGAATGGACTAGGATATCTTGTAGGTGGAGAAAATATTAAAACCGTGTGGGAATACAATCCATCAACAGATTTATGGGTAGAAAGAACACCAATGGAAGGCGCAACCAGAACAGATGCTGTAGCTTTTGCAATAAACAATAGAGGTTTTTATATGTTGGGAAGAGTGAGCTCTACTTATTTTGATGATGCCTGGGAATTTAAACCGTTAGAGGAACAAAATGATGATGACAATTAATACTAAAAATCAATTCTTCTGGATCTTAATCCAGAAGAATTTACTCTTTCTTTTACTCGCTTTATTATTGACAGCTTGTACAACAAAGACCCCTTTTAAAATCGAATCATTTAAAACAACAAACGGTTGGGGTTATACAATTATCAACAGGGACAAAATACTTATCAAACAATCTATTATACCGGTAATAACCGAAACCAAAAGCTTTACAACTCAGGAAGATGCTTTAAAAGTAGGCAATTTGGTTATCGAAAAACTCAATAAGAACTTATCACCGACGGTAACAAAAAATGATTTAATTTTATTAAAAATAAAATTCTAAATGAATATAGATACCATCAGAAGTACCAGCTCAAACAAAATTTTATTCCATAGTATTATATGGACTTTCTTTATTTTGACGTCATTAATTCAATTTTACGAAAGCCCTTTTAGAATCAACAATGATTTTTATGTACAATGGATTACCGGAATCATTCTGTTTTATCTGAATTATTTTTATTTGGTACCTGTATTACTTTTAGAAAAAAAATACTGGCTTTATTTTGTTTTTGCTTTAGCACTAATTCTTCTTTTTATGGTAATCAGGATTAATTATTTTATTCCTGATTTTAATCATGTGAGGCCACCAAACATGTTGCCTCCCAAAATAATGCCAGATGGTTCAACTGATTTTATGAGAGGAGAAAGACGCATTATAATGGCAAGAAGACAACCCTTGTTTTTTAAAATTGGCCCTTCATTATTTTACATTTTAATCTTAACCATAAGCGCTATAATTAGAACACTAACAGAGTTTTACAACAATCAACAAAACAAATTAATTGCCGAAACACATCGAACAAATACTGAATTAATTTATTTGCGTAAGCAAACTAATCCGCATTTTTTATTTAATTCTTTAAACAGTATTTATTCATTGGCACACAAAAAATCTGATTTGGTCCCTGATGCCATCGTAACATTATCGGAGTTAATGCGGTATATGCTGTATGAAACTGATAATAAAACGGTGGCTTTAGAAAAAGAAATTAATTATATCCAAAATTACATTGAGCTACAAAAATTACGACTTAATGACATCGAAGACATTGTAATAAATGTTCATGGTGATACCCGAAATAAATTTATAGAACCACTTTTGCTGATTTCATTTGTTGAAAATGCATTCAAATACGGAACAGATTATAAAGGTGCCGCTCACGTAAAAATAAAAATCTTCATACACGAAAACAGTCTGGATTTTTGGATAGAAAATACTATTGAAGATTACAGAAAAGATCCTGAAAATTCAGGAATCGGACTGGTAAATATAAAAAACCGTCTCGATTTACTGTATCCAAACGCTCATCAATTAGATATAACGCAAGACAATCAATATTACCGTGTGCATTTAAATTTAAAATTAGATGAAATTCAAACACCAATTAATTAATAACGATTGATTATGGACAGAAAAAAATTCATACGAAATGGTATTTTAGGAATTGCTTCTCTTGCTACAGCTTCAAAGTTATTAGAATCCTGTTCTAAAAGCGACAATGATGATAGGGGTTCAGATTCTTCAGGTGATGGAAGTTGCTCTGTTTCTCCAGCCGAGACAAAAGGTCCGTTTCCTATAAAAACACCAAGTCAATTGGTTTTGGAAAATATAAAATCAGACCGAATTGGAGTTGCCTTGCTTATTAATTTAACCATCGAAAATAAAAATAAAAATTGCGTCGCCTTAGAAGGTGTTCTGGTCGATGTATGGCATTGTGATAAAGATGGAAATTATTCTGAATATGGAGGAACTTCTATGCAACAAACCAATTATACAACGGTTCATTTTTTAAGAGGAAGGCAAACTACCAATGCCAAAGGAGAAGTATCCTTTATTTCTATTTTTCCTGGTTGGTACCAAGGCAGAGCCCCGCATGTGCATGTCGAAGTTTTAGCGGCGGGTGGTTCTTCATTATTGGTAACTCAAATTGCTTTTCCTGAAAATGTTTCGAGCGAAGTATATTCCAGCACCAATTATGTTGCTCACGGCCAGGCCGACACTTTAAACACAAAGGATAATGTTTTTTCAGATAGTTTAGCTGATGAACTTGCCACATTAACCGGAAATCTAACGGATGGTTACACTTTAAGTAAAACAATAACGGTAAGCGCTTAATTTAAATTTAAGCCAGTAATTTATGAAAATTTTAAAACTTAATTTACTGGTTTAAAACTACTTTTGAAGACCCAAACGAATTTAACATTCTAATACTGAAACAGATGAAATGCGTAATTATAGATGATGAACCTCTAGCGGTTGAATTATTAGAGGATTTTGTCCAAAAAGTAGATTCGCTGGAATTGGTTAGTACTTTCAATAATGCTATTGATGCCGTTTCATTTATCAATCAAACAAATATTGATTTGATTTTTTTAGATATTCAGATGCCTCATTTTTCAGGGATTGAATTTTTAAATACTATTGAAAAAAAACCTTTGATCATTTTTACAACAGCTTATTCTGATTATGCGGTTGAGGGATTTAACCTTGGCGCTGTTGATTATTTGGTAAAACCAATACCGTTTCATCGTTTTTTAAAATCAGTAGTTCGCGCTCAGCAAATTTTTAATCCTGCAGCAGCGGTGCAGGCTATTTCTGAAAATACCACAGCGCCCGAATTAGAACAGGATTTTATGTTTGTGCGAGCTGAGTATGAAAATGTAAAAATGAATTTTGCAGATATTCTATTTATTGAAGGATTAAAAGATTATGTAAAAATCTATACCACAGACAATAAATTTACACTAACATTAATTAGCTTAATAAAACTAGAGAATTTACTTTCCAGCAAAGGATTTTCAAGAATTCACAGATCTTATATAATCAATATAAAACATGTAAAATCAATCCAGAAAAACAAGGTTTTAATTAGCGATAAGCGAATTCCGATTAGTGAAAGTTATAAAAATACTTTCTTCGAAAAGATCAACTTATAATTTATATTTATAATTTATTCTTCGTTTTTAAACCAGCCTGAATACATTACGTAATTGTTTGAAATACGCTCGATTTCACCTGCAAAGTCAGATTGATCAATATCTTTTACTTTTTTAGCGGGAACACCGGCGTAAATACTTCCTGAAGTCACAATAGTATTTTGTGTTACAACTGCTCCGGCGGCTACAATTGCATTACTTTCAACCACACAATTATCCATTACAATTGCTCCCATTCCTATCAAAACATTGTCATGAATAGTGCAACCATGAACAATTGCATTATGTCCAATTGAAACATTGTTTCCTATAATAGTTGGGTGTTTTTGATAAGTACAATGAATAATGGCTCCGTCCTGAATATTAACTTTATTTCCAATTTTAATAAAGTGAACATCTCCGCGAATAACAGCGTTAAACCAAACACTACAAGATTCACCAAAGGTAACATCACCAACAATGGTAGCATTTTCGGCAACATAACAATCCTCTGGGATTGAAGGCGATTTTCCGTTTACAGATTTAATCAGCATAAAAAATTAATTAATTGCCGGACAATTACAATCGTAACGTTCCTTTTTACAAAATAAATTGATCCCTAAAGTAATTTGATGATACCCTCCGGTATCAAATTTTACATCGCCCATTACTTGTGAGTACGTGTAAGCAAACATAAAGTTCTTATAATTTATACCAATAATTGGTGTGAAATATTGCAGTTTTTGAGATGAAACACCACTTCCAGAAACATATTGTGCACCATCAAAACTTCTTCTATATGACAATGCTGCCCATAAACTTCCAAAATCCATGTTTTTGTAAGCTTTCATATTTAAATCTATTGTTTTCTCTTTAGTCTGATCAAATATTTGAAGTAATACCGAAGGTTCCCAGGTAATATTTTCTCTTTTACCAAAAACATACCCCGCACTTAAAAGAAATTTTCTCAAATTATCACTTTCATAATCGGTATACAATTCTCTTCTGGTTTCAAGTAATCCCTGAACAGTAGCATGAGCATAAAAATTTAAATAATTATAAGAGGCACCAACATCAACATTAAAATAAGAATCTTTTTGAATCTGACCGGAAACAATTGGGTCAAACGTTGTTCCAAATGATGTTTCGTCCAGCTGATTTTGAATTACTCCCCCACTAATACCAAAAGAAAGCTGATTCAAATCAATCTCGTCTCTTGAAAACATAATATGATGTGCGTAAGTAAGTTTTACTCCTTTTTGAGAATGATACCCATTTTTGTCATTAAAAACTATAATTCCGGCTCCTGATCGCTCTCCTATTCGACCGTTAAAACTTAACGTTTGAAGTGCTGGCGCATCATCTTGGCCAAACCATTGTTTTCTTGCTGTTAATCTAATTTTGGCACAATTTGCCGCTCCTGCCATAGACGGATGAATCAAATAATAATTATCTGATAAATAGTCTGAGTAAACAGGAATACCTTCTTGGGAAAAAGAGTAAAATGAAGTTAATAAAAAAATAAATAAAACCCTGATTCTAAATTTCATAAAGGCAGCTTTGTTTAAATAAATTATAGACTCCCAATTTAATCCGATTAGTTATAATAAGAATCTTAATTATTTTATTAAAAAACCAAATATAGCCATTAGTAGAAAATAACTTTACTAAATTTGTGAAAAATTACAAGTCATGACAAAAATCACCATAAAGGAAACTCAAAATCCGACTATATTAAAGTTTGAATTTGAAGATTTCATCACTCAAAACCAAAACTTTGAGTTTAAAAATATTGATGAGGCACAAGAATCACCATTAGCACAACAATTATTTTATCTTCCGTTTGTAAAAACAGTTTATATTTCAGGAAATTTTATCGCTATCGAAAGATATAGTATCGTAGAATGGGAAGATGTACAAGACGCTGTTGCAGAACAAATTACAGCATTTATTGATAAAGGTGGCGTTATTATTAAAATCGACGAAAACAAGGCTAAAAAACAACCTATTACAGTGTATGGAGAAACAACTCCAAATCCTGCAGCATTAAAATTTGTCGTAAGCAGAATGTTAACCAGAAATCCGGTAGAATATAAAAATATTGACCAGACGGCTTCTTCTCCATTAGCAAAAGAATTATTTAAATTCCCTTATGTTAAAGAGGTTTTTATTGATGAAAATTACATTTCAGTAACTAAATATGATATAAACGACTGGGATGAGATCACTTTAGAAGTTAGAACGTTTATCAAACAATTTATTGAAAACGGAGGAACAGTTCTAGATGAAAGTTTAATTGAAGTTGCAACAAAAAATGATGTTACAAAAGATGAAGCTTTTGATAAACTGGATACAACTTCACAACAAATCATCAACATCTTAGAAGAATATGTAAAACCTGCAGTTGCTGCTGACGGAGGAAATATTGCATTCGATTCTTATAACGAAAATGACAAAACAGTAAAAGTTATTTTACAAGGTGCTTGTAGCGGATGCCCATCTTCTACTTTTACTTTAAAAAGTGGAATAGAAAACATGTTGAAAAGCATGTTAAATGATGAAGCTATTAAAGTAGAAGCTTTAAATGCATAAAAATAATTTTGAGTAAATACCGAAAGCGTTCACTATAGTGAACGCTTTTTTTATTAGGCACTATCTGTCTATCTTTCAATAAATTATTCTCACAATAACACTATAATTCTGTAAAAAAGTTTAATATTGTATTCTTAACTAATCAATTATAAAAACCATGGGATTATCGTCATTTTTCAAGAATTTATTTGGCACAGCCAAAGAATCTGCAACAGACTTAGCCAATCAGGCTGAAACTACTTTTGAGCAAGCAAAGGAAGCTGCAACTCCTTATATTGAAAAAGCAGAAACTTTTGCAGAAGAGACAATCGCCAAAGCTAAAGAAGCTTCAGAACCAATTCTTGAAAGTGCCGCAGAATATGCACACCAAGCCAAAGATATTGTAAGTGAATATGTGGAAAAAGCTTCAGATTCTATAAGTGACGTAATTGATTCTGTAAAAGAAAAAACAAGTGATATCACTGCCGATACAAAAACAATTGCATCTGAAACTGTAGTTGACGCAAGTGAAACAGCAGCAAAGATTGAAAATAAAACCGCTGACGAAATTGCTGATAAGGAATAGGTACTTATTTTTCTTATAAAGGAAATATCTTTATATTTGCACCACTAATACACCTTCTCGTTTTGAGAAGGTTTTTTTATTCAATAAAACATGATGAGTCCAGAACAAATAAGCACTTACGCCACTAAATTCATTGACGTACTAGTTGATTACGCGCCAAAATTAGTTTCAGCATTTCTAATTTTATTTGTTGGTATATATGCCATCCGATTAATAAATAGGATTATTATAAAAGTAATGGTTCAAAGAAATTTAGATCCTACACTGACAAAATTCCTTTCAGATATCTTGATATGGGCGCTTAGAATTTTGTTGTTTGTAACCTTTATTTCAAAATTGGGTATCGAAACTTCTTCCTTTGTTGCCATTTTAGGAGCAATGGGACTTGCAGTTGGTTTATCATTACAAGGTTCACTTTCTAATTTTGCCGGCGGAATGTTAATTATCGTTTTCAAACCTTTTAAAGTTGGTGATACAATCGAGGCACAAGGGGTTATAGCAACTGTAAGTGAAATCCAGATTTTTGTCACTAAAATGCTTACTGCGAATAATCAAACTGTTTTTGTACCAAACGGTGCATTATCTAACGGAACGATTATTAATTATTCGATGCAGGGAGAAAGAAGAGCCGATTTGACTTTTGCAGTTTCATATGATTCTGATATAAAAAAGGCAAAAGAAGTTCTTTTAGATGTCTTAAATAAAAACCCTAAAGTACTTAAGAAACCTGCACCTGAAGTTTTTGTTAAAAATCTAACAGCTAGCGCTGTAGAATTTTCAGTGCGCCCGTGGGCTAAAAATGCTAATTACGGAGCTGTTTTTTCTGAAACTTTAGAAAATTGCAAAACCGCTTTAGATGAAGCCGGAATTTCAGTTCAACCCTATACTCTTCAAAAATAAAAAGGTTTTTATTGTTTCTTTGAAGGAGGTGCCATCATAAAATCTTTTAAATAATAAGGTTCAAAATAAGCGACATCGACAATGTCGCTTATTTGATATTTATCAAAACTGATTTTACTCATAGCTGAAGCTGAAGGATATTTTATATCTTCCAGAAAAATAAAATTATCTTTTGTCAAAACTGGTTTGCATTTCTCTGCACAATCGCCAACAAAGTAAAGCACATCGGTGTATGCTGAAAAAGAATCTTCTGTAATTACTTCTGCCTGAATTTCTCTTTCAACTTCGAGATTGAAATTAAAAACTTCACTGTAAACTTCCATTCTTCTGGCATCCAACATTGGAATTATTTTCCCATCAGACACTTTGGCCTGAGAAGCCAAAGTTTGTAATGTATCAACCGCTATCAGTGGAATATTTAACGCGAAACATAAACCTTTTGCCGCCGAAACTCCAATTCGCAAACCTGTGTAAGAACCTGGTCCCTGACTTACTGCAATTGCAATCAAATCCTGAACTGTTATTCCTGCTTCGGCAATTGCTTCTTCAATAAAAACATGGAGTTTTTCGGCATGCGAATATCCTTCTTCTGCAATTTCCTTACATAAAATTGTTTCACCATTTTTTGCTATTGCTACAGAACAATTTTTTGTAGCCGTTTCGATATTGAGAATAAAAGACAAAGTATTTATTTTTAGATTATTATATTTATTTCTTTATAACGTCCGCTTTTTTAAGCTTAACCTTATCGCCAGAATTCAATTCTTTTGAAACTGTTGTGTAAGGTCCTGTTATCACAACATCACCAGATTTTAATCCCGACATTACTTCAATATTAGTATCATCCTGAATACCTGTTTTAATGATTCTGATTTTAGCTTTATCCCCTACTTTCACAAAAACACATTCGAATTTTTTGTCGCTTTTTGGTACTACTTTTTTATCATTAGGATCCTCTACTTTAAAATCCTTAACGGCCGCAGTATCTGATTTTACAACTACTGAACTTATCGGCACAGCTAATACATTTGCTTTTGTTTTGGTCAAAATATCAACAGTAGCAGTCATTCCAGGTCTAAATGGAGAATACGAAGCAGATTGGCCTTCTAACAAATCCTGGTAAGATTCTTTTAAAATACGCACTTTTACTTTGAAATTAGTAACCTGATCTGATGTTAAGGTAGAGCTTGCCGAGTTAGAAATACTTGTTACGGTACCTTTAAATTTCTTTTTTAAATAAGCATCGACTTCTACATTGGCTTCATCTCCAATTTTTACTTTCACGATATCATTTTCATTTACATCAACTTCAACTTCCATATTGTTTAAGTTGGCCACTCTCAAAAGCTCTGTTCCTGCCATTTGTTGCGTTCCTAAAACACGCTCTCCTAATTCAACATTTAAAACCGAAATAGTTCCATCTGCCGGAGCATAAATCAAAGTACGACCCAAATTATCTTTTGCCTCCGTTACAGAAGCCGAAGCACTCTGAACATTGTAATACGAACTTTGTTTCGTCGCCTTGGCAACTTCAAAAGTCGCAATTGATTTATCCCAATCCGATTTTGAAATTACGCCCTTATCATATAAGGTTTTATTACGTTCGTAACTCGCTTTTGCTTCTTTAAAATTTGCTTCAGATTGTGACAAACTCGCTTTGGTACCAGATAAATTAGCAACAGATCTATCCAATCCGGAGGTGTACAAATCCGGATTTATTTTTACTAATAAATCTCCTTTTTTAACAACCTGACCTTCTTTTACATTTAATGCAATAATTTCACCTGAAACCATTGATGAAAGTTTCACTTCAATTTCCGGCTGAATTTTCCCTGTTGCCGAAACCGTTTCGACAATAGTTGAAGCCACTACTTTTGAAATCTCTACTTCTTTTCCTTCATCCTTATTTCCTATTACTCCCGATTTCGAAAGACCAACTAAAATTGCAATAATAACTACCGCACCTCCTATTAAGAAATAAACTGTTTTTTTTGACATAATAAATTATTTTGAAATAATTGGGACAATTGGAATTCCAAAGTAGAATTCAAGTATTTTTATTTTAAAAATATAATCATATTTCGTTCTGATAACATCAGACTGTGCATTCGTCAACAGTGTTTGAGCCTGTGTAAAATCAAAAGAATTCATCAAACCAACATCATACTTTTCTTTAGCATAATTATAAGCTTGTTGTCTTGCTTCTAAAGTTACAGTTGATGACTCATACGTATTTAACGCTCCTTTTGCATTTGTAAAAGCAGTATAAACGTTACGTTGCAAATCTAAACTTTTTTGTTCTAAATCTATTTTAGATTTCTCTAAACTAACTTTATTTCTTTCTACATTGTTTCGAACTGCAAAACCGTTAAAAATTGGAACATTTAACTGAAAACCAAAATTGTGTCCTTTATTATCACTAAACTGTTGAAAAACTGGATCCGGACCTGCTAAAATAGGATTACCATTTCCATCTACTCCTACTACTTTATCACTATAACTAGCTCTTGTATTAAATCCGTAAAAACCAGAAAGTGTAGGCTGATAAGCACCTTTTGCAATGGCAACATTTTTCTCAGCAATTTCAAGATTAGTCTGTGCCAGTTTTAATTCTGTTCTTGTTTCTTTTGCTTTATTGTAAATATCAATTGGGCTTTGTGCCATGATATTATTCTCGTCTTTTGCATTTGTATCATCTATTACATCAAAATCTGCAAATTCTTTTAATTGCAAAAGTTGCGCTAAGCTTAATTTTGAGATCAATAAATTATTCTCTGAAACAGTAATTGCCTGTTGATCTGTTGCAATAGTAGCTTTTAGATCGTACAAATCTCCTCTTGGTATTGTTCCGGCGTTTACCATTTCTTCAGATCGTTTGAAGCGTTTCTCATCAATTGATAATTGCTCTTTTTTTACTTTTAACTCTTCCTTATAAGATAAAATTTGGAGAAATGCATTGGCAACATTTAGCGAAATATCTTCCTGCATCTTTAATAATTGAAACTGAGATGCAATAATAGAAAGTTTAGTTCTGCGATACGTATTTTGTATCTGCAAACCTTTGTAAATATCAATTCCGGCATTTAAACCAACAGATGAATACTGAGTCGTCTGGTTACGCAAAAGACCCGTTGTAACATCCTGATTTAAACCAATGTTCCAGGAGTGTGAAGCATTTCCGTTTACTGAAGGCAGATAATTACCAAATGCATCCTTTTTATCGATATCGGCATTTTTCACATCTAGTTCAGATAATTTTATTGTTATATTATTATCAAGTGCATATCGCACACATTCTTCCAATGTCCATTGCTTTGTTTGCGCCTGGGCTGTCAAACCGAACCCGAAAAGTATAGCAAAAACAAGACTATTATATTTATTTATTTTCATATATTTTGAATGAAAGCATAGCATGAACACTACGCAAATTTAACATTTTTTAAACCCAAAAACTCCTTTTATACTTTCAAATTATTTCTTTTCTTCTCCTTCACTAATCAAGCCCTGATTCCAGATTTTGATTTTATCTGAGTCCTTAATTCCACTTTTAACTTGAACGTATATTCCGTCGCTAACTCCCAGAATTAAATCTTTTCTTTGAAATTTCTGAGGAGCTGTTTCGATTTCAACATAAGGCTTTTGAGTTTTTTTGTCAAATTGAACTAATGATTCCTTGATAGCTAAAGTTTTGTCGGCTTTCTCTAAAATAATAGAAGCATTTGCGCTTAAACCAGCTCTGATAAAAGTCGCATCTCTGTTTTCTAAAGAAGCTTTTATTTCAAACTGAATGGCACCATTTTCTACTACTCCTTTTGGGGCAATATCTGTCAAAATTGCATCAAATTTTTTATTCTCGATTGCGCCAACGGTAATTTCGATTGGCATCTGAACTTTGATTTTACCTACTTCAGATTCATCTATTTTTCCAATAAAAATCATTCTGCCAACATCGGCAACGCTTGCAATGGTAGTTCCTTCATTGAAATTATTACTTTCAATAACCTGATTCCCCACTTTTACCGGAACCGCCAAAACCATTCCGTTTACTGTTGAGCGAATTAAAGTATTAGCATAACTTCCTAATGAAGTTGTAGTTCCTGTTTTAACGATATCCAAACTTTGTCTTGCAGCTAAATAATTTTGCTTTGCCTGGGTATAAGCTAACTGAGCAGCATCAAAATCATTAGCCGAAATTACCTCTTTTTCGAATAAGGTCTTTTGTCTTTTATAGATTTTTTCCTGATTATCTAATGCAATTTTAGCCGTTTGTACTTGATTTTGGGTACTACTTACATTAGATACATTGGCAACAACTCTAATTTTTGCAATCATGTCACCCGCTTTAATTTTCTCACCAGCCTTGATATAAACTTCTTCAATAATACCTGAGATGTTTGGTTTGATTAAGACCTCTTCATCAGGCTGAATATTACCAGTTGCAATGGTGGTTTTTACGATCGTTTTAATCTCTGCTTTCTCTGTTTTAAAAACGATTGGAGACTCTTGATTTTTAGCATACAAATAGTAAAGTGCGCCAAAGAAAACTATAGCAATAAAGATTAAAATGGTTACGGTTACTCCTTTTTTCATTTTGTTTTTGGTTTAATCGATTATATTTTGATTGATAATTTATTCTGTTCGTAAAGCATCTACCGGCTTTACATTAATTGCGGTCTGGGCCGGAATAAATCCTGCCAACAAACCAGATCCTACTAATATTAATAAAGCAACAAATACTACTCTTAGATCTACGCTCGGGTTAGCAAACATAGTATTACTTCCGGGGGGCATTGAATCCAGCGCCATATTCAACAGTGCTATAATTCCGGTTGCGACTGCAATTCCAAACATTCCTGAAATGATAGTCAAAAATATAGATTCAGATAAAATTTGACTGCGAATAGCACCGGGCGTTGCTCCCAAAGCTCTTCTGATTCCAATTTCCTTAGTACGTTCTTTAACTACAATAAGCATAATATTCGAAATTCCGATAACACCTGAAATCAATACCAGCGTTCCAACAAAATAAGCAATGATTTTTAAGATGTTAAACAAACTCTGCACTTTGTTGAATTGTTCATATAAATCGAAATTCCCCACAGCTCTGTCATCTTTGGGATTAATCGAATGAAGTGATTTTATAAGTTCCAGAATTTTTGGTTTCAAATCGGTTATTGAAGTTTCATCCTTTGCTGTAAGTGCCATCCAGCCTACTTTATCTCCATAATTAAAAGCTTGTTGAAAAGTAGTAAACGGAACAAAAATATTTTTCTGCTCCTGCTCAGCATTTCCACCTTGCTGTTTAGAGTGATAAACACCAACTACCATAAAATTAATTCCGTTTACTTTTATGTAAGTCCCAATGGCTTCTTCTTCTTTCCCATACAATTCACTGATAACTCCTTTTCCAATCACAGCAATTTTTCTTCTTTCCAAAATATCTTGCTGATTAATAAAACGTCCTTTTAAGATATCCATTGGCTGTTGTTTTATCAACTCCGGATAATCACCATAAACAGTAAATGCTGAAGTTTTTGTACCACGAACCACATTATTAGTTCCGTTAAAATCTCCTAACTGGTTTCTTGGCGAAACGTATAATAAATCTGGCAACGCTGCTTTTAATGCCGCCACATCACTATTTCTAAAATCATAGCGACGTACTTTTGGTAATCCTTTATAAGCTTTTGTAGTGGTTTGACTCCACATAAACATTGTATTTGTAGCAATTCCGTCAAATCCTTTTTTCACACCATTTTCTAAACCTTTACCAGCAGCAAGTAATATTACCAAAATAAAAATTCCCCAAAACACCCCAAATGCAGTCAGGATTGTCCTGAAAACATTAGCTGTTAAAGCTTGTAAAATTTCATCCCAATTATCTTTTTTAAACATAATTATTCGTCTCTAAGTGCTACAATAGGTTTAATTTTGGCTGCTCTGTATGCCGGAAAAAATCCTGCCATAGCCCCAGCAAATACAAGTAAAGCAAGTGTTGTTAAAGCCACACTAAAATCTACTTCCGGATTTCTAAAATATTCACTTTGTACCATTGGCCCAACAAATTCTAACAATAATAAACTTGCCAACAAACCAACAAATCCGGCAATAGTGGTAATAAAAATTGATTCGTGAAGTATCATAGAAATGATGGAAAATGGCGACGCTCCTAAAGCCTTTCTAATTCCTATTTCTTTAGTTCTTTCTTTCACAATAATTAGCATAATATTACTTACACCAACAACACCAGCAATAATAGTACAAATACCAACCCACCAGAAAAACAATCTGATATAAAGATTTAAATCATAAAACTGTTTTGCATCTTCAACAGAATTATAAACTCCAATCGCACTATCATCATCCGGAGCTACAATATTTTTACTTTTTAAAAGCTCTTTTATACCTTCTGCAAATCGTTTTGATTGTGCCAAAGCCTGATCGTAATCGACTTTTTTATTTAAAACAAACTGCATTGCATTTATTTTATCACCAGCCCCAAAAGCGCGCTGATTGGTCGTTATAGGCATATAAACTCTTGACTCTTCTCTTTCTCCCGAAGGGTCAGTAAAGACCCCTACTACTTTAAAATTTATATTATTAACCAGAATCTCTTTTCCTATCGGATCCTGTTCTTTAAACAAATCCTGTTTAACTTTTAAACCAATAGCAACAACTTTCTCGTTATTTACCATATCGCTATTATTTATGAAACGTCCGTTAATAATAGTCGCATTTTCAAGAGACAAATAATCTGGAGAAATACCTCTAAACTGATAATTTCCAGATTCTTTTCCGTAACTAATAATCCCTCCCCAGGTACTTCGCACTGGAGATTTTTTATTTATCTCGTCATTAAACTTCATAACCGGAAGATCATAATCACTATTTCTCAATTGAATTTCCCTTCCCGGATTTAATCCTTTATATCCTTTGGTTGTCACATTCGACCAAACTTCAATAATTCCTTCTGCATCATTTTCGAATTGTTTTTCAATTCCATTCTGAAGCCCTTTACCTGCACCGAGCAAAATCACTAAAATAAAAATACCTGAAGCCACAGAAATTCCGGTCAGGAATGTTCTTAGCCTGTTTTTAGAGATTGCTTCGAATATTTCTTGCCAACGCTCAATATTAAACATAAGATGAAGCTCTAACTTGTTCTACCTTTTTATCATCGATAATTAATCCGTCTTTCAGGACCACATTTCGTTTGCACATTGCAGCAATATCGGGTTCGTGTGTAACGATTAAAATGGTTTTTCCTTCATCGTTAATTCCCTGAATAAGCTCCATAACCTCATATGAAGTTTTTGTATCCAAAGCTCCTGTTGGCTCATCTGCTAATAAAACTTTTGGATTTGAAGCTAATGCTCTCGCGATTGCAACACGCTGTTTTTGACCGCCCGAAAGTTCGTTCGGTAAATGATGTGAATGTGAACCTAAGCCCACTTTCTCCAAATACTTCATAGCGATTTCGTAACGCTCTTTTCTCTTTATTCCCTGATAATATAACGGCATTGCCACGTTATCAAGTGCAGTTTTATAATTGATCAAATTGAAAGATTGAAAAACAAATCCTAAAAACTTATTTCTGTATTTAGAAGCAATCGTTTCATTTAGTTTTTTAATAGGTGTTTTATCTAAAATATAACTACCTGAATCTGCCTCGTCGAGAATTCCTAAAATATTAAGAAGCGTAGATTTACCTGATCCTGAAGATCCCATGATTGCTACTAGCTCGCCTTCTTCAATATTAAAATTTATCCCTTTTAACACATGCAATTCTGAATTTCCCATTTTATAGGACTTGTGTAAATCTTTGATTTCGATCATGGTATTGTTAAATTTTAAAACAATAATAACATTTTTATTAAGTAATTTATGGTAAGAAAACGTTAATAATTTCGTTTTGATATTAGAATAAGACTCTATTTGTTATCAAATGTTACACATTTTTAAGATAATATAATTGTTTTCTTAATTTTGCATTACTCAAAAAAATCTTAATGATGAAGTTTTTTTCAATTTTCTCTTTATTCACGGTACTTACGGTACTTTCAGGATGTTCAGTATCGCAAAAATTAGAAACCTTAAAACCCGAACCAGACGACGCAAGTCCGTTGGTTTATGATGCAAATCCATCCTTTATCAACTTACCAATAACAGTAAAATTGACGGATATTGAGAATCAAACCAACTCGATTTTAACAGGATTAATTTATGAAGATAATAACATCGAAGATGATGATATTGAAATGAAAATTTGGAAACAATCTCCGATAAAAATTCAAAATGATCCTGCAAATCCGGATAAGAAGATAAAAACAATTCTGCCTTTAAAAGCAACTATTAAATATCGAATTGGAACAAAAAAACTGGGCGTTGAACTTTATGACACTCGTGAGTTTAATTTGAATGGAGTTATTACTTTATCCAGCGAAGTAGGCTTGACTAATTGGAAACTAAACACCAAAACTGCATTCAAATCATTAGATTGGAACGAAAGCCCGACAATGCTTGTCTTTGGAAAAAGTATGCCCATCACGTATTTAGTAAATCCGGCCATTTCAATTTTTAAATCAAAAATTGAAAAGAAGATAGATGAAGCGATTGAAAAATCAATGGATTTTAAGCCAAATGTATTATCCGCTTTAGAAAAAATATGCACACCATTTCAAATGAGTGACACTTATGAAAGTTGGTTACGAATTACTCCTGTTGAAATTTATTCGACCAATGCAAAACTTAAAAATGATTTATTTCTATTGGATATGGGAGTGAAGTGTAATATGGAAACTATTGTTGGCAAACAACCTGAATCTAAATTCAGCGCTACTAAAATTGTTCTAAAACCTGTTGCCAAAATTCCAAATCAGATTTCAGCTAATATTGCAGCCATTTCAACTTACATTGATGCTTCTAAGATAATGACAAAAAATTTCGCAGGCCAGGAATTTGGTTCCGGAAGCAAAAAAGTAACAGTAAAAAATGTCACAATTTGGCATAAGGATGGCAAAATGGTTATTGCGCTTGATGTACTAGGCTCCATAAGCGGAACACTTTATCTAAATGGATTTCCGCAATACAATCCACAGTCAAAAGAAATTTATTTTGACAAACTCGATTATGTTTTAGACACCAAAAGCAAATTAATGCGTACTGCAAGCTGGTTAGGACAGGGTTATGTTTTAAGAAAAATGGAAGAAAGTTGTCGTTATTCTATTCAGCCTAATTTAGAAGAAGGCAAAAAAAGTATGGCTACCTATCTTAAAAACTATTCTCCGATGCCAGGTGTATTTGTAAATGGAAAAATAGAAGACATTCAGTTTGACAAAATTCAGTTGACGAATCAGGCTATTATTGCTTTTATAAAAATAAACGGAACAGTAAATGTTTCCGTTGATGGATTGAAATAAACCTAAATCTAAAAAGAAAAAAGCANNTGCTTTTTTCTTTTTAGATTGATACATTCTATAAATCAGAACACCTATAATTGCAACCAATAAATACGGAACTACCATCAAATAAACGATTCCATCATTTACGGCTTCTGCTTTTTTTACATTAGAATCTCCCGCAAGTGCAGCACGACACATCGCGCATTGAGCATTTGCACCGAGAGAAACGAACATAGAGAAAAGAATATAGAAGTATGTTTTTGAGATTAAATTCTTAAATCCGCTTCTATTTTCGATTCTATTTTCTTTATTCTTTAGTCTATTTTCTATTTTATGCATAATAAGGGGAAATCATTAAGTAAACTACAACACCAGTAACCGCAACATATAACCAAAGCGGGAAAGTTATTTTAGCAATTTTTTTATGTCTGTCAAAACTTTGTGCAAGAGCTCTAACGTAACTAATCAATACTAAAGGAATAATTGTGATAGACAATAAAATGTGAGTAATAAGAATAAAGAAATAAACATAACGCAATGCCCCAACTTTGGCAGTCTCTGCCAAATCCAGGATTCCATCATGATTTAGATCTCCAAATTTAGTAGAATCAGCTGTCATATGATAGGCGACGTACATTGCCAAAAAAGCAAGTCCTAATGCAATAGCTAAAGTCATTAAACGCTCGTGTAATTTTCGCTTTCCCTTTTTTATAGCTATTACTGCCCAAACCAAAACTATAGCACAAATTCCGTTTACTGTCGCATAAATTGGAGGCAAAAATGAAAGAGGTTCTACATTAATCCCAAAGTCTTTTAATTTAATTGCGAATAATATCGCAACTAAAGTTGGTACTACAATTGAAACCGCAATAATATATTTATTGTATTTTTTTTCTAATGAATGATCTTCCATTTTATTCTTCTAATAATATTTTAATATCTTCCTGAATATCTCTAACTCCTTTTTTGTCTAATCCGTCGTAATATAAAATTGGGTTTCCAAAATCATCCTTACGACAACGAATATTCCCATCTTTATCAATTAAGGCAAACAAACCTGAATGCTCAAAACCACCATTTACCTTGGCATTTTCACCGGCATATAAATTAAATCCTTTGTTTGATAAATCCATTATTGTTGCTTTATCACCCGTTAAAAAATTCCAGTTTGATGATTTTGCTCCTAATAATTTTGCATGATCTTTTAAAACCTTTGGTGTATCATGAGCAGGATCGATTGTAATAGATACAATTCCGAAGTTTGGATTTCCGAAAAAAGTTTTCTCAATCTCCAGCATGCTTAAATTCATCTTTGGACAAATAGAAGGACATGTTGTAAAGAAAAACTCCAGAACGTATACTTTTCCTTTATAGGTTTGATTTGATACTTTCACATTATCCTGATTGGTTAATTCAAATTTAGGAGCTGGACCGATAGTCAATAATTTAGCATCCGATTTTGAAGATTTTAAACCTACATTATCCAACCGGTTTCCTTTTACAACTTCTCCATTTTTTATTCTGTCGACAATTTTTGGAACTGCATAAATTCCGAAGATCAAAATAATAAACGAAATTCCGATATATGATTTGTTTTTAAACATATTTAAAAAATTAAAGTTCTTTTGTAGCGTTATGGTTCTTTTTTAAAGCGGCGCGATATTCATACAAAATGATCTTAAAATCATCCAGCATTTCATTACTCAACTCAGACGGATGAAAAGTATCATACCCTTCCTTATACTCATCTTTCTTATCTTTAGAAACACCTTTTCTACCTCTTAAATTTCGTTCTTTATCTACGATATAAACATTTGATGTTCCCAGATTTTGATCTAGTTTCCCTTTCAAATGCAATTGATTATAAAAAGTTTTGATTTCCTGAGGAGAAGCAAATACAAAATGCCATCCGGATACATCTGTAAAAGCACCCAAAGACGCTTCGATCTTCTCTGCGTCATTTTCTGTTCCTAAAGGACAAACTACTACAAATTGCAAATCCTTAAAACCATTGTAGCGTTGATAAATTTTTTCGTTTAGATTAAAAAAGTTTCCTCTGTTCTTTAAAATTTCAGAACCTGAAAAACCAAGAATAGTTATCTTGTTGTTTAAAGTTACTTTTTCTCCTTTTAGGGATTTCCAATTACCAAAGTCAGCAATTTTAGGAGTTATTGTTGGAAGTTTAGTAAAACTGTTTACTCCCGAAGCAAAAAACAAGTAAGCTACAATGGGCAGAACAAAAAGTACAAAAAGAACTATATTTTTTTTCATTATATTAATGGAAGTTATTGAAGTACAAAAATAAAAAAAGCTCCGTTAAACGGAGCTTCTTTTCGAATTAATATCATGTTAAAAATTCCATTTAATAGTAGAATCTTTAAAAACCCCATAAATATAATGCCCTTCTGTCAATAGAATAAACAATAAATATAAAACTAGGAAAATAACTGGTGATACAACAGACCATCTAAGGCTGCTTTTTTCACCTTCCATGTGCATAAATGCCCATACTATATAATAAGCTTTGAAAATTGTAAGGATATAGAAAATCCAGTTCAACAAATTCAAACCTACAAAATGATTAAATTCTAAAAACCCTGGCTTAACAATTCCCAGGAAAACTTCAAATGTTGTTACAACTGACAGTAATCCAAAAACAAACCAGATTCTTTTTGTATTTGATACGTATTCGTGATCGTGTGACATAATGATAAATCTTAAAAATTAAACTAAGTAGAAAACTGTAAATACAAATACCCAAACTAAATCGACAAAGTGCCAGTATAAACCAACTTTCTCTACCATTTCATAGCTTCTTCTTTTCTCGTAAGTCCCTAATAATACATTAAAGAAAATGATTATATTGATGATAACTCCAGAAAATACGTGGAATCCGTGGAATCCAGTAATAAAGAAGAAGAAATCAGCAAATAATTTACTTCCGTACTCGTTTCTTGTTAAGTTAGCTCCTTCTACAACATATTTTGCAGTACCTAAGCGAGCCTCAGACTCTGCTCTTGTCAATACTGTTTTTTTCTTTTTATCAGTAAGCTGTTCCGTTCTGATTAGCAATTCAGGATGCGCTTTAAAACCAGCCTGTACTTCAGCAACTGAATAAGTTGATACCGTTTCAGCACTTTCCATAAACCATTTACCTTTGGCTCTTGTAAGTTCTTGTGGTTGTTCCGGTAATTTTACAGCAAACGCCTCAAGCGCTACTCTTTTACCATCTTTATCAACAAACTGTAATAAACTTCCACCTGCTGTTTCAACTGCACCATATTCTCCTTTAATGAAGTTTTTCCACTCCCAGGCTTGAGAACCAACGAAGATTAAACCTCCAATAATAGTTAAGAACATATAAATAGCAACCTTTGTCTTTTTCAATTGGTGACCCGCATCAACAGCCAAAACCATTGTTACAGATGAAAAAATCAAAATAAAAGTCATTAAGGCTACATAATACATTGGGGCCGAAACGCCATGCATAAATGGGAAGTGAGTAAACACTTCATCAGCCAATGGCCAAGTTTCAATAAATTTAAATCTAGAAAAACCATAAGCCGCCAGGAATCCAGAGAATGTCAGGGCATCTGATACGATAAAAAACCACATCATCATTTTACCATAACTTGCTCCTAATGGCTCATTGCCGCCTCCCCAAGTTTTTTCTTCGTTATTTGCAGTAGTAACTGTCGCTTCCATAAAAGATATTCGTTAAAAAGTTCCCAAATTTACGTTTTTTTCTTATTTAAAGAAATATAAAAATAAAAATAAATATACCCATAATAAATCCAAAAAGTGCCAATACATCGCACCTAGTTCTATACCAAGAGTTTGAGTCGAATTGTATTTTTGTTTAAAATGATTATAAATTATAATTAAAAGTGAAATTAACCCTCCAGCCAAGTGTAATAAGTGTGTAACCGTTACTACGTAAAGAAAAGTTGTAGTAATTGAGCTACCTTCTCCTGTAAAATAATACCCGCTTTCTACAATTTGACCAAAACCTTTGAATTGTAAAACTACGAATAAAATACCCAAAGCCAAGGTTCCTAAAAGAAAAGATGTAGTAGCGCTTCTATTGTCTCTTTGAATCGCTTTTTTAGCCAGATAAAAAGTAACACTACAAGCAATTATCACCGCAGTACTATAATAAAATGCCGATGGAAGTTCAAAATTCTTCAACCAGTCTGCTCTTGATTTACTTACCACAAATGCACTTGTAAGTCCGGCAAACATCATGGTCATACTTACCATGGCGAATAACAAAATCAGTTTTGCCGATTTTGATTTCCTCACTTGTTCCTCTCCTGTTGTCATTGTCATTTCCATAACTATCTTAAAAATTTATCTATTATAAATACAATCTGCAATAATGAAATGTACGAAACACTAACCAACATTAATGTTCTTGCAGATTTTGCTGTTCGCAATTGATACAAACGAACCGCATAAAACAACATCCATAACCCCAATAAAAACACTAAAACGGCCGCAATTGGAGAAATATATAACTGACCTGTATATCCTAAAACCGGCAATAGCGAAGCTATTATCAGCCAAACAGTATACAAAATAACCTGTAAAGCTGTTTTTCTGTCTTTCTTTCCTGTTGGAAGCATAAAAATTCCCGCTTTTGCATAATCGTCATACAAAAACCAGCCAATAGACCAAAAATGAGGAAATTGCCAGAAAAACTGAATCAGAAACAAAGTTCCGGCTTCAATTCCAAATTCTCCTGTTGCTGCAACCCATCCCAACATAAACGGGATCGCACCAGGAAAAGCACCAACAAAAACCGATAAGGAAGTTACCGTTTTTAAAGGTGTATAAATACTTGTATATAAAAATATTGAGATTGCAGCAAACATTGCCGACTTTGCATTTATGGTATACAACAGCGCGATACCAATAATAGTTAAAAGACTTGCAATAATTAACGCGGTCATTGGCGACATTCTGCCTGAAGGAACCGGACGATTTTTTGTTCGATCCATTAAAGTATCGATGTCTTTTTCAATTACCTGATTGAATGCGTTTGAAGCACCAACCATGCAATATCCTCCAATTATCAATGTCAGCAAAGTAACCCATTTAAAAGGATTCGCATCATTTACACCTAACAAATATCCTGCAATTGAAGAAAATAAAACACTAATAGCTAATCCTGCTTTAGTTATTTCTTTGAAATCTTGAAATATTGATTTAAATGAAAATGTATTTTTTGTAGTATTCAAACCGTTATTGTTTGTATGTTTTTTTTGAGTGGTGCAAATGTACAAATTAGATTGTAGAATTCCTGACTATAAAATTAGATTTTTTTCAATAAAGCCTTTATAAAATAAGGACTTGCAAATCTTTAACACAATTATTTCGAAAAATCTTATTAAATACTAGTAATCAAAATACCAATTAAAGACATCAGTACGTAATCCGATAGTGAACCATGTTGTACTTTGTTTAAAAGTTGTAGCCGTTTCTTGTGTCGGATCAAAATTTCTATAAATAAAACTACCAAACAACTTAAGGTTAGTCATTGGATTTATAACATATCCTCCCTGAATATCTGCAATAAAAACACTTGTTTTATTACCCTGACCAACCTCTACTCCTTTATCATAAGGTCGTTTTACATCATAGCTTTTATAGATATTTCCTCCATAATTATAACTATCCTGAGCAGTATCAAAATCTAAACCTCTGGTACCAACAGAAATTTTTCCGTCAGCATAGTAACGTCCTTTGTGATAACGTCCAATTGCAACAAATTCTTCAAAATTACCGCCCCACTGATGGCCAATACTTTGATTATTATGCCCGTAATTCGTAATCACTGCGCTATGTGAATACACATAAGGACGGACGTGATTGTACTCTAATTGCAACAATAAATCTTTTACTTTAAAAGCATTGAAATATTTTGCTCCTAATTGATAACCAAACTTATTTTTCCAACTCTTATCACCGGCTGCCATCTCTCCTACCGAAAATTCATCCAGTAAAAACTGACCGTATAAATTAACATTATTGTTCCACTTATATTTACCCGTAAATCCTAAGAGTGCATTTCCACTTTTAGAAGATGAATTAAACTCAACTGTGCGATAAAAAATAATTGGGTTTACAAAATTGACATCAAAACCTCTATTATTGCTATCAGTCCATACTACCGATTCGAAAAAACCTAAATTTAATTTATTCGAAACATTCCAGCTTAAATAATGATTTGCCATGAATTTTGACGCATATGTTTTTTCAGCTGTAACTTCAGGACGAACGTCTTTCAACCACATGTACGTGTTTGTGTATTTAATTTTCCAAAAAGTTGTATTGATTTTAAAATAAGGATACGGACTTGCTCCATCACTTTCTAGCAATGAACGATAACCATCCCCAATGAAATTTCTTCCATACCCTAACTGTAAGTCAAAAAATTTACTTGGCACATAGGTAATATTGGCTTCTGCCAAAGGAAAATCGTATGCATCTGTTTTAAATCTTTTTGCAATACCAACTCCTGGAATAATAGCAGGATTTCCTCCTGATGGTTTTAATGTTTCAGCATAATCATTAAAGTAACCTGCAAATCTTCCCTGACTCTCAAAAACTGTAGTTGTAAAGTTGATCTGTTTTCCTAAACCTCCCCTAAAATTAAGCGCTCGTGTATTTACATAGGTATATGACGCATCAAGATCTGAAGCCTTACCCATTTGCAAATCGACAATAGGATTTAAAGACAGCCAATAATCCTCACCCTGAATCTGAACCAAATTTTCATTCCACCACTTTCTTCCCAACCAGGTTGAAACATTTTTTTGAAGTGATTCGGTAACCGCTTTCAAATTATAATATTTTGAAACTTCTGCGTACGTATATGGTTTTGAAGCGGTATGATTGTTACTTCCAACCTGATTCATTGCACCATCAAATTGCGCATAATAGCTATGAGAAAAGGGGATATTTAAATGACTTTCGAACTCAGGATTGTTGTATTTTTTATAAACTATACTATCGAGTTCTGTCATTGGCTTTTCGACAGGTTTTAAAATTTTGGCAGCTGCTAAAGCTTCAGATTCGATTTGTTCGGCACTTTTTAACGGAATTCCAATTGTAATTGTATATTTTGAATACGTTGGTCTTCCATTATAAGTTGATGGTTTAATCTGTGGAAACTGACCAAAAACCCTTTTTGCTTCTTCAGACAATTCATCATTTGCAGTGTTTACATAAATCACTTTAAATACACCTTTAGCATCAACCTCAAAAAGTACTTTTACCTCACCTTTATAATTGGTTTGCTTTAAATTTTCAGAAATCTGAAAATTTTTATAAACGAAATCCTGAACTTCTTTGTAAAAGCAATTTTCTAATTTTTTAGATTCCGAATTTTCGCAATTTGGAAAAACTGGAAATTGCTCTGTTGTAAAACCTGGCTTTACAGAAGAATTATTAGTTTCTTGAGCAAAGACAAATAGTGTAGTTATTGTAAAAATAAAAGACAAAAAAATCTTATTCACGTAAATTTGGGTTTTTATTTAATATTCATTTGGGGCATTCTCTCCGTTTGCAATTTCTTTTGCTGCCGAAGTTCCGATTCGTTTAACTCCTAAACCAATCATTTCAATTGCATCTTTATATGACTTTACACCTCCCGCTGCTTTTATTGGCAAAGGTGATGCATTTTCTAACATCATTATAATTGATGGGATAGTCGCTCCGTTTGGCAAATCATTTTCAGTTTTATAAAAACCTGTTGATGACTTTACAAAAACAGAAGCATAATCCTCTTCTTTAAAATTCGATATAACTACATTTTTTATTAATGCAGAAAGTTGCATGATTTCTTTATCGGTCAAAGCTGCAACTTCAATTATCCATTTTACTGTTTTATTATGTGCTAATCCGATTTGTGTACCATAAACAATTTCCTGTTTCACTAAAGCAATTTCACTACTTTTAAAAGCTTCATAGTTACAGACAAAATCTAAATCATCTGCACCATCTTCTATTGCCTGATTCGCTTCTTTAATTTTATCTTCAATTGACGATTTACCTTCAGGAAAGTCTATCACTGTACCCACAAGTAAACTCGAATTGGCTTTCAAAATTATATCTTTAGCCAAAGAAACATGTTCAGGCCTAATCATAATCAGTTTAAAGCCTTCTTTAATTGCTTCTCTGATTGCTTTTTTAACAACCTCAATGTTTTCCACTTCTGAAAGTCCCGCCTGAGAAGGAGTTTTCAAATATGTTGAATCTAAATATTGCTTTATATTCATGACTTTGATATTACATCGAATTTTGACAAAAATACATTTTAAATTCTAAAAAAAACATTGCTATTTAAGCTTGATTTTTTGAAATAAAAAAACCCACCGAAGTGGGTAATTATATTCCTATTATTTTATCGATTTGCTTCCTAAAAGCTATCGCCGAAAAAACACCTATGGTTGCACCAATTGTGTTTGCCAAAACATCTGTTACATCCGGAGTTCGGGTTGTCGTTAATACACCTTGCAAAATTTCGATTGTAATTCCAAAGAAAACAGAAAATATAAACGAAATAAGGTAAGCTTTATAATCATTAGCCTGTTTTCCTTTTAGTTCTTTTTTGAAAAACAAAATCCAGGAAATCGTAAATCCACAATGAAAACAAAAATGAACAATTTTATCTATGCTCGGGAAATTTATCGCCGGAATGTTACTTGAATTTGTTAAGCAAAAATAAGTAATGATACCTGAACAAATAATTGCCCAAATTAAAAGAAGTTGTTTAGGCACCGATAAGTTGTTTATAAGCTTCATCAGACAATAAAGAATCTATTTCCGATGCATCTGCAATCTTAATTTTAATCATCCATCCAGCTCCGTAAGGATCAGAATTAACTGTTTCCGGTGCGCTTTCTAAGCTATCATTAAAAGCAATAATTTCTCCTGTTAAAGGTAAGAACAAATCAGAAACTGTTTTTACAGCTTCAACAGTACCAAAAACCTCATCTTTATCAAGTGTTTGATCTAATGTTTCTACTTCAACATACACGATATCCCCAAGCTCTTTTTGAGCGAAATGAGTAATTCCTACAGTTGCAACATCTCCTTCGATGCTAACCCATTCGTGATCTTTTGTGTACTTTAAATTTGCTGGTATGCTCATAATACTATGTTTGAAATTGATAATTGAATTTTGAAGCCACAAATGTAACAATCTTCTAATGAAATCTCCTTTAGAAAATGAAAAAATTAATTTCCGAAATTATATCGAAGAGTAAAACCTGAGCGAATGTTAGTTAACGGAAATGAAGTTGATATTACAGCTTTTGAGAACGAGTGGTCGTAATAAAATATGGCAGTCAGGTTTTTACTAAATGCATAATCAGCCGTAAGTTTTAATGACCAAATATTTTGACCCGCTGCCAGCTGATTATTATCATAATCAAGATAACGTACTAAAGTTTGATTATTTCTATAAGAGAAATCAGCCTTAATATTAATATCACTTTTTATAATTCCAGTTGGATTATCTGCCAGTCTTGAAGAGAAGATAACATCTTTAAAACGATATCCTAAACCAACAATATACTCCAGGCCTTTAACTTCTGTCAATAAATTATTATCAAAACTCATTGATAATGCCCTGTCTTTTTTAACCTCTGTCAAAACTCTTAAAGAACTTTTCAATTCAAAATCCATTCGGATAAGCGGGCTAAATTGCTCCACTAAATTGACATTAGACATAATCGTCTGATTATAGAAATTGGTATTCACGTCCTGCCCGCCCGGGTTTTCATGATAATCAAAGTTAGATCTAAACTGGTTTATAGTATAAGATGCCCTGTAATTATGCTGTAATGAAAAACGTCTGAATTTATCTTTAAAATACTTATATCGCATTAAACCGTTGTATTTTATACTCCAGTTTGGAATCGGAAAACTTCTAAAAATATCTGTCGAAGCACTTGAAGCATTTCCTCCTGAGTAAGCTGCTAAAAATGATGGCAACAAAACAGCCTGATTACTTTTGGTAAAACCTATTGGATATCCCTGATTAGCCACATAAACTGCATACTTTGGATCTGTTTCTGCCGGTATAGGATTGTTTATATCGCCATACCTCGGAATTGCAGTTCCTGCACCATAATGTTCTTCAGCAAGACGATTTGCAATAATCAGACGATTACTTCTGAAATCATCAAACGCTGCAGATTCAACTTCATTACTAGTAGAAAAAGAAGTTTTTATCAATACCGTTGAAATCGAAAACATTCCATAAGTGTACGGAGATAAAGGCATATATTCTCCATCTACAACGCTATACTGTTCTGATGAATTTTGAGAATAAGCGCGATCCATTGCTAAATCAACCTTTAAGTCAGGCAACAAATCAATATTGGCTGTTATTTTTAAAAGCTTGTTGGTTACTTGTGTAAAGTTCTGGTTGAAGTTATCATAATTTGTCAACCAGCCATTTTTTGCTGCTTCGTAACGCACATCATCCTGACTTCCAAAGATGAATCCCAAAGTTGGCTTAGATGTACCAAAGAATCCAACACTTGGCGTATAACCTGGCAATACTGTTCCACTATTTTTAGTATAATTAACCTGAATATTTTTTACACTTGTCAAAATACCAATCATACCGTCATAAAACGGACTACTATTATTAGTTATCGGTTTGGCTGTATTAACAATTTTCTCACCCGGTTTTGGCGGAGCGGTACTTTTAGGCCTTGCAGCAGATTTTGCACCTGGAGTCAAACCTAAATACTTATACAGCATATTCATATTAAGAGTCGTCGTTAATGTATTTGAGTTAGCATTTTGAATTGTATTTCCTAAATCAAACATATTACCATCCGGATCAACATATTGAGATAATGCCGTCGAAGATCTTTGCCAACTATAATCAGCTGTATACGAATAACTAGCTTTAACAAAACTTAAAAGTGGAATTTTGTTAATTGGAATTTCATAGTTCAACACCAATTGTTGCAAATGTTGATTTGGCGTTCCTACATCCCAATAACTGTCCCAAATATTAAAATCTTCTTTAGGCGTATTATCTTCATTCAAATAATTTTTCACAATATTATTTGAAGCTGCGTTGTAATTTATTTTTAATGATTTCGTCAGATTATAACCAAATCCATATTGATAATTAAAAGCAAAATTTCGTCTAAAAAGTGGATCCAGGCCAATTCCCTGGGTCTCAACATCTCTATATTGCTGACGATTACTTTGCCTTAAAACATTTGTATTAAAAGTTATATTTGATGGTAAATAATTAAAATTGAAGTCGCTTAACATCTTCCAGTAATCACTTTTCTTCATGAACTTAGTATTCTTCAAAGGAACTATTTCTTTTGGCTGAAAAGTGTAAGCGTAATTTACAGCTGTATTTGACTGTTCATCCTGATAATCTTCAACTTCGTAGTCATGGCGCTCCACCTGATTATATGATTGTGAAAATGTAAAATTTTCGACATCATAAACGTGAGGTTTCTGTTCTGGCGAACGATCTTTTCTAACACCAATAAAATTGATACTTTTTCGCTTAGTATAATCTACAGCACGAGTTCTGATATTATCTTTTTCATCAGGATCTGTCGTTTCTCTTATCAGCTGGTCCAGTTTTATATCCTGATTAAAAGGATCGTATTCTGGCGTAATTACCTCTTCACCTATAGCATAATTAAATGGTAAGTTTATTCCCCATTTTTGAGGTAGTAATTTTCCAAGATTAAGATTTGTTACAATGTTATACTGCTGAATATCCTCACGATCACGTTCATTTGCACCTTGCTCTAAAGATCCAAATCCAATCGTACTTTTTCTTCCGACAGCAGAAAGTGTTGCAAAATCTGCCATGTTAGTATCAACATTTAATAACGCCGCCATTCCGCCTTTGTTATCCAAATCTGACATACGTAATTCATTGAACCAAACTTCTCCTTTTATATCTTTATGGTCTGCCCTGCTTTTTACTCCCACCATTAAATTTCTTACCAAACCAAAATTCGGATTTCCCTTGATTCCTAATCTCAACCTACCGTCACCATCACCTCCGCTCAAACTCAAATCATCATCCGGGTAATAAACTCCATTTATGTCTCGTTTGTTAGAATTAATATCGATACTCATTGCCTGAATCTTCATTTTAGTCAAAAGCTCCATTGCCAAATCAATATTATTATCTTCAAGCCACACAAGATCTGGACTTATTGTACATGACCCTCCAGTTCTTGTAACTTTTAAAGGAATTTCGACCTGATAAAAGTTCTGAGTAAAATCATTTCCAAAACGAATGAATCCAACCATTTCATCATCTAACAAAGTGTTTTCGTTAGGTAATTGTTCCGCATGCAGGAACATTTTAAGTTTTTTGTATTGACGCATATCAACACTAACATTCTTAAATACCGCTCTGGAATCCTGATATTGTAATCCTGTTCCTCCAATTCTCAATGCCAATGATTGCTCATTTTGATTGATAATCGTGTTGTTATTATACAATTGCTCTCTCTGAACACCTGGCGGAATAACATAATTTACTGGACATTTTGTACTGTTTTCCTGAATATTAACCGCTGCTACATCAAATTCGGTACCATCATCATCAGGGTTTGTATCGTTGGCATCAAGTGTACCTGTATATCTTCTCCATTCTCCTCTAACTAAATCCAATGCTCCAAAACGAACTGTCATCTGATTACTAAAACCAGTCATAAACATACGCATGAAACGAATAGATCTAAAATCTGTAATGTTTCCAATTGTATTTTGAGGTTGAGCAACCGGAATTTTAAACTGAATCCATCTTGCATTCGTTGTTCCTCCATTTGGCAATTCAACATTGGTTACTTCACGAATATCTGTAATGTAATTTTGACCTACCTGCATTCCCGGTTTTACATCAATACTATATTCATAATAAGCATTAATTGTGCTCATGGTGTTGTCGCGATTGATATCTTCAACATCTGGAAGTGTCGTTGATCCACGGTTTGGGTCATCTACACTTACTGCAGAATTTTGTTCCGTTCCGTTGTATTTTTTATAACGATCCAGAACTCCTCCTTCAGTATTTAAATAATACTTATAATTATCCGCGGCAGGATCTTCTTCTCCTGCATAATTTGTGTAAACCGATCCTTCTTTTGAATCTGGTAATCCATCTAAACCAACGTCCTGATTTCTGCGGTTATCCGGATTTGTATCAAATGCGTAAATTAAGGATTGCGATGCCGGTACATCTCCCCATATAGGTTGTGGATTTACTACTATCTGATCCGGTCCTAATCCGTTTTCATATTGTTTTCTTCCGTCTTTTAAAACATCCTCAGAGATTTCACCTAAATTGAAATAAATTTTTCCGGTGTTGTTTGGTTGCGCCTCAGCATTTCCAACATAAGGATCCAATACCCAAAACTGAATATATTCAACATTTCCCTGCTCAAAATTGGTCGAATTCAAAGAACGCATAATTCCCCCGAAATTAGATGTTGCCGGAGCAGCACTAAATCCTGGGTTATTATTGTAAGGTCCACGCTCAGAAGGGAAATAAGTTAAATCTAATGTATTAATAACCTGTATTTGACCTTGCGCAATATCAGTATTTGGATATAACTCCCTGCTATAAATTCTTCTTGTAGTATTTAAAGACAGATCATCATTTGAAATCCCTGATGGTTTTGAAGAATAAAAAATAGGATCAATAGTGTACCATGCTAATTTTGAACGTTTATATCCGTATTCTAACGTATTAGAATTCGCATTAAAAGTATTGTCATTTATAGAATTCAAATACGGTGTCGATGCCAAACTCCATGCATATGCTGATCGCATATCGATTGTCGATTGCGAACCTTCAAAATCATCTACATAAATAGTTGCTTCACCTTCAAAATCACTTGCTTTTGGAGCATCCGGTTTTAAGAATGCAACTTCACCACGTATCGAAAGGTTTGAAGGAACATCAGTATCAATATTTGGCAACTTATTGGCTAATCTGGTTAAAAAAGGAACTTCTGTAGCATAATTTCCATTAAACCCAAAAATCGTATTGTTTACAGATTCCTGACCATAACTTGATTTTTGTGTAAAAGGTTTTTCAGTCATTTTTAGATAAGTTCCACCAACAACAAAATTCTCTGAAATTTTATGTTCAACATTAAAGCCCATAAATCTTCTGGTCTGTTGCCCAAAAATGGAATTATTTTCTAACGAAACCTCGATTGGCGTATTGGATGCCTGAAGAGAAGGATCAAGGATCTGAACTCGACCCAATTGATAATCGACACTATAATCAATACCTTCTACTAGTCTTCGTCCTGCTGCCATAACCACAACAGAACCTTGTGGCACATTAAATGCTCCAATAGGAATACCATTACTTCCGGATGATTTATATTTCCCTCTTAATAAGAACTTGTTTTTATCACTATCCTGCAAAGCACCGGACTGTGTATTTTTATACATATTTCTAAAAACATATTTCTGCTGATTGGCATTATACGTTGTTGGGTCATTATAATTTTCTGCAGAGTTTTGATTCTTTAATTTCTCAAATAAACGCTCTCCAAAAGGTTCTTTTCTGGTAAAAATAATTCGGGCGTTTTGAACATCAACTGTAATACCTGGAAGGTAATCAAAGAAACCATCACCACCTGTTTGAGGATCATTATTGTAATTTAATCGATCTAAGTCAAAAACATTTAATAATGGAGTATCCTTTACTAGCATGTCCGGTTTCGGAGGAGGATTCGAAGGAAATTCTGTTCCCGCAACAGGAGTAATATAATTTATTGGAGAGGGATCAGTATAAAGAATATTTAATCTGAAATCATCTTGTTTTATTTGATAAGCTTGTGGAATTTGATACACGTTTTTCATCATCAAATCCCATACAGGATTTTGAACGTTGGTTAAATTGCTTTTCAGCATTTTTAAGACCAAACTTTGGGAAATAATAGCCTGATTAGAATTATTATTTCCCGTAACAACAGTTGCATCAACACCATCACTACCAAATTCTCCTACCTGATAAATTTTACCTCCAACGGTATATTCAAAAGCAACGGCTAAAATCTCATCGTTTGCCAAACGTTGTTGCAAAGAAATGTATCCTAATTGCGAATTAAAAGTAAATTCGTTCGCTGTTAATTTTCTGGCATTTTCTAAGATAGAATAATCCGTTCCTTCGCTAACATTGGGGTTATTGAATCCTGATTTTGCTGTTACAATCTCTCTAATATTAGAGTTTAAATAGGATCCAGCCTGGCCAATGGTCTCCGGGTCATATTTATTATTATTGTTATCTGTTGGAGAATCAATCGGATTATTAAAAAAACCTGCAGAAGAACTAATAACAACAACTTCATTATCGGGAATTCCGGTAAGTTGCCCTTCACCTAAATCCTGAAGCGCAATAACATTTCTTAAGTTATTACTCGTAGTACTTACCCGATTTTGTTTATTGGTAACCCAAACTTCTATTCTGGTTACCTGCACACGACTATCAATAAACGGATATCCTGCCAAGGCAGAATCATATTTATTTCTAAAATATTGCGATAAGAAAAAGTGTCTGTCGTTATCGTAATCTAAAGCGTATAAATCAAAATTTTGAACGGTACCACCTCCTTCGGCTACAATACTCTTTGTTTGTGATTTTTGCTCTGAGAAAACACCGGTAACGGTAGTTTTTCCAAATTGTAATTGTGTCTTTACCCCAAACAAACTTTGCGCGCCGCGAATTAAAGTACTATTCAGTGGCATACTAACATTCCCGACTTCTACTTTCTGAATAATATCATCTTCTGAAGGGGTGTAAGCTAATTTAAAAAGGTTTTGAAAAGCAAATGTAGATTGGGTGTCGTAATTGGCGTTTACCTCAAGACGCGTTCCTACCTTTCCCATTAAGCTCATACTGATTCGCTGATCAAAATCGAATGTCAGACTTGATCTGTTTCTTGGTGAAAATGAAGGATTATCTTGTTTGGTATAGCGAATTCCTAAATCCATTTCGACTGAACCTGTGGGCTTTACGTCGATGGTATTACTACCAAAAATACTTTCAAAGAGACTTGAATTGATATAATAACGAGGTAACAGATCCTTTTTAGCGGCTTCGCTTCCTGTTTTTTTACCATCAATAGCGTCCATTTTTTTTCTGAAATAATCGCGTCTGGATTCTTTCAAAACTAAATCTTCGTACTCTTTAGGTGTTAAAATAATGGGATAATCTATCGAAAAACCATCCACAGAATTGGTATAAATATAGCGGTCTGTAACCGGATCATATTTATAAGCTGATGAAATACTTGGTGGATTTTTTAACTCGACCTTACCAACAGAAAACTGCGTTTTGGTTGTATCCTGACTTGACTGATTTACCTGCGCACGCAAAAAATGACCGCAAAGTAAAGACAGTAGCAAAATACAAATTTTACGCATACAATTAATGTGTCTTAATTAGGTTTATAGACTTTTCAAGGCTTTTTTGATAATGGTTTCAACCGTGGCTTCGGGATCTTCTTTGACGATCTTTTCTACGACTTTTTCTGAAGTTTTTCGAACAAAACCTAAAACTTCCAAAGCAGATAACGCTTCATCTCGATTTGTATTGTTTTGAACTACCGAAACTTCATCTAAATCATACAACTTTAACACTTTTTCTTTTAAATCAAGTATAACCCGCTGTGCAGTTTTATTTCCAATCCCTTTAATTGATTGAATTAGACCAACATCTCCTGAAGCAATTGCATTTATTATTTGTCTGGGTTCAATTGAAGACAACATTGTTCTCGCAATATTAGCTCCGATACCAGAAACAGATAAGAGCATTCTAAATATTTCACGCTCTGATTTTTCAACAAAACCAAATAAAGTATGCGCATCTTCTTTGATTTGAAGATGCGTATACAATTTTATAAAATCAGCATTAGGAATTAATGAGAAGGTGTGTAAAGAAATATTTACATGGTATCCCACTCCACCACAATCGATTACAACTTCTGTGGGATTTTTTTCAACCAATTTCCCCTGCAAATGTGCTATCATAATATAATTTATAGTACCAAATATAATAAAAATGCAATAAAAATAAGACAATATTATTTGATCCTATTAAATTGGCTATTTCGCTAATTTATTTTTTTTATTCTCTTTTTCCTGAGCATCAATAACTGCAATTGCAGCCATATTAACCATTTCTTCAACGCTTGCTCCTAATTGGAAAATGTGAACTGGTTTACCCATTCCCATCATAATTGGACCAATTGAATTTACTTTATATAATTCTTTCAATAATTTATAAGTAATATTAGCTGATTCTAAATTAGGAAAAATTAAGGTATTTACTTTTTTTCCAGCCAATTTAGAAAACGGGAATTTCTCGGCAAGCATTTCCTGATTCAAAGCAAAATCGGCCTGAATTTCTCCATCAACAATTAAATCCGGATGATTTTTATGTAAATAAGCGACTGCTTCTCTAACTTTTGAAGCACTCTGACTTGTTGAAGATCCAAAATTTGAATAAGAAACCATTGCTATAACGGGTTCAACTCCAAACATTTTCGCCGTTTTAGCCGTCATAATTGCAATATTAATCAAATCTTCAGCAGAAGGATTTATATTAATTGCAGTATCTGACAAGAACATTGGTCCACGAGATGTCAACATCATATTTGCAGTGGCAACTAATGAAGCATTATGTGCTTTTTCAATTAATTGTAACATTGGTTTTACAACGCTTGGATAACTTCTTGTATGACCGGTCACTAAAGCATCTGCCTCACCTTCGTTAACCATCATGGCAGCGAAATAATTTCTTTCACGCATGAATTTTTGAGCATCTAATAACGAAACTCCTCTTCTCTCTCTTGTTTCCCAATATGATTTAGCAAATTTATTTCTTCTTGCTTCTTCCTCGTTCGTTTTAGGATCTATAATTTCAAGTTCTGCATCAAAACCTAACTCAGCTTTAAGCTCTAAGATAACTTCTTTATTTCCTAATAAAATAGGGAAACCAATTCCGTCTTCATGAACGATTTGTGCTGCTTTTAAAACGTTTAACTGATCTGCTTCTGCAAAAACAATTCGTTTTGGATCCATTTTAGCACGGTTTGTCATCAAACGAACCATTTTATTATCATTCCCCATACGTTCGCGAAGCACATCTTCATAAGCTGTCCAGTCTGTTATCGGGTTTTTGGCAACTCCGGATTCCATTGCTGCTTTTGCAACAGCTGGTGCCACAACAGTGATTAATCTTGGATCAAATGGCTTAGGAATAATATAATCCTGACCGAATCCTAATTTTGTCGCACCATAAGCCACATTAACCTGTTCTGGAACTGGTTCTTTAGCCAATATTGCCAATGCTTTTACAGCAGCCATTTTCATTGCTTCGTTAATTTTCGTAGCTCTTACATCTAATGCTCCTCTAAAAATATATGGAAAACCTAAAACGTTATTTACCTGATTAGGAAAATCTGAACGGCCTGTAGCCATAATAACATCTTTTCGTGTTTCTACAGCTAAATTATAATCGATTTCCGGATTTGGATTTGCCATTGCAAATACAATCGGATTATCTTTCATTGTCAATAACATTTCTGCTGACAGAATATCCCCTGAAGATAACCCTATGAAAACATCGGCACCTTTTACCGCTTCTGCTAACTCAATCTTAGCACCATCAATTGCATATTTCAGTTGCAACTCTGACAATGAAGGATTGTCTTTTGTTAAAAGTCCTTTACTATTAAACATTAATATATTTTCGACTTTTACACCTAACAAAACATATAAATCAGTACAGGCTATAGCTGCAGATCCTGCACCTGAAACTACTACTTTTACATCTTCTGCTTTTTTTCCTGCTAATTCAAGTGCGTTGATCAAAGCTGCTGAAGAGATAATTGCTGTTCCGTGCTGATCGTCGTGCATTACAGGAATATCCAATTCTTCTACCAATCTTCTTTCGATTTCAAAAGATTCCGGTGCTTTAATATCTTCTAAATTGATTCCTCCAAAAGTTGGAGCAATATTTTTTACCGTCTGAATAAATTCTTCAACATTTTCTGTATTAACTTCAATATCAAAAACATCAATATCAGAGAATATTTTAAAGAGTAATCCTTTTCCTTCCATTACTGGCTTGGAAGCTTCCGGACCAATATTTCCTAATCCTAAAACAGCTGTTCCGTTTGAGATAACGGCAACTAAATTTCCTTTTGCTGTATATTTATAAACGTCTTCTACGTTTGCTGCAATTTCTAAACACGGCTCTGCAACACCTGGCGAATAAGCCAAAGACAAATCTCTTTGGGTTGCATATTTTTTTGTTGGAACTACCTGAATTTTTCCTGGAGTTGGTTCTGAATGATACAGTAACGCTTCTCTTCTTTTACTCTCTTTGTTCATTATTTTTAGCTTTTATTCTAGCTTACAAAGATATAAGTCTTGTTTTAAAATGCCGTCTTTTTATAGCTTTCTTTTATTAAAATAACATTTTAGAAAGGTCAAAAAAAATAGCCCAAGATAATTTGGACTATTTAATAAATTTTATTTTAAAACTTTAATTACTGTGAAATATAAGAGTTTAAATGATTAATTGTGTCTTTTTGAATTTCTATAATTGCTTTTACAACATCACTAATGGAGATAATTCCGACCACAATTCCATCTTCTAAAACAGGTAAATGTCTGATTCTTTTTGTGCTCATGAGCTCCATACAATCTTCAATATTGTTTGAAAGGTTTACTGAAAAAACATTACTTTCCATAATTTCATGTACAAACGTTTCTTTTGAAGATTTGTCTTTTAGAACAATTTTTCGGGCATAATCTCTTTCAGACAGTATTCCTTTTAAGTCGGTTCCATCAATCACAAGGATCGCCCCTATGTTTTTTTCTCCCATTACTTTCAATGCTTCGTACACTGTTGTTGTTGAAAGTACGGAATAAACATTTTTACCTTTTGCGTTTAGTATTTGATTTACAGTCATATCTGAAAAATTTTAGGACTATAAAGTTAAAAAAAAATGCACATAAATAACAGTCAATTCCATTTTTTAAGAGTTAACACATTCATTTTAAATATAATACACCATATTTTACATTTTCAAAACTTTCCAATAAAGAATGAACCTAATTCTAAAGTTTTTTTGCAGAAAACACAACATATTTGATTTTCAGCATTTTAAAGCCAAAAAACCTTNNAAGGTTTTTTGGCTTTAAAAGAACAATTTATAAATTAGTAATTATAAACTCGCTTCGTCTGTTCTGTTCATGTTGTTTCTCAGTACATTTTACTCCATCAGCGCATTGGTTAACTAACTTGGTTTCACCATATCCTTTTGCAGTTAATCTACTTTCGTCAATTCCTTTCTGAACTAACCAATTTTTAGTAGACTGCGCTCTTTTCTCAGATAAAATCATATTATTTGCATCTGATTGTCGGCTGTCTGTATGCGAACGAATATCAAGTTTTATAGCCGGATATTGGTTTAACATATCTACGATTTTTTGTAATTGAGGTTCGGATGTTTTTTTAATAGTTGCTTTACCTAAATCAAAAAAATTCATCGGAATATGAAGTAATTTTGCTAAATCTGTCCCCACTTTTATTGCTCCGATTTTAACCGGACTAACAGAAACTTTCTTTACTTCGATAGCCTTTGCCGTCATTGGCTTAAACATTTTATCCATCGGAATCACAACAGTTGTTGTTCCATTTGCTCTTTTGATTGCAACTGGAATTTCCTTTATTCCGTAATCATTTTTAGAAGCCCTGATCGTATATTTTTTACCACATTTTATTTTTGCGAAAATATAATTCCCTTTTTCATCTGAGCTAATCGTCTTAATAGCAATAAAATTTTCATCAAATAAAGTCAGCGCAGCATTAGAAAGCATTTCATTTGATTCGGCGTCATTAACATAACCAATCAAATCTTGCTCGCAAACCAATTTTCTGGTTTCTCTAAATCGATAAATATCATCTAAACCATGGCCTGCTTCTCTATTGGAAGAGAAAAAACCGATTCTATTTTTACTATCAATTGTAAATCCAAAATCGTCTTGTTTACTATTTATCGGCTCCCCTACATTTTGTATCTCTTCAAAAATCCCATCATCATTTATTTTTGTAACAAAAACATCTAACCCACCCAATCCCGGACGACCATCTGATGCAAAGTAAAGCTCATTATCTCCAGATATAAAAGGAAAAGTTTCCCTTCCTTCTGTATTAATTGAAGATCCAAGATTTTCAGGTTTTTCAAAAGTGCCATCTTCATTTATCTTCACTTTATATAAATCTGATTGTCCTAAAGTTCCGGGCATGTCTGAAGCAAAATATAAATATTTTTCATCATTGCTTAAAGTAGGATGTGCGGTACTATATTGGTCGCTATTAAATGGAAGTTCTTTTATGTTTTCCCATTCATCGTTTATCAACTCAGCTTTATATAATTTTAAAAGTGTTATTTGTTTTTCACTTTTACCTCTTTTTCCGTCTATGAAATTATTTCGGGTAAAATACATTGTTCGTCCATCTTTCGTAAAGACAGGAGTCGATTCATTAAACTTTGCATTCTCTTTTTTCTGAAAAAGTTTGGGTTTTCCAACAGCACCATCCGGCATCATTTCAGCCTTATACAATTTTGAAAAAGATTTATTTGTCCATTTAAAATTATTTTTACCAATTCCTCCGGTATCTCTTGCCGAAGTAAAAACTATTTTATTATCATAAACTACACTACCATAGTCAGAATACGGCGAATTAATTCCGGCATCGGCAATTTCAAATCTACCTGAATTTGACTTTATTTCTTCTAAATAATTTTTATCATTCCTACTTAAAGCAGCTCTTTTTTCTAAAACAGCATTTTGATTAAATTTCTCTAAAATCTCATCTGCTTTACGATAATTTCCATCAGATTTAAGACATTGGGCATATCGATATAAATATTCAGCTTCTTGCTTTTCATTCATTCTGAATAATTCGTCAAACCACTTTAAGGCTTCTTGAAGTTCTCCAATAAAATAATAACAGTTACCCAATCGTTGTACAATTTTTTCATCCGTTTTGCCTTTGTTTACAATATTTTCATATGCTTTTATGGCATCTGCATAAGCATAATCATCATATTGTTTATCGGCAAATTTTGTACTTGTTGTTTGCGCATTTATTTTGATAAAAAAGCATAAAAATAAAACGGTGTAACTTAAATTTTTAATTCTCATTGTAGGTCTTATTAAAAGAATCTTGGGGATATCATTTTATTATAATTATTAAAAAACTCGAAACGAAGGAAGATTTCATGTGAACCAGAATTGTATTTTTGTAAATTGGTGGTTTCATGATCATATCCGTAACCTATATACAGACCGTCTGAAACCTGAAAGCCTGCCATCGCACTTACAGAAGCACTCCAACGATAAGCAAGACCAAGAGTAAACTTTTCATAGAACATAAAATTACCTGAAACATCGACTTGCAAAGGAGCTCCCTGAACCATTTTGGTAAGCAATGCAGGTTTGAATTTGATATCGTAATTAAGATCAAAAACATAACCTGCCATGAAATAGTAATTTATTTTATCTTTGAAAATGGCAGTATCATTATCATCATAACGATTTGTTTCGATAAAATTAGGAACAGATAATCCTAAATAAGCTTTATCAGAATGCCAATAAACACCTGCTCCAATATTAGGAGTAAATTTATTATCTAAACCTTGAAATTGAGGATCGTCCTGATCTTCAAAACTTAATTTACTCACATCCAGATTAAAAATATTAGCTGTCGCTTTTATTCCGAAGGAAAGTTTAAACGTTTCAGAGGTTGGTATACTATAAGATAAATCCGCTGAAAGCGTGTTTTCGTTTGTTGGTCCAATCTTATCGTTTACTAAAGAAACTCCCAATCCTAACTTACTATTATTTAAAGGTGTATTTATTGAAAAAGTACTTGTTTCAGGCGCTCCGTCCAGTCCAATCCATTGTGTACGATATAAACCAAAAACACTTAATACCCCACGTGATCCTGCATAGGCAGGATTAACCGAAATTGTGTTATACATATATTGTGTAAACTGAGCATCTTGCTGCGCTGAACATAGAATTGAAAAAAACACAAACACTAATAAAATTAATCTTTTCATTTAATAAGCTTTAAAAACGGCTTAGTTACAAACTAAACCGTTTATCATTTTTATTTGTTAATATATACGTAACCAGATAGTTCATGTGGATTTGAATCACTGTCTTTGTATTTCAGAATATAGAAATAGGTTCCCACCGGAAGACCATCAGTTTGTTTTATCGTTGCACGACCTGCTGATATCCCAATAAAGACTCTATCTTCATTGTTGTAGTGATCTATATCAAATACTAACACACCCCAACGATTATAGATTTCAACCGTATTATCAGGATAACATTCTAATCCCTGAATATAGAATCTGCTATTTTTTGAATCTCCATTTGGAGAAAAAGCATTAAAAACTTTGATTTGACAGCCATTTAACGGTAAAACTGTTGGCCTATCTTCTAGATTACTCGAATCATCTGACTTATCCTCAACAAGGACTCCTTTTCCACTTCGTCCCTGAACACTTGCCTGATTACTTACACTTCCATGATTGATATCATCTTGGGTAATCTTATATTGAGCTGTAAAATTATTTTCGTCATATTCCTTTACATCCAAATCAATTGCCTCCCCTGAAAGCACAACACCAGATAAATGATCTGCGATTGCAATTCTTGTTAATGGAACGTTACCAATATTACTAACTTTAAATTTATATGTAATCGTTTCACCTGCATTTGCAAATCCATTACCATTCTCATCATTGAAAACTGCGGTTTTAATGATTGCAATAGCAGGAACTTCAACAAAAACATTCAATATTGCTGTATAGCAATTTGTTGCATTTGCTTTTTCGCAAACCTGATATGTTAACGCATAATTTCCTCCAGGGGTATTTGGTTTAACACTCACTGTTCCATCTGAATTAAATTCAAAATAAGGGCTTTTTGGTGTATTAGCAATCACAACCTTTGTCGGGTCAATTGGCAATGCATTTAATAAATCATTGTCGAGAACGTTTATAAATTCAATTTCTCCATTTATTCCATCAACACTTCTTGCGTTGTCATTAGTAAGGACGATTTGTGCATATTGTCCCGGTGTTGGCGGAGCAGGATCACTAATATTTAAAACCGTAACTCGTACGATAGCCTGGCTGCAATTCGATAAATTTGAAACATCACAAATTTGATACGTCAATTGATAAATACCTGATGGAGTTCCTGACTTTATTTCAATTGAACCGTCTGCTTTTAAATTCAAGTTAGAATTTGAAACAACTGTACTTAAAATGACACTTGCAGGATTTACAACGGTTCCATTTAATGTATCATTATTAAATATATTTACGGATGTACCTTGCCCTTTATCGCTATCAATTGGTCCAGCAATATCATTATTTGCTTTTATTGCAAATGTTGGTCTTGCATTACACTGTGGCGTTGCTGGAGGATAATTTACAATTACATTTACTGTAGGGTTTAATGAAAACTGCATTGTCACACCAGTTCTGGTATTTTCAAATCCGTCAACACCTTCGGTCCATTGACCATTTGTCAATAACCATCCAGGCCAATCAAGTCCTATTCCGTTGCTATCAACAATGGCACCCGGCCATAAAACATTTCCAGTCAATGGTAAATTTGTTTGAGTAGCTACAACATTGTTTGCACTGTCAATCCATTTTATGGTTAATAAATTATTTGGAGTGAAATTATCTGCCCTTACGCTATATGATACGTACGGAACATCATTAGAACAATAACTATTTGCCGTTACTGTCATTGTTGGTGCTGTAACGGTTACTTTTATTGACGCCGAACTACAATTTGCCGGGTTCAATTTTTCACAAATCTGATATATCAATTCATAAGTTCCAGCTGGTGCATTAGCTCCTAATATCGCTGACCCGTCAGGATTTAAAGTGATAAATCCTCCTGGATCCGGAGTTATTATAGAAAGTTTCATATCAGTCGCAACAACTGGCAAGCCATTGTTTGTGTCATTTGCAAAAACATTGACAAGTGTTGTAGGTTGATTTATTCCAACCACTGATCCTATTATATCAGGATTCGCTAGTAAATCGCCCCCTGTTACCACAACTTGCGAAATTACACTGTCGCAGTTGGTCGGATTGTTTACTTCACAGATTTTATATTCTACATTATATGTTCCGGCTTTAGTTCCACCATCGACCTTTACACTTCCATCTGTATTTAGGGAAAGTCCTGTCGGAACTGATACTGGAGTAAGAATCACTTGTCCCGGATTCGTTCCGATGACAACCGGACTGCCATTTAAAGTGTCATTTGACACTAATGAAGTTGTTGTTCCGCCAATAGTCCCATTTATTGGAGATGTTGTTTCTTTTAAGGCATCAATAACCGGCGCAATAACTGAGATTATTACTGTTGCTGTTGCACAGTTTGTTGTGTTTACTTCACATACCTGATACGTCAAATTATAAGTTCCAGCCGGAGCATTAGCTTTTAAAACAATTGTACCATCTGAATTCAGTTTTATAAATCCTGTTGGATCAACAACTGTTTCCGCTATAGTCACTTCTGATAGTACTATTGATGATCCACCTTTTGTATCGTTTCCAAGAACATTCAATATAGTAATTGCTTGATTTGAACCTACAACTGAACTTGCTGCGTCATCATTTATTACAAGCAATTCATTCACCGGATTTACAGTAATAAATAAATTTGCTGTAACAGAATCCACTCCATCTGTAACAGTATATGTCACTTTTGGTACTGATCCATTATAATCTGGTTTCGGTACAAAAACGTAACTACCATTCGCATTTATTGTAAGACTTCCTTCGCTGAAATTAGCTGTACTGCCAATTGTATAGATTGTTGATCCAATAGCAAATTGACTTATTGTCAATATATCACCATCAGCATCTGTATCATTAGCTAATAAATTATTTGGTGAATTCACTTCAACTGTCAAAGTTGTGTCTTCATCTGTTGCATTTACATCATCAACCGCCACAGGAGCATCGTTTACCGGTGTTACCGTTATAGTAAGGGTTCCAATGTCTGTAAGGTTACCATCGGTTAGCGTATAATCTACCGTATCGGTACCATGGAAGTTTGCAGCTGGCATATAGGTATAAGAACCATCAGCTGCCAATATTAGTTTTCCACCTTGTGTTGTAGTGAATGTACCTGCAACTACAGTCAGTGCATCCTGATCAACATCCGTATCATTGGCTGTAAGGTTTACACTTGAAGTGAACAAAGTATCTTCTGTTGCTGTGATACTGTCATCAACCGCCACAGGAGCATCGTTTACCGGTGTTACCGTTATAGTAAGGGTTCCAATGTCTGTAAGGTTACCA
>NZ_MUGV01000017.1:0-118936 GCF_002217275.1 Flavobacterium frigidimaris
CCGATTAGAAAATTTGATAATTAGATAATGTCTGGCTTTGCGTAATCTAATTCATTATCTAATTGACTAATTATCTCAATTATCTAATTTTTGAATGTGCCAATTAGAAAATTTGATAATTAGATAATGTCTGGCTTTGCGTAATCTAATTCATTATCTAATTGACTAATTATCTCAATTATCTAATTCCTTTGTCTAACGGTTCGTTGTTCAATCCTCTTTTCAAATTTTTCTCCCTGAAAAATACGTTGTACCATAATCCCCGGAATATGAATTTGGTTTGGATCTAAAGTTCCAACCGGAACTAATTCTTCCACCTCAGCAATGGTAATTTTTCCGGCTCCAGCCATACATGCATTGAAGTTTCTGGCAGTTCCTTTAAAAATAAGATTTCCGGCCTCATCCCCTTTCCATGCTTTTACAATGGCAAAATCAGCTTTGAAGGCTTGTTCCATAATATGCATTTTTCCATTGAATTCACGTACTTCTTTTCCTTCAGCAACTTCAGTTCCATAACCTGCCGGTGTGAAGAAAGCTGGAATTCCAGCTTGTGCGCCACGACAACGTTCTGCCAAAGTTCCTTGTGGGGTTAATTCAACTTCCAATTCTCCAGAAAGCATTTGGCGTTCAAACTCCGCATTTTCACCAACATAAGATGAAATCATTTTTTTGATTTGTTTCTTCTGCAAAAGCAATCCCAAACCAAAATCATCAACACCCGCATTGTTAGAAATGCAAGTTAAATCTGAAATTGTAGTATTTACCAGGGCTGCAATCGTATTTTCAGGAATTCCGCATAATCCAAAACCACCAAACATGATGGTCATGCTGCTTTCAATTCCTTCGATCGCTTCCTGAACATTATTTACTTTTTTTGTTATCATAACAAACTGTCTTTATTACCGTATATTTTTTGATAAAAATAAGATTTTTAGATTAAATTATAACGATTTCGTAAAAAATAAGTTTAACCCAATTTAAAAAAATATCCTTTTGTATTCTTCCAAAATTTAGAAGTTACAAAAGGATATATTTTATTTAAACGAAGAATTAAATTACAATTGGAATTCGTCTGTATTTTGTTCTGTTTGAGTAGTATCTTTTACGACTGCAGGTCTGCTATAACAATCTACTTTTATCGAAAGATTCGCCGGACGCTCAAATTCTGATTTAGAAATCTGAAGCGCTTCATCTTTATAACAAAGTTTCATAAAATAAGCCCAAACTGGCAAAGCCGCTGTAGCTCCCTGACCATAAGTCAAACTTTTGAAACGTGCTGAACGGTCTTCACATCCAACCCAAACTCCGGTAACTAAATTCGGAACCATCCCCATAAACCAACCATCTGACTGGTTTTGTGTTGTTCCTGTTTTACCCGCAATTGGGTTTCTAAACATATATGGATATCCTGTCCAACGGTTATCTCCACTTCCTCCGCCTTCTGTACGCAAACGTGCACCAGAACCAGTTTCAGTAACCCCTTCTAATAACTTGATAACTGCAAAAGCGATATCTTTATTTAGAACATCATGCGATTCCGGAATTGGCTCGTAAATAACCTCGCCACTTTTATTTTCAATTCGGCTTAAAAACTGAGGTTTTACATAAACTCCCTGATTTGCAAATGTGCTGTAAGCCGCAACCATATCTTCCACCGTAATATCAACTGCCCCAAGAGCAATTGAAGGCTGAACCGGAATTTCTGTTTTAACTCCTAGTTTTTGTGTTAATTCAACAACAGCTTCAGGACCCGTTCTATCAATTAATTTAGCAGAAACTGTATTGATAGAATTCGCCAAACCTTGCTTTAACGTTACCATTCCGCGATATTTGTTATCCGAGTTTCTTGGTTCCCAATCTTCTGTAACGTGGTGACGTCCTTTATGAATCATAAACGGACCGTCTAAAATAGAATCACAAGGCGACATATTTAATTGTTCGATCGCAGTTGCGTATACAAAAGGTTTGAAAGTAGAACCTACCTGTCTCGCTCCCTGACCTACGTGATCGTATTGGAAATATTTGTAGTTAATACCACCAACCCAAGCCTTAATACTTCCTGTCTGAGGCTCCATTGCCATTAAACCAGATTGCAAAAAATGTTTGTAATAACGAATAGAATCCAACGGAGTCATAATAGTATCACGTTCTCCCTTCCAGGTAAAAATTCGCATTTGTGTTTTTACTTTAAATGAAGCAATAATATCGTCTTCACTTTTATCCATATCTTTCATGATGGCCCATCGCGTTGAATTTTTCATCGCCTGCATCATGATTCTTTCTGTTTCTGCCTGGGTAATATTTACGAAAGGTGCATTTTTATTGGTTTTCTGTTCGATAAAAAACTGCTGTTGCAAGTTTTTCATATGCTCAGAAACCGCTTCTTCAGCATAAGACTGCATTCTTGAATCGATTGTAGTGTAAATTTTCAATCCATCTTTATAGATATCGTAATCAGAACCGTCTGGTTTTTTGTTTTCTGCCACCCATTTTTTCATGTAATCACGAAGATATTCTCTAAAATAAGTCGCAGTTCCTTCACGGTGACTTTCTAATTTGAATTTTAAGGTAATTGGTAAAGCCTGTAATCTTAGCTTTTCAGCAGTAGTGATCATCTTTGCTTTTTCCATTTGTCCTAGTACCACATTACGACGATTTTTTACGCCCTCTGGATTACGGACCGGATTGTATAAACCTGAATTCTTGAACATTCCGACTAAAATAGCCGATTCGTCCATTGTTAAGTCTTTTGGATCTTTAGAGAAATACGTTTGTGCGGCAGAACTTACTCCAACAGAATAGTTTCCGAAATCATAAACGTTGCAATACATTGCCAAAATTTCGTTTTTGGTATACTGTCTTTCCAGACGAATGGCAATAATCCATTCCTTTATTTTTTGTACAATTCTGAAAGGAAGGAATTTAGATCCTTCACCGTGGAATAATTGTTTTGCTAATTGCTGTGTTAAAGTACTCGCCCCACCATTGGTTCCTAAGCTAAAAACAGCTCTTAAAGTTCCGCGTCCGTCAATTCCTGAATGTTCATAAAAACGAGCATCTTCGGTAGCTACTAACGCTTCTACTAAACTCTTTGGTAAATCAGAATATTTAAGTTGTGATCTATTGGTTTTAAAGTATTTACCAAGCACTACTCCATCAGAAGAAATGATTTCTGTAGCTAAATTAGAATCCGGATTTTCCAAATCTTCAAAAGAAGGCATTGAACCGAATAATCCCCATGAGGCAAATAAAAAGAAAGCTAAAATTCCAAGCAAAGTGTAAGCAAAAACTCTCCAGAATTTCTTTTTATAATAGTTAATATCCTTATTACTATTGGGTTGATTGTTTTTTTTGGTGGCCATAAATAACTATTTTCTATTCTTTTTGTTCTATTCTAAAACCTACATCTGTAACACCATCTAACTCCTGAACACCTGGTATTTTTCCAGATTCTCTAACAGCTTGTTTGATATGCACCTTGTATTTTCCTCTAAACTTAACGTCTTCTTTGTAAAACAGTTTACTCTCTTTAATATCTGTAAAACCATTTCCTAACAACGTTCCGTCCGGATTTGCCATTTGATATTCTAACGTATCTACTTTTGTGAAACCATTTGGCATTTCAAGAGCTACAATTAAAAACAAATTATTGAATGGATAATTGTTATTGTCTCTCAAATTTACAAATAAATTGTATTTTTTGGTGGAATCTAAAACGGGCAAATCAAAAGTTACAATACTGTCTTTATTCCATGCACTTCCAACAGATTTGTACTCATCAAACACTCTTTTCTTATCGCAAGAAAAAAGAAGAATTGCTGCCAAAAGAAGAATTCCGCTATTTTTTATTCTCATTTTTAGTAATAATTATAGGTTTTCTTGGCTCAGCTGGCTTATTGTCGTTCGAATTATTTGGCTTATTCGAATTATTAGGCTTATTGTGCGGTTTATTTGATTTATTCGGATTACCGCCAGCTGGTTTATTATTGTTATTATTATTTCCTTGTTGAGGTTTGTTTGGTGCCGGAGCAGCTACAACAGCGCCTTCAGCATTTGGTTTGCGTTTGCGATTTGGTTTTTTCTTTTTCTTTGGCTGATCAAAACGAGTTAAACTCTCCTGACCCATTGCATTATTGAAATCTTTTTCAGGCTCTGAAGTAATTTCAATTGCGAAATCTTCTAAAGATGAAACTTTATTTTTCAGCTTGTTTTCGGCAATAATCTCTTTTACCTGATCAATTTTCAAAACATGCCAGTTTGCAAAATTATTAGTGTAAGCAAACCACATTAAACCTTTAAAAATATCTTGTTTTTGACAGATTGCATCTCCTTTTTCAGTTACTAATTTAGTATCATAATCGGGGAAATCTTTGAGCGCATCCATGTACGTGTCCAACTCATAGTTTAGACAACATTTCAATTTTCCGCATTGTCCGGCTAATTTTTGAGGATTAAGGGAAAGTTGTTGGTAACGTGCTGCTGATGTGTTGACACTTCTAAAATCTGTCAACCAGGTCGAACAGCAAAGTTCACGTCCGCAAGAACCAATTCCACCTAAACGTGCTGCCTCCTGACGGAAACCCACTTGCTTCATTTCAACTCTTGTACTAAATTCTTTAGCAAAATCTTTAATCAAAAGTCTAAAATCGACTCTGTCATTTGCAGTATAATAAAACGTCGCTTTTGAGCCGTCTCCCTGAAATTCAATATCAGAAATTTTCATTTCCAATTTGTGTTGAATCGCCAATTCACGTGCACGAACTTTCATTGGTTCCTCGCGATCACGCGCTACAGACCAAATATCGATGTCTTTTTGAGATGCTTTTCTATAAATTTTTGGAATTTCATTGCTTTCGTGGTTAACCCCTTTCTTCTTCATTTGAATTTTTACCAATTCGCCTGTCAAAGTCACAATTCCAATATCATGTCCTGGCGATGCAACAGTTGCTACAATATCACCAATACTTAAAGTTAATTTCTCTGAATTTCTAAAAAATTCTTTGCGGCCGTTTTTAAAACGAACCTCAACACAATCAAAAATTGCCTCTCCATTAGACGGGCTCATGTTCGAAAGCCAATCAAAAACCGTCAATTTATTGCAGCTATCGGTGCCGCAAGTCCCATTATTTTTACAACCCTTTGGTGCGCCACCATCTGAGGTTGAACAACTTGTACATGCCATAATTATATATGTAGTGTTGCAAAAAGCAACTTAAGTTCATAAACGTTTAATCGGTAAAGATAGTATTTTTTTTAGTTTGCTTTTTATGCATTAAAACTAAATGCTTGTTAAATAAAAAAACCTATTTCACATATTGCAAAATAGGCTTTTTTATGTAACAAGCATTGCAATTAATTTCTTGACGGGATAAAAATAAATTATTTTATTTTACACCTAAATTGTTTCAAAATCCATTTAGATATTTCTTTATTATTTCAAAAATATAAAACTTTACTTACATGTTATTATATTTGTAGTTAAATTCAAAACCGAATGAAGTTCTATTGCATACCTTTCTTTTTAATTCTCAACTTTTCTTTTTCACAAACCCAAATTGATTCTATAAGACTTCTTTCTTTTAAAATCAATTTTCCTCCTGCTTCAGCAAGTGTAGATGATATTGATTTTACTAAAGAAAAACCTGAATGTGCTTTTGAATTAAAAGGAAAAAGTCCACTTAAATACTCTTTCCGTTTACAAAATGATTCATTGGTGTCACTTTATCAATTTAAAAACGAAGAATTTCAATTTCAGGAAAACTTGGATTATCAGCCTTTTCTTTGGCACTTTCATAATGATCAGCTTTATTCAAATTTTAAAATAGTGGACTTTGACAATGATGGAGACGAAGATCTTTTATGTTGGGTTTATTCTAATGTAAATGGGAATGAATGGACAATTATTTTTATCAATGATCAAATAAAGCATAAGCTCGTTCGACTTTATAATACAGTAGAAAAAACAGATATTTGGTCGAGACCTGAATTTGACAAAAAAACTAATACTATAAATACAGAACTTTATGGAAGTGCTTTTGGGATATCTGAAGAAAGTAGCTACAAATTAAATGAAGATTTGACCTTAACACCATTGAAGAAACATTTTCAGGATCGAACAGGAAAGCATATAATTAATTATGAATACGTAGGAAAAAACAAAAAATGGAAATTGAAGTCCAAGGCTATAACTAAACAATAAAATCAAAACGCAACAAAATTTAAGCCTTTAAATGATATGAATAAGTATTTATTTTTTTTAGCAGCAATTTTCACACTTTCAATAAGTATTAGTTGTAACGACAAAAGCCAAAAAAAAGAGCCTGTAAAAATTCAAGAAGTTTTTAATACAGGTAAAGAATTCTCAAAAACTCCAAAAAGAAAAAAACCTGAAGATTTTCTACCTCATGGTTATGCTATTTTCGACACTATATATGGCGATCTGAATAAAGATAATTTAGAAGATTGTGTTTTTATTATTAAGAAAACTGATAAAAACAAAATTATAAAAGATGAATATCGTGGCAGGTTAAACCGTAACCGAAGAGGTATTCTTGTTCTACTAAACAAAAATGACGGTTATGAATTAGTGGTTAAAAATTACGAATGTTTTTCTTCTGAAAATGAAGATGGTGGAGTATATTTTGCTCCAGAACTATATATTGAAATAATAAAAGGAAAATTAGTTATCAGTTATGGTCACGGAAGATATGGATATTGGTCATATACCTTTAGATATCAAAATAACGATCTCGAACTTATTGGATACGATGCAAGCAGTAATCATGGCCCGACAGTTTTATCAGAAACAAGCATAAACTTCTTAACTAGAAAGAAGATTCTAAACGAAAATATAAATGATGATTATGAAGGAGATGAAGTTTTTAAGAAAACTGAAAGTAAAATCAGCCAAAGCAAATTGATTAAATTATCTGAAATTGAAGATTTTGATGAATTTGAGGTTTCAGAAGAATAATATTAAACGTCCTATTTGTTTAAAGACAAAATAGGACGTTTAATTTTAAATCTAAACAAAACCTAAGTTTCCTTAACCGTAATAATCTTAACAGGACAAGCTTTCGCCGCCAATTCACAACTTTCAACAATGGTATGATTGGGAGATTTCAAAGTAAAAAACCCTTTTGCATTATTCGAATGAAGTAAAACCGATTTACCGTCTTTTTTTGACATTTGAAAATGTATCGGATCCATTTCGACACAGTAATTACACCCAATACATTTATCTCTTTGCAATGTTATAATAACCATTATGCTTCTACAATTTTATATAATTTATCAGACATTCTGATTCGGAATGGCAATTTAAAAGTACAATCGTCACCTTTTGTGGCTTTTTCAGAAACTAAATCATTCACAAACATTTCATCAATAATTAGTTCCTGAGCTCCTGTACTTGGACCAGTTACCAAAATTTTATCTCCAACTTTAATGTCATAAGCTTCAATTTTGAATTGCCCTACTTCTGCTTTTGGGAAATAATGAGTTCCTTTCCCCACATAAACTTTTTTTTGAGTTGCTGCAGATCCCGGACTGTCACTCCATTCTCCTAATTCTTGCCCCAGATAATAACCTGACCAAAAACCACGATTGTAAACGGTATTCAAAGCTTCCATCCAAACCTCAACTTTTTCTTCGGTGAACGTTTTATCATAATAAGCATTAATTGCTTCTCTATACGTTTTGATTACCGTTGCCACATATTCGGGAGCACGACCACGACCTTCAATTTTTAAAACCTGAATTCCGGAATCAATTACCTGATCGAGAAAATCTAACGTACATAAATCTTTAGGCGACATCATGTATTCGTTGTCCAATTCTATTTCAAAACCCGTTTCCTGATCGATAACGGTATATTTTTTTCGACAGTTTTGTTTGCAGGCGCCACGATTGGCTGAGGAATTATGCGAATGCAGACTCAAATAACATTTTCCGGAAACTGCCATGCATAATGCACCGTGACCGAAAATTTCAATTTCAACCAAATTCCCATTCGGTCCTTTTATTTGTTCTTTCTCAATTTGATCGGTAATTTTCTTTACTTGGCGTAAGCTCAATTCCCGGCTTAAAACCATAGTATCGGCAAATAAACTATAGAATTTTATGGTTTCGATATTGGTCACATTCAATTGCGTCGAAATATGAACTTCCATAGAAATACTTCTAGCTATAGCAATTACAGCTTGGTCAGAAGCAATCACCGCAGTAATATTGGCTTCTTTGGCTTTGTTCAATAGTGTTTTTACAAGAGATAAATCATGATCGTAAATTATTGTGTTCAGCGTTAAATAACTTCTAACATTTTTGGCTTGACAGCGATTCGCAATTTCTGTCAAATCATCCATTGTGAAATTTACTGTTGAGCGAGCACGCATATTGAGTTGTTCTACGCCAAAGTAGATTGAATCTGCGCCATTATCAAGCGCTGCCTGAAGTGACTCAAAGTTCCCTGCAGGAGCCATGAGTTCAATTTTATTCAATGTCATTTTAATTGGTATTGTATTTATAAAAATTTTCAATATAGCCCGAGGTTTCAACCTTGGGGATGTATTATTTGTAGCGAGTTTCTCTTCACATTGCCCCCAAGGTTGAAACCTCGGGCTATGCTTTTAGCAATGCTTATAAATCTTTTTCAATTTTAGGCCAAGGTTTAAAATTGGGAGGGTATTTTTTATCGGAGGCTTTTGTTCTATATCCCCAAATATTACAAAAGTTGAAACCATTGGCTAAGGTTGTGGTATTCTAGGTATAACGAATTTCAATATAGCCGAAATTTCAACCTGGGGAACGTATTATTTGTCGCAAGCTTTTCTTCACATTGTCCCCAAGGTTAAAACCTCGGGCTATGTTTTCAGCAATGATTTATAATCAATTTTCAATTTTAGTCAGAGGTCGACCTAGGGAATCTATATTTATTAGAAACTTTAGTTTGACATTTAAGGATCAAACCGCTGGCTAGGATATTGTGGTATTATATCTATAACGAATTTCAACATAGCCCGAGGTTTCAACCTTGGGAACGTATTAATTGTCATGAGTTTTTCCTCACCATGTTGACGTTTATTGTCGGGAGCTTTTATTCACATTGTCCCCGAGGTTTAAACCTTGGGAACGCAATATTGAGCTAAAGAATCATCTATTTCCCAACCCGTGTAATTTTACAAATTCGTCAAATTCATCTTGCCCATTTTTCTTAAGATGATGTTGCTTTTGATTTTTTATATAATTGTGAACAACATCCAGCTGAGACTCGCTGACTGAAAAAGCCGCATAGCCAGTTTGCCACGCAAATTTTTCAAGGATTAGCTCTCCACTATTTATAAAATGAGAAGAACTCCCCTTTATTTGCTTTAAGAGATATGAAATAGTTTTTGTGGATTTTGTAAAAATAAAACATGCACATGATCAGGCATTCCATTTATAATTCTTACTGGACAGCCTAATTCAATTAGTCCGTCCCGAATATAATCATACAATTTTTTCTCAATAGAATCATCGATTAATTCAAGACGGTTTTTGGTTGCCCAAATTGCATGAATCCGTAATTTGGTAAAAGAATGCGACATTGTAAATTAGCTTAAAATTTCAGCTAATTTACAATTTTATACAATTTATCCGACAAACGAATACGAAATGGTACCTCAAAAGTAACGATATCACCAATCTTAGCAGTTGTAGTTGCTGCCCCATCGACAATCATTTTATCCAAAACCAATTCCTGTTCACCCGTAGTTGGTCCGGAAATTAAGATCTTATCACCAAGGCGCAATTCTTGATTTTCAATAGTAAATTGTGCTACTTGTGCTTTTACATAATAGTGTTCTGCTTTTCCAAGAAGAACCTTCTTAACTTTGATTTTTTGACGAATATCTGCTGGTTTAGCTACGCTCCGTTCGGCTCCGCCTCGGGTTTCGGATGCAGCCAAAGCAGTATCAGCTAGCTCTCCCGAATGTTTGAATTTTAAATTTTCAGATTTTCCTTTTCTAAAAACTTTATTTCCAACTTGTTTTCCGGTTCTCAATCTTACCTGATCAACCAAAGGCATGTGAATAATTTCAAGACATTCTGTAGAACAACAATTTTCCATTGCTGACTTACATTCATCACATTGAATAAACAACAAATGACAGCCGTCGTTTTCGCAATTCGTATGATTGTCACAAGGTTTTCCGCATTGATGACATTGTGAGATAATATCATCGGTAATTCTTTCGCCAAGACGATTATCAAACACAAAGTTTTTTCCAATGAATTTGCTTTCTAAACCTTCTGCCTCAATTTGTTTGGCGTAATTAATGATTCCGCCTTCTAATTGATATACATTTTTAAAGCCCTGATGTTTAAAATAAGCACTTGCTTTTTCACAACGAATTCCACCAGTACAATACATTACCAGTTTTTTATCTTCTTTATGATTTTGAAGTTGTTCGTTGATTATGGGTAAACTTTCTCTAAAAGTTTCAACATCCGGAGTGATGGCACCTTTAAAATGGCCGACTTCACTTTCGTAGTGATTTCTAAAATCAACCACAATCGTATTAGGATCATCCAGAATTTCGTTAAATTCTTTGGCTTTAAGGTGAACGCCTATATTAGTAACATCAAAGGTTTCATCGTTTAAACCGTCAGCAACGATTTTATCACGAACTTTAATCGTCAATTTTAAAAAGGAATGATCATCATGTTCTACAGCTTCATTCAATCGTATGCCTTTCATGAAATCATAAACTTCAAGAGTTGCTCTGAAAGCTTCCAGATTTTCTTCCGGAATACTCATTTGAGCATTTATTCCTTCGGTGGCGACATAGATTCGGCCTAAAGCATCGAGCTTATTCCAGGCTAAAAATAAATCATCGCGAAATTTTTTGGGATCTTGAATTTTGGCGTACGCATAGAAAGACAACGTAAGACGTTGTTTACCTGCATCATCGATCATGATGGCTCTTTCTTCTGCGCTTAAAGTGTTGTACAGTTGCATGCTATAAACTAATTTAAGTTGAGAATTTTTTTGAGGTGCAAAGGTAGAGAAAAAGGTTCTAAGTTACAAAGGTTCTGAGGTACTAAGGTTTTTTAAAAGCTAAAGTTGCGATCTTTTCCGTATTACTCTTTTTCATCGAGCAATGCTTGTTTGACCGCATTTAATTCGGCGATTTTTTCTTCGCTTACTTTCGGATATTCTAAATCCATCTCGTCTAAGGCGTGAATTATTGCAGATGCAATGGCAATTCGCGCATACGATTTATTGTCGGCGGGAATAACATACCAGGGAGATTTTTTAGTCGATGTGTTCTTTATTAATTCTTCATACGCATGCATATAATCATTCCAATAGCCACGTTCTTTCGCATCTGTTGCACTAAATTTCCAGTTTTTATCCGGGTTATCTACGCGTTCTATAAATCTTCTTTTTTGTTCGTCTTTTGAAACATTAAGAAAAAACTTGATTACAACAGTTCCGTTTCTGTTAAGATACCTTTCAAAATTTCTTATGTCTTCAAAACGATTTTCCCAAATATTTTCAGTAATCAATTTTTCTGGTATTTTTTGACTTTTCAGAATCTGTTCGTGAACACGAACTACCAAAACTTCTTCATAATAGGAGCGATTAAAAATGCCTATACGTCCTCTTTCGGGTAAATGTTTTTGGCAACGCCACAAATAATCATGATCCAATTCTTCAGAACTTGGTCCTTTAAAAGAAGATACCTGACAACCCTGCGGATTTACACCAGACATAACATGTTTGATAGCGCCATCTTTTCCAGCAGCATCCATAGCCTGAAAAATAAGCAAAACCGACCATTTATCCTGTGCATATAGAATGTCCTGCATAGCAGCCAATGCTTTTACCCCCATTTGCAAAGTTTCTTTAATTGCTGATTTTTCTTCATTCCCAAAATAAGAAGTGGGCCTGTCCCTTAGTGTAAAACTCTTATCATCACCAACACAATATTGTTCTGAAAACTTTTTTGCCTTATGCAATAATTCTTTTTTACTTAACGCCTGTAGATCGCTTGAAGCGCTATTCAAATTCTTCGATTTTACTTTATTCTTTTTTGACATAACAGGAATTTTTAAAATATAATTAGAAAAAATTAAAAATAGATTCTTACAAAAAGTGCAGTTTGGCGGTATTTTATAGCTTTTAGTCGATTTTATTAACAATTGAAGATCAATTAAATATAAATTTAAGAAAAAATGGGAATGAAAAATAATATTTCAAATCTTAATAAAAAAATGTTAACTTAGCTAATGAATTATTTGGTTTTTAGTTAGTTGAGTTTTAATGAAATTTAATAAAAAATTAAAAATGAACAGAATTTACTCTCCAACAATTTTCTTACTTTTTTTATTGTTATCCTGTAAAAAAGAAACTCCTCCGGCTCCTAAGCCTCTCGAAATTCCAATTGTTCAAGTATTACAGCAAGATGTAAATCTTGAATCAGAATTTACTGGTCAAACTTTTGGGGAATCCGATATCCAAATCAACCCAAGAGTTGATGGTGTTATCCTTAGTCTTAATTTCAAAGAAGGAGGTTTAGTAAAAAAAGGGCAGTTATTGTATACAATAGATCCGTTGCCATTTCAGACGAAAGTAAATGAAGCAGAAGGCCAATTAGCCGAAATGCAAGCCAGATTGGCCAAAACCAAATCAGATTACGAAATGATGGTTCCATTGGCTAAAATAAACGCCATAAGTCAAAGAGAGTTGATAGCTGCGAGATCATCTTATAATGCGTCTCAAGCTTCTATAAAAGCTGCATCGGCCAATCTTAAAAATTCAAAAATAGAGTTAGGGTACAGTAACATTGTTTCGCCAATTTCCGGATTAATCGGAATATCAAAAGTCAGAGTTGGTGATTATGTTCGTCCAGGTCCCGCATCTGTTTTAAATACTGTTTCTGATTTAGGCGATGTAAGAGTCCGTTTTACTGTGAGCGAGCAGGAATTTCTTCGAATATTCAGAGAAATTTCTAAGAAAGATTCCAATTTGAAAAATGCTGCAAAAACCATTTCTATCCTGTTGTCAGACGGTTCAATTTATTCTGAAAAGGGAAAAATCAGTTTTGCCGACAGACAAATTGATCCTGCTACCGGTGCTGTAACTTTTGAAGCTGCATTTGCCAACCCACAACAATTGATTCGCCCTGGCCAATATGTAAAAGTTATTGTTACTTCAGATATTCGCAAAAATGCTCTGATTATACCTCAACGTTCTGTTATTGAAATGCAGGGAATTACTCAGGTTTATGTTTTAGGCAAAGACAATAAAGTTGAAATGAAGGCAATACAACTAGGTCCTGCATTCAAAGACTCCTATATCGTTACTGATGGACTAACAGCCAATGATAAAATTGCGCTTGGAGGAACCTCTCAATTAAAAAGCGGTAATGTTATAACGCCGAAAATTCAAGAATGGACTCCGGGACAAGGACAAGCAGTTAAATAATTCTGTGCTAACTTAATAATTTACAAACATCATTATGGGAGAATTTTTTGTTAGAAGACCAATTGTTGCCATGGTAATCAGTATCATCATTATTATACTTGGATTACTGGCTTTGCAGAAAACGCCTGTCGCTCAATATCCTGATATTGTTCCACCTTTAGTAAAAATCACTACTTCTTTTACTGGAGCAAATGCCATAAATGTCGAACAAGCTGTAGCCACACCTATTGAACAAAAGGTAAATGGTGTAGAAAACATGTTATACATGAAATCTATCAATACTTCAGACGGAGCACTTACTGTCGAAGTAACTTTTGATGTAGGTACTGATTTGGATAATGCCAACATGCTTACGCAAAATAAGGAAAAGCAAGCTGAACCATTCTTACCTCAGAGTGTAAAACAACAAGGGGTTTCGATTAAAAAGTCTTTATCATTCCCGATGATGATTTTTACGCTTACCTCTTCTGATCCTAAATACGACGGTGTCTTTTTAAATAACTATGCCTATATCAACGTTATTGATGCTCTTGCGAGAATTAAAGGTGTAGGAGATTGTATTCTTTTTGCTGGAAGTGAATATTCTATGAGGATTTGGCTTCAGCCGGGCAAAATGAGCAGTCTCGGAATTACAGTTGATGAGATCAAAAAAGCATTGAACGATCAGAACATGATTACTCCGGGAGGAAAATTTGGTGCTGAACCGGCTCCGATGGGAACAGATTTTACCTATAGCGTAACACTTCAGGACCGATTGGTTACTCAAAAACAATTCTCTGAAATTATAGTAAAAAGTAAAGAAGACGGGTCAAAAGTACTTCTAAGTGATATAGCGAGAATCGAATTAGGTACTGAAAATTATAGTTCAACTTCACGCAGAAATGGCAAACCCAGCGCGGCCATCGGAATATTTCAAATGCCTGGAAGTAATGCTTTGGAAGTAGCTGCAAAAGCTAAAGCAACTATGGATGAGATCTCTAAAAGATTTCCTTCAAACGTTGAATATCAGGTTTCGCTAGATACTACAACAGCAATTACAGCGGGTGTTGAAGACATTCTCCACACTCTTGTTGAAGCCATTATCTTAGTTATACTTGTGGTTTTTATCTTCCTCCAAAACTGGCGTGCAACATTGATTCCGTTGATCACAGTTCCAGTTTCATTAATTGGAACAATTGCCGTTTTTCCATTATTGGGATTTTCCATTAATACACTTTCACTATTAGGATTAGTATTAGCAATTGGTATTGTCGTCGATGATGCTATTGTTGTAGTGGAAGCTGTTGTACATCATATTGAACACGGAAAATCTCCAAAAGATGCCACTATACAAGCGATGCGTGAAGTTTCAGGACCCGTAATTGCGATCGCTTTAATCTTGATTGCGGTGTTCGTTCCCGTGGCAATGACTCCCGGAATCACGGGTCGTTTTTACCAGCAATTTGCAATAACCATTGCAGTATCTGTGGCCTTCTCTGCCTTTAGTGCCTTATCCCTAAGTCCCGCGCTCTGTGCAATGTTGTTAAAACCCACAAAACCCGTAGCGGAACAAACCGGATGGCTTGCCAAATTTTTTACAGGATTTAATAGAATTTTCGAAAATGTGACAGGCAGATATATCAAAGGAGCAACTTTCTTTGCGAAAAAAGCATTACGTATTATCGTTTTGCTTGCTGTGGTTTTAGTTGCTGTAGTATTCTTAGGCAAAAAAGTTCCGGCAGGGTTTATTCCTGAAGAAGATCAGGGTTATGTACTAGTAAATGTTAACGCTCCACCTGCTTCCTCTTTACAAAGAACTGATGAAGTAACCAGAAAAATTGAGTCAATTTTATCAAAAGAAGAAACGCTGGACTGTTATACCACCATTAACGGATATAGTTTACTAACCAGTTCTTATTTACCTGCAAACGCTTTCATCTTTATATCACTTAAACCTTGGGATGAAAGAACAATGACGGCGCAACAAATAGCTGATAAAATTAACGGCCAATTTGCCCATCAAATAACAAATGCGACAGTAATGGCTTTTGGTCCGCCCGCAATTCAGGGACTTGGAGCGTCCGCTGGGTTTAGCTTAATGTTGCAGGATCGAGGTGGAAATACTCCACAATATCTTGCACAACAAACTCAGGCATTTATTGCCGAAGCGCAAAAACGTCCGGAAATAAAAAGGATTTACACCACTTATAATGCCGGAACACCTCAGGTTAAGTTAGAAATAGATAACGACAAAGCCATGAAACTCGGTGTACCAGTTTCAAAAGTAACTGAAGTATTGGGTACCTTTTTGGGAGGGACTTATGTGAATGATTTCAACCGTTTTGGACGTCAGTACAAAGTGTATTTGCAGGGAGAAGCCATTGATCGTGTAAAACCAGAAAATCTAAATCTGATTTACGTGAAAAACGACAAAGGCGATATGCTGCCAATATCAACCTTGGTAACCGCGACAAAAGTTTCAGGACCTGATTTTACCAATCGTCTTAATTTATTTAGAGCGGCAGAAATTGGCGGAGCTCCAAACGAAGGTTATAGTAGTGCACAGGCCTTAGATGCCTTAGAAGAAGTAGCGAAGGCAACACTACCGGCTGATATGAGTTACGATTATATCAACCTTTCTTATCAGGAAAAACATTCTCCCGGAGGAGGCACTGTATTCTTAATGGCATTGGTTTTTGTATTCTTAATTCTTGCCGCACAATACGAAAGCTGGAAATTACCTTTCAGCGTATTACTTGGTGCGCCATTTGCGGTTTTCGGAGCCTTTTTAGGATTGTTTCTCGCGAGATTAGGAAGTGATGCCTACGTAAACAATGTATTTGCCCAAATTGGTCTGGTTCTGTTAATTGGATTGGTCGCGAAAAATGCCATTTTGATTGTAGAATTTGCCAAAGAAGAATATGAAAAAGGAACACCCCTCTATGAAGCGGCTATGACTGCAGCTAAACTTCGTTTTAGACCAATTTTGATGACGGCTTTTGCCTTTATTCTTGGAGTTGTACCGTTGCTGACCGCGACAGGTGCTGGGTCGCAGGCACGTATCGTAATGGGAATGGCTGTATTTAGCGGAATGTTAATTGCGACAGTTCTGGGAGTATTAATTGTTCCGGGATTGTTTGTAATGATTGAAAATATCGGAAAAAAGAAGGATGAGGTTGTAGCAACTGAAATTAGTACGGATTCAAAAACTACAGATCATGATGAATAAAGTAAAAATACTAATCGTTATTCTTACTCTGGCAGTATTGCCTACAGCTTGTCTCGTAGGTCCAAAATATCAAAAGCCAGATGAACCTCAAACGGCTAATTTTCGTTATGGCCCTGGATATGCGGATACTCTTGCTTCTGTAGTCAACGTGAAATGGTTTGATCTTTTTAATGATGATGTTTTAAAAGGACTTATCAATAAAGGGTTAGAAAACAACTATGATCTGCGAATTGCCATGGCACGTATTGAACAAACCAGAGCAGAATTAGGCTATTCAAAAGCTGATTTATTACCCGCCATTGGCTATAGTGGTACAATAAATAGTAATGAAAAAGCATTTATTCCTTCAAGCGCATCTGCTTCATTATCTTGGGAACTCGATTTTTGGGGTAAGATCCGCCATGAAAACAGAGCTGTTCAGGATGAATTAATTGCCAGCGAAGAGGGACGAAAAGTAATTTTGTCGAATCTGGTTAGTGATATTGCTACTGCTTATTTTGAACTCCGAAATTTTGATAATCAACTGATTATTACCAATCAAACACTTGAAACCAGACGAAAAGCATTTGATATCATCAATGCAAGGTTCTTGGCCGGATATGTTTCTGAGGTAGACAAAGTTCAAATCGAGCAACAAGTCGCGATTGCCGAAGCGGTTATTCCGTCCATTCAAAGACAAATTACTATGCGGGAAAATACAATCTCCATATTAACCGGTCAGCCTCCTGGTCCAATTGAACGCGGTAAAACTGTTACAGAACTTGAAGTAGTTAACAACATACCGGTTTCTATCCCTTCTATTCTTTTACGAAACCGACCAGATGTTAGACAGGCTGAAATGTATTATATGGCTTCTAATGAAAGAATTGGTGTTGCGCAGGCAATGCGTTTCCCGTCTTTTAACATTGCTGCTATTGCAGGATTTGCAAGTAGTAAAGTAAGCACTTTATTTGACGGTTCTTCTTATGTTCAAAATGCAAGTGGTTCAATTGCCGGACCTATCTTCAATTTTGGAAAAAACAAACGAAGAGTAGAAATCTACAGACAAATTGCTGAAGAATCGAGACTTTCCTACCAAAAGACTTGTATCATTGCCCTTTCGGAAGTGGAGCAATCGTTGCAAAATGTAAAAACCTATAAAGAGGAATGGGCAGCACGTGACAGACAAGTTATTGCCGCAAGAAAAAATTTAGAATTATCTGAAGCCAGATATTACAACGGTTACGTTTCTTATCTGGAAGTACTTGAAGTACAGCGCTCTCTATTTGATGCCGAATTAAGCCTATCCGATTTAACCCAAAGTCAGTTGGCTTCTATGATTCAGCTTTACAGAGCTTTAGGCGGGGGATGGAGCCTTTAAAGGTTCTGAGATGCTAAGATTCTAAGGTACTAAGGTTTAAAATAAAGTTCTGAGATACTAAGGTGCTAAGAGATTGTGATTAAAGATAAAAAAAAGCACTACTAAAAAGTAGTGCTTTTTGTTTTTTAGACCTTAGTGCCTTAGCATCTCAGAACCTTAGAACCTCAAGAATTAACAAAACTCGTTAAACGCATCTTGCAAATTCTCAGCGATTAATTCAGCTGGACGTCCTTCGATGTGGTGACGCTCTAACATGTGAACCAATTCTCCGTTTTTGAACAAAGCCATAGATGGCGATGATGGAGGAAAAGGAAACATATGTTGTCTTGCAGCATCAACCGCTTCTTTGTCAACACCAGCGAAAACTGTAATTAAGTGATCTGGTTTTTTAGCACCTTCTAAACTCATTTTTGCTCCCGGACGTGCATTTCTTGCAGCACAGCCACAAACAGAGTTTACAACAACTAAAGTGGTACCTTCAGCTTTGATAGCGTTATCTACAGCGTCAGCACTATGTAAATCTTGAAAACCTGCAGCTGTTAATTCAGCTTGCATTGGTTTTACCATTTCTTCTGGATACATATTGTTTATTTTTAAATTTTACTTTTGATTTTGCAAAGTTACAAAGTTTAAGCGCAACTACTTAATTTGAAGTATAAAGTTTTGTTATAGTTCGATTGGAAAAGTCGAAAGTTGGAAAGTCTTAAAGTCGAAAGTCAAAATTGGAGCTTTATAAAGGCTCTTATTTAAACAAAACTCGAAATAAAGCTTTCAAAAATGGTGTTTTAGGGCATTTCACAATAACCTGCAAATCCTCCATTAAACTTGTTTCTTCGTCCAAAAACTTAAAAACCAATGCTGGATTACCTTTTTTAAATAAAGAGGAGAAAATAGGGCTTCCTAATTCGTTATGGCGGTACAAAATATCCAAAAGCAATAAATCATAAAACCAAAATCGGCTCTTTTTATGAAAGGATGCCATTTTGAAGTTTTCCTTTTGAAGAAATTCTACCAACTGAGATGATTTTTTATCTGAATTTCTAAAAGTAAAACCAGTACTCGCTTTGGTCCATCCGCCGGCTGTCCCAATATTTAAAACTCTTTTGGTATTCTTTTTCCAAAAGGGATAACAAGTCATCGGAATACTTCCCTGCTCCTTTTCAATAATTTCAAATTTAGCTGCGCCGAGTTTCTCTAAATACAACTGAATCTCCTTTTCATATTCTTCTTTCGGAAGCAAACTCTCCGAAAACAACGTATACTCCACCAAAACTTCTGTTTTAGAAATTGGCAAAACATACATAAAACGAGTATTTCCTCTTTGTTCAACCGAAAAATCCATGAAAGTAGCTTGTTCCGGATTGAAAACTTCATCTTCAGTTTTCACAAACCAACCCACAAAATGCTGTTGCAAAACCGGATATTTGGCTTGACTTTGAACAAGGCCCTTGGTATATACACTGTTGAATAAGTAATCCCCAGTATATCTGTTTTCTTCGGTTCCCACAAAAACATGAGTTTCGAGTTCATTGATATCGGTTACTTTTTCGTTTAAAAAAGTGATATTTGATTCTTTAGAAATGGTTTCAAAAACAAAATTGTAAAAATCAATTCCACGAATTTGGTTATATTGATATGGTTTCAGCTCCAAATCTCTTTTGAAATCTTCATTTGCAAACAAAGCCGAATCCCATTTTTTTGAGATGATTGAATTCCATATCGTTTCTTCTTGTACCCAAAAACACCAGGTTCTGTCATTGGTTTTCTTAACATCCTGATCTAATAATAATATAGACTTGTCAATGAATTTCCCAGATAAAATCATTTTATAAACGGTCATCAAAGCTGACAAACCTGTTCCTGTAAAAATGTAATTGAAATGTTTTATTTGCGAAGAATTCATTCTCAAAAATAAGGAATTTTATTCTTTCAATTTTTCTAAAAGCAGTTTAAAATCTTTTGGGCTGAGGTAATTGTTATACTGCAGCATGATTTCGTTTTTCTCATTCAAAACACACAAAACCGGATACACAATTTGATTGTTCATTGTTCCGAGTTCCAAAGCCAGTTCATGCACACCAACATTATTTCCTGTTGGCTGGTATTTAAACATTTGATTATTAAATGAAATATCCTGTTTTTCCTCAGCATTAAAATCAATAAAATAAAAATCCGAATTTAAACTTTGGATAATTTCCTGATTTTTGAAAGTCGTGCTTTTCATTTTTTGGCAATACTGACACCAATTGGTATGAATAAAAACGATAATTTTTCGCTTTTGAATCTGCTGCAAACTATCTATCGCCTCAAAAGATCTGCTTTGAAGTTGGCAGAATCCCGTTGAGGTAATTCCCAAAAAGAAGATAATTATTGCTAGCTTTTTCATGTGTTTTTATTTTTTGCCACAGATTGTACAGATTAAAAGGAATTTAAAAAAAGTGTTACCACAAATTACACAAATTTGCACAAATTAAAATTCAAGGTAATTGCTTCGCCTATTCGCTATCGCTCGGGTCGTGGCAAAAAAATCTTTTTTAATCTGTGCAATCTGTGGCATAAAACATTTTATCTCAAAGTATATCTCAACCCAAAAAACCCGCGAATCGACTGATTTTGCCCGTAAACATACGTCGTATCAAAAGTTAATCCGTATGGATTATCCGGTGTTACCAATACTTTTCCGGCCGAATCGTATTGCACATTTTTATCAAAAGGATCATTCGCTCTCGAGATTAAAAACGGATTTTTTTGCATTGGTGTGAAATTCAACAGATTCTTAATTCCGCCATACAGCTCAAAATTCTTCCATCCAAAATAGGTAAATTGAATGTTCTGAATACTGAACCACGGCGATTTCGGGCTTCTCGGATCATATTCACTCAACAATGGCAAGTTCATCGGACTGTAAACATTCCCGGTATAATCCAATAATAAATTTAAGGATTCTATTTTATAAGAAACGCTCCAGGTTGCTGTAAAGTTCTCGGTTAAAAAAGGTCTTTCTGAAACCCCGTTTTCCACATTTTTATTATCTAAAACAGTAGCGCCCAAAATCATCTTTAATCCTGAAGGAAAATTGATATCTACATTCGTACTGATTCCCTGGCTGATAGCATAACCGTTGATATTATCATAAATGATTTTATTGGGATCGGTTTCGTAATCGGATATGATTTTATTGCTGAAACGGGTGTAAAAAGCCGTTGTTTCAATTCCGATAAAAGTGCCGTTACCGAAGTTTATTTTTTGAATATAGTTCAGATTCGCATTCACAGACTGTTCTGGTTTCAAATCATTCTGAATGACAACATCGCGCGAACCTGTTAATGCTGCGTGATCTTCGGTAAATAAATTCACAACACGAAAACCCGTTCCGGCATTCAATCTGAAAATCGTGTTTTCGTTTTTCTTCCAACGATACGCCACTCTTGGTGTATAAATTGAACCGTGAATCGAGTTATAATCATAGCGCATTCCTAACAAAACCTGACTTTTCGGCGAAAGCGTAATTTCATCCTGAACAAAAATGCCGGGTAACCAGGTGCTTTCGGCTTCTTTTGTGGCAGTAGTATTGTCGTCGTAATACGAATAGCGATTCGCAATTCCGGCAAGTAAATCATTCCTTCCTAGCTTTTTATCCCAGGTCAATTGCAAAAAACCAATTTTCTGATTCGCGATATACGATGTTGTTCCGTAACGACTGTCCTGATAATGCACATTTCCGGAGAACGAAAGCATCAGTTTTTCTTCAAATGGCAATTGATAACTTCCTATTAATTCACCTCTTTTGGTATAAATACTTTCGCCGTAAATTTCATCGCCGCCTCGGTATTTTTTCTCCCAGCGCACATCTCCGCCCCAGCGATCTTCATACATACCACGTGCCGCGATCGTGAAAAGTCTATTTTCATTTCTCAAAAAACTCCATTTATTGAAAACCGAAATCCGTTCAGACAAAGTCACATCGGTAAAATTGTCTTTGTCTTTATCGACCACTTCATTGTAATTAAAGTAATTGATTCCCAAAAGCGTCATTGATTTTTTAGTCGGACTGAATTTCATTCCCAAATCGACATTGGTTTCCAAATAAGTCGTGGTAAAAACATCAGCTGCAAAAACCGGCGCGTTCGTTGGGTTTTTAGTGATAATATTAATCAGACCGCCGACTGCTTCACTTCCGTACAAAGACGAAGCCGGACCTTTTACGATTTCAATTCGTTCGACCAGAGAATTCGGAATTCCGGATAAACCATAAACCGTCGAAAGACTGCTCACAATTGGCATTCCGTCAATCAACACCAAAGTGTAAGGACCTTCTAAACCATTGATATGAATATCGCCCGTATTGCAAACACCACAATTAAGCTGCGGCCGAACGCCATTGATGTTTTGAAGCGCTTCGTAAATACTCGGAGTTGGATTTTTCTTGAAGAAAACCGGCGAATAAACCTCAACCGGAACAGCACTTTCTAATCTTTTTACTGCTTTTAAAGTTCCTGAAACCACAACTTCGTTAAGTTGATTTTCATTGTCTTCTAACTCAAAATCTTGATTTGTATTTTGTGCTTCAACAACTAAAATTTCAACGGTCATTGGTTTGAATCCAGTCGAGGTCACTCGAATAGTATATTTTCCTCTCGTAACATTTTCAAAAAAATAATAACCTAAACTATCGGTAACTGTTTTTTGTTTGGTGCCCAGTAAATGCACATTCGCGGCTTGTATTTTATTTCCTTCGCCAGTAACAAAACCAGAAATAGTCATGTTTTCCTGTGCGTAAGAAAATTGTAAAGTAAACAGAATCAATATTACTATTGAGTTTTTCATTATTATAAAATTAAATTTAGACAAAACTAAAAATTAAATTTGACAAATAATGATTCTGAAACTAAAAATTTTAAATCAATTTAAATCAATATGTTAGATTTTTGTTTAAACACATAGAGACATAGTTTTTTTATCTGGCAAAAGGCGTTTCACTTGCATTAAAAAACATAGCTATGTGTGAAAGCTAGCTTTTTAAATTGACCTTTAAACGCAAAGAAAAAATCTATGTCTCTATGTGTTTAAAAATTAGCAGCCAGAATATCAACTAAAGCTTTCATCTATAAGTTCTTTATTAATAGAAGCACCTGCAAATGAGCCCGAAGAAACCGCCATCGCGACAGATCTCGCCTGAATAACACAATCTCCACTTGCATAAACTCCAGGAAGAGTCGTTTTCTGCATCATATCAACTTTGATCAAACCTTGTTCCGTTAATTCACAACCTAAAGCTTCGGCCAAAGGACAATGCTGCTCGAAAGGCGGTCTGAAATAAATTGCTTTTACGGCTACTTTTGATTGATTTTTGAAGATCACTTGCTTAAGATTTCCGTTTTCATGCTCCAAAGATTCAATCTCTTCCTCAATGATTTCGATCTGATGTTTTTGAAGAATTTCTGTTTGTTCCCATGTCATGGTTGATTTTCCATTGGTCAGCAATCTTAAATCTTTTGTCCAGTTCGAAATCAGTTTTGCATATTCAAAAGCCATTTCTCCGTTGGCGATAATGGCAGTTTTCTCTGTTTTCACTTCATAACCATGACAGTACGGACAATGTAAAACCGAAATACCCCAACATTCAGCCAAACCTTTAATTTCGGGAAGCAAATCTTTTACACCCGTTGCGAATAATACTTTTTTAGAAGTAAAAGTTTCGCCTGAATCTGTTTTGATTTCGAAACCTTCTTTTGTTTTTATCGCCTGAACAGCAACTCCGTTAAAGAACTGAACCGTTTTATAGAAATCCACTTGTAATTTGGCTTTCGCCGAAATGACAGCAGGCACTTCACCATCTTGTGTAATGAAATTATGTGAATGTGGCGTTTGTCTGTTGCAAGGCAAACCGCTGTCAATAACCAAAACCTGACGTAAAGAACGCCCTAAACTCATCGCCGCTGAAAGTCCGCTATAACTTCCGCCCACAATAATGACTTCAAAATTCTTTTGTTCCATAACTGTATTTATTAATGGTTTTTAATTTTGTGTGTTTTATAATTCAGCAAATGCCCAATGATCATTCCGGTTCCGCCAATGAAAATCAAATCAAGATGAATATCTAAAATGATTTCACTTAGAACACTGATCCAAATCAGCCCCATCGAAACAATCAAAATTGTTGCTATTAATAGTCCCGATTTTTTTATAATTTTAAAGATTGCAAAAAGCCCGATCGTTGCGAAAAGCAAATCAATAAACGGATTATGACTCAAGCCTAAAGGCAACACAGTCAGAAGCGGAAAAATAAGACAATGCACCAAACAAATCGTCGCGCTTGAAATTCCTAAAATATCGTAAAAAGGTGTTGTAGTTTTCTTCATTTCGTGTACTTTTGCTTAATGCAATTTTGTTGCAAATATACACATAAAAATCAATTGCAACATTGTTGCAATAATATTTTTTTATTTTAAAAAAATGAAAACAACAAGAAACACCACAGCAAAGACGGCCGTTTTAGAGATTTTTGGAAAATCTAAGACTGCGCTGTCACATACCGAAATTTACAAACAAATCGAAGAAATTTGTGATCGCGTTACTGTTTATAGAATTTTAGATCGTCTGGTCAATGACGATATTGTTCATAAAATTGTAGACCTTGATGGAACTGTAAAATATGCAAAATGCCATCATCATGCACAGCGAGTTCACATTCACAATCACGCTCACTTCAGTTGCGAAAAGTGTCTTGAAATAACTTGTCTCGAAAGTGTGAAGCCGAGTTATATTATTCCACACAATTATAAAGTGAACGACATAAACTTTACATTGTCAGGAATATGTCCCAATTGTTCCAATTCTAACATTTAAGATTTAGACTAGTCTAAAAATATTGTTGCGCGAATGTAATTTTTATATACATTTGTTAAAACAACAGTTGTAGAAATGACCAAATCTTTAGAAGAAGTTAACCAATCGGTTGCAACAGAGCATAAAAAAACCGGTTTTCGTAAAATATTAGCCTTTTTAGGTCCGGCATACTTAGTAAGCGTCGGCTATATGGATCCCGGAAACTGGGCCACAGATATTGCCGGCGGAAGTCAGTTTGGCTACACTTTAGTATGGGTTTTGTTAATGAGTAACTTAATGGCCTTACTATTGCAGAGTTTAAGCGCCCGTCTTGGAATCGTAACACAACGCGATCTTGCGCAGGCTTCGAGAGAAACCTATTCTAAATTCATCAATTACATTTTATATTTTCTGGCAGAAATTGCCATTGCAGCCTGCGATTTAGCTGAAGTACTGGGAATGGCGATCGGAATCAATCTTCTATTTGACATTCCGCTGATGGAAGGTGTTTTAATTACTGTTTTAGACACTTTTCTTTTATTATTCCTGATCAACAAAGGAATTCGCAAGATGGAAGCCTTTATTATTGTACTAGTCGCTATTATTGGGTTTTCTTTTATTTTTGAAATGATTTTTGCTGAACCGGAAGTTTCTAAAATAATGGCAGGATTAATTCCGTCAATTCCAAATTCGGCAGCCTTGTACATCGCTATTGGAATTATTGGAGCAACCGTAATGCCACATAACCTCTACTTACACTCTTCTTTGGTACAAACCAGAAAATTCGACCGCACTCCTGCCGGAATAAAACAAGCTTTAAAATACAATTTTATTGACTCAACGATTGCGCTCAACCTTGCTTTCTTTGTTAATGCTGCCATATTGATTCTTGCTGCAGCAACTTTTCATAAAAATGGTATGTTTGAAGTTGCTGAAATTCAGGACGCGCATAAATTTCTAGAACCTTTATTGGGAACCAAATGGGCACCAGCTTTATTTGCAATAGCTTTGATCGCCGCTGGACAAAGCTCAACCGTAACAGGAACTTTAGCGGGGCAAATTGTAATGGAAGGTTATCTTCATTTAAGAATTCAGCCTTGGGTTCGCCGCATTATTACGCGTTTAATTGCTATTGTTCCCGCTTTAATTGTGATTTATATTTATGGCGAAAGCGTCACGGGGAAACTATTAATTCTGAGCCAGGTAATTTTGAGTTTGCAATTGGGTTTTGCTATTATTCCGCTGATTCATTTTGTGAGCGATAAATCAAAAATGAATGGTTTTCATATTTCAAAAACCACTCAGGTTGTTTCCTGGATTATTGCCACAATCATCGTTTCTTTGAATGCCAAATTGGTTTATGATGAAATAACCTCATGGCTTGAAAGCTCTAGTAATCCAATGATATTATGGTTTACCGTTATTCCATTGGCTTTAGCATTTCTGGCTTTGTTGCTTTATATCATTGCAAAACCTTTTATCGTAAAAGCACAGGCTAAATTCATCAATCATTCTCCGCATAATTTAAAACTGCAGTTTTCTCCAAAAGAAGGCCAAAGCTATAAGAATATCGCGATTTCTGTAGATTTCTCAAAAGCTGATGAATCTGCATTGAACAGAGCTTTTGAATTAGGTGGACTCGACACACAATACACTTTAATTCACATTGTTGAAACCGTTGGTGCACACATGTATGGTGTTCACGTTCATGATCATGAAACCACGATCGATGAAAAATTATTGTTAGAATATAAAGAAATGCTTTCGCAGAAAGGTTTCAACATCAAAACCGAACTTGGTTTTGGAAAACCAAACAAAGTAATCCCGAAAATCATCAACGAAGGAAATTATGACATTTTAGTCATGGGAACCCACGGCCACACCGGATTAAAAGACATTTTATTTGGCACCACCGTAGACAAATTGAGACATAAAATTTCGATACCTTTGTTAATTGTTAAATAAGGTGCTAAGTCGCTGAGATGCTAAGGTTCTAAGGTTTTCTTCAGAACAAAAACTTAGAACCTCAGAACCTTAGAACCTCAGAACCTTAAAAGAATGACTTTCTCAGAAGAAAACTATCTAAAATCAATATACCACCTTACGGCTTCTTTAGAAACGGAAGTGAGCACAAATGCTATTGCTGAAATGATGGAAACCAAAGCTTCATCGGTTACCGATATGCTTAAAAAGCTGGCAGATAAAGATTTAGTAAACTATAAAAAATACCAAGGTGTTTCATTGACCGAAAACGGAAAACTGGCTGCCAAAATGATTGTTCGAAAACATCGTTTATGGGAAGTTTTTTTGGTGGAGAAACTAAATTTCAGCTGGGATGAGGTTCACGATATTGCAGAACAGCTAGAGCACATCAAATCAGAGCAATTAATTAATCGATTGGATGATTTTCTTGGAAATCCAACAGAAGATCCGCACGGCGACCCGATTCCCGATGCCAATGGCCGAATCATTAAAATAGAAAAATATTTGCTTTCTGAATTGACCGAACATCAAATTGGTGTTTGTGTGGGTGTAAAAGATACTTCTTCAGAGTTTTTGAAATATCTGGACAAACAGGAAATTGCTTTAGGATCTAAAATCGAATTTCTTTCTAAGGAATCATTCGATTTATCGGTTAAAATTAAGGTTGATGGAAGGGAATTATCTATTTCGAATAAAATTGCTTCTAATTTGTTTGTGAAGCTTATTTAGGAGGGGTTATACCACAGAGATACGCGGAGGTTTTTCACAGAGGAACGCGAAGGACTGATTTTTTTCGTTTGTCAGACTGAGCGAAGTCGAAGTCTCGCAAAGTGATTCAGCGAACCGAGCTTCGACTTCGCTCAGCCTGACAAACTGAATGCTATAGCTTCAATATTAGTAAAAACTAAACAATACCTTTTTCAATCATTTCTAACATTACCGGCGAAGCATTTTTAAATGTCGGTTCTTGTTCGATAATACTTCCTGCGTTTTTCTTATTTACTTTGAATGTTACATCGTTATCAGTCGTAAACAAAAGTGCAGTCAAAAACGGATTTTTGATATAAGTTCCTAAAACCATTAAAGCTTCATCTAAAGTATGGATACTTTCGATTTCTTCGGTTTTGTAACGCGAAGTCAATGAAATGGAATAGGTATTATCTTCATTTAAAACCAATCGGAAATAAATATTTTTAATCTCGGTATCGCCGATTGTTTTGGCAAGTGTAAGTTTGGCAAAAGTGCCGGCTTGAATACTTTCTTTGACGCGTTCGCAAAAAAGAGCAAATATTGGTTCGTACATTTTTTTTAAGGTGCTAAGGTTCTGAGATGCTAAGGTTCTAAGTTTTTAAAACCTTATGAGTCTCTGTATTGTGTTGTTTAACCGCAAAGTTCGCTAGGATTTACGCAAAGGGCACAAGGAAAAAACTTTGTGAAGCTCTGTGTAAAATCTTTGTGAAGCTCTGTGGTATAATTCTATTTTCCTGTAAATTCAGCTTTTCTTTTCTCTAAAAACGCTGTGGTTCCTTCTTTAAAATCCTGCGTTCCGAAACATTTTCCGAATGATTTTATTTCAGTTTCAAAACCATCTTTTCCATCTTTAAAGTTCGCATTAATGGCCTTTATCGCTTTTCCGATAGCAAATGGAGCATTTTTAATGATCTTTTGAGCGATTCCGTTTGTAAATTCAAGAAGTTCAGCCTGCGGCACTACGTGATTTACTAAACCATATTGTTTTGCTTCTTCAGCAGAAATCATGGCCGCAGTCATAATCATTTCCATCGCGCGGCCTTTACCCACTAATTGTGGCAAACGCTGCGTTCCTCCGTAACCCGGAATCAATCCTAAAGTTACTTCCGGCAATCCCATTTTGGCATTATCTGAAGCTACTCTGAAATGACACGCCATTGCCAATTCTAGCCCACCGCCTAACGCAAAACCATTTACTGCTGCAATTACCGGTTTCTTCAAATTTTCTATATAATCAAAAAGGGATTCTTGTCCTTCGGCGGCTAATTGTGCGCCTTCAACTACTGTATAATTGGCAAATTCTGAAATATCGGCTCCAGCCACAAAAGCTTTTTCACCACTTCCGGTCAAAACAATAACGCGAACCTCATCATTTTTTCCTAATAATTTGATAGCTTTATTCAAATCGCTGATGGTTGCTTTGTTTAAAGCATTCAGTTTTGTAGGTCTGTTTATGGTTACGGTAGCAATTTTTTCTTCAATAGAAATTAAAAGATTTTCGTAGTTCATGGTCGTGGTTTTATGAGTTTGTGATAGGCAAAGAAACCGTAAATGTGGTTCCTTTTCCGTAAGTTGATTCAAAGGTAATTGTTCCTTTGTAATTTTCGATGATGTTTTTTATAATTCCGAGGCCAAGACCCATTCCGCTGGTTTTGGTAGTGAACTTAGGTTCGAAAATTCTGCCAGAATCTTGTTTCTGAATTCCGATTCCGTTATCTCTTACGGCAATTTCAACATTATTATTTCTGCGTTTTACCGTAACCAAAATAGATTTATGAAACTGGCTTTCCGGAATAGCCTGTGTTGCATTTTTTACCAAATTGGTAATGACACGTATTAGTTGTGTTCGGTCCATTTTTGAGATGATTTCCTCTTCTTCACTTTCAAAAACAATATAGTCTTCATTGAAAATATCCAGTGAAAGCTCTACAACTTCAACAACATTCAGTGTTTCATTTTGCTGTGCCGGCATCGAAGCAAAATTCGAAAAGGCCGAAGCCACCGCCGTCATCGTATCTATTTGCTGGATTAAGGTTTCAGAATAGTCGTTTAGCTTCTGCTTAACATCAGGTGCCGTAGGATCAAATTTTCGTTGAAAACTCTGCACCGTCAAACGCATGGGCGTAAGCGGATTTTTAATTTCGTGCGCCACTTGCTTTGCCATTTCGCGCCAGGCTTCTTCACGTTCACTTTGAGCCAGTTTTATGGCACTCGTTTCGAGTTTTTCCACCATTCCGTTATAAGCCTTGATTAAGAAATTCACTTCTTTACTATTGGCTTCTAATACAATCTTTTCGTTTTTCTGATCCAGATTGGTCTCTTCCAATCTATCAGAAATCGTTTTAAGCGATTTGGTTATATAAGTCGAAAGGAAATACGCCAAAGCAAATGCCACAATCAACATAAACGAATATACCTGACTTAAACGAATCAGGAAAGTATTTAACTCGTTGTCATAATAACCGTCGTCTTCTAAATAAGGAAGATTTAAAATGCCGAGCGGTTTGAATTTTTCATCTTTAATCAAACTATATGAAGATCGATTTTTAACTCCGTCGATTGTTTTAATATCTACAAAACGCTTTTCGATAGACGATTTTACCAACTTCAGTATATAATCCGGAACCGGAGGTGCTACTTTATCAACTGCAAAAGATTCTTTTGATGATTTCAGCAGTTTTCCGTCAAGACTGTAAATATTGATTTCAATCTTATGGATTTGGGCCAATTCGTGGATTTTATCCTTAAAAATCAAATCTAGATTAGAAGTTTTAAGCGGATAAGTTGTAGTAGAAAGTACGTAATTAATATGTTCTTTTACTGCATTTTCTTTACGTTCTAAACGTTCCTGATGGTATTCTTTGGCTTCAGTTTTAAACTGAATAATCGAAATCGAAGCCAATAAAAAAGATGCCACAACAATCAATACAATCATCGACAGGAAAATCCTGGTACGCAATGAAAGCATCGACATTTTGAAGTTGTTTAGCATAAATTTAGTTTTCAGTCGCAGTCGCAGTTTTCAGTGTCAGAGTGGAAACTGTGACTGAAAACTGCGACTAAAGACTATTTTTTCTCCCTAATTCTCTTGTAAAATTTAAACCCCAGCATCAGTAAAACCGAGAATAAAATGATTCCTACTACACCGAAGATCCAATTGAAAGCACTTTTTAAAACTACTAAAAAAACGATAGCAAACAATATAATAGTAGCACCTTCATTCCACAAACGCATATAGTTACCTGAATATTTTACTTCATCGTTTTGCAATTGCTTGAATATTTGATGGCATTTTAAATGATACAAATACAATAGAAAAACGAAACATAACTTTATATGCATCCACGGCATTTTAAGCCAGGCCTGACCTAAATCAGTGAAAAACAGCATCCAAAAAGCAAAAATACTGGCTAAAATTGCTGAAGGCCATGTAATGATGTACCACAATCTGTAGCTCATAATTTTAAATTGCGCTTGTAAAATTTCCTTTTCAGGAGATGGTTTATCGTTCGCTTCAATTTGATAAACAAATAAACGCACGATATTAAATAATCCCACAAACCAAGTTAGTACGAAAATGATATGAAGTGATTTTAAGTAGTTATAATATTCCATGCTTTTTGTTTCAGGTTTAAAGTTTCAAGTTTTTTTTAAAGTTGACTTATGCTCAACAATCTTGACTCTATTTTCTTGACTCTATTTTCTATTTAGCCCAATCATTAATCCAGTTACTAACCGTCTGACACCATTCATCATCATCATTCAAACACGGAATTGCCAAGAATTCTTCGCCTCCATTTGCTTCAAAATCTTCTTTGGCACGCATGGCGATTTCTTCTAAAGTTTCAAGACAATCTGAAACGAAAGCTGGCGTTACAACCGCCAATTTCTTGATTCCTTTTCCTGGCATATTATCAATTTCAACATCCGTATAAGGTTCCAGCCATTTGTCTCCCGCTAAACGCGATTGAAAAGTCAAGCTATATTTATCTTGTGGAAGTCCTAATAATTTCACGACTTGTCTCGTTGTTTCATAACATTGATGACGGTAACAGAAATCATGTGCCGGCGAAGGCGTGTTACAGCAAGAACCATCAATTTTACAATGTGATTTGGTTATATCTGTTTTACGAATATGACGCTCCGGAATTCCGTGATACGAGAATAATAAATGATCATAGTCAAAACCAACTAAATGTTTCTGAATGGAATCAGCTAAATTCTTGATGTAATCTGGTTTGTTGTAAAACGCAGGTACATCTGTAAAAGTCATGTGTGGGAATTTCTTCTTGCGGATTTCTTCTGCTTTAACTAAAATCGTCAAAGTCGAAGCCATTGCATATTGTGGATATAACGGAAAAAGCATTACTTCAGTAACTCCTTTATCGTGCAATTCCTGTAAACCTTTTTCGATAGTCATACTTCCGTAGCGCATTGCCAAAGAAACTGGAATATTTACCAAAGGCTGTACTTTTTTCTGCATTCTTTCAGACAGCACCACTAACGGAGAACCTTCTTCCCACCAAATTTTAGCGTAAGCATGTGCTGATTCTTCTGGTCTTTTTCTTAGAATAATACCACGAACTAAAAAAGCTCTCAACAAATACGGAACATCGATCACGTATTTATCCATTAAAAATTCGTCTAAGTACGGTTTTACATCTTTTGTAGTTGGACTTTCTGGAGATCCTAAGTTTACTAATAATACGCCTTTCATTATTTTTTTTGCTTTAGGCTTTAAGCATTAGGCTTTAAGCTTTGTTTTTGTTTTAATTTTCGGCAAAAGTAGAACTTGCTACTTTTTAGAAATATGATATTTATTACTTTTTTATTATTGTTGAATATCTAAAATTGATTTTGATAATTCGTGAAATTTTTCACGCAGATCTATACAGATTAAAGCAGATGTTCTTGAATTCGTGGCTAACAAAAATCTAAACATTCGTATTAATCGACATCAAATACTTCTTCGGAGTTGTGGCAAACTTCTTTTTGAACGCCGCAATAAAGTGACTTCCGGTGCTATAGCCAATTTTCAATCCAACTTCGTTTACATTATAAGATCCGCTGTCTAATAATTTTCGGGCGAAATCCATTTTGTAATCGAATAGAAAACCATAAACGGTATCGCCGTAAATTTGTTTGAAACCCATTTTAAGTTTCTTCAAATTCAAACCAATTTCATCAGCCAGTTCTTGTAATCCCGGCGGTTCGGCCATATTAGCGATGATGATTTCTTTAGCTCTTCTAATTTTCAACACATTATCTTCGTCAATCAAAAACGGACATTGTTCTGCATTTGGATCTTCGGTTCTGTTGAAATACAAACTCAACAATTCGTATCCTTTTCCTTTATAATAAAGGTTTTTTATCGACGGATGAAGGTTATAATGAAACAGCTGACTCAACACAATAGCCATAGAAGGACTGATATTTCCTTCATTATAATATTTTTTGTCCTTATTATCAGGACTTAAAAAAGTAATATAATCTGCTTCTGCAGAAAACAACGCGTGAAATTTCTTGATGGATACAATAACAGAAATGACCCACGAATTTGGAGCAAGTTCTAAATTCAGCGGTAATTCTTTCTGTGGATTGTACAAAAGCAACGATTTTTCTTCCTTCAAATCCAGAGCATAAGAGCCCTGATTAAACAAGAATTTGGCATTGCCTTTTATTCCGAAGTGAAACTGTATCAGACCACTACCAACTTCGTGCTGCCCAAAAAACGGTTCTAAACTGTCGTTTTGAAAACGGATAAGCGTAAAGTCGTCTTCAATTTTTATAATTTCCTGAGAACTCATAGCGATATTTTTTTGAAACTAAAATCATAGTAAATCAAAAATGTTATTTAGAATCACTCTAAACAAATCAATTCAAACAACTTGATTTTGCTACAAAAATACTTCTTTTTGCATAAAAACAGACGTTTAGAAACAAAAAAACACCCAGCGATACAAAAAGTACTTTGAGCGTTACTTTTGTAAACAGTATAATGATAATTTTGTTGCACTTTTATGAAAGTGAATTTATGGAAAACAATAATGTACCGAAACACCTTTATTTTTATTCAGTTGGTCTGAGTTATAAAAAAGCTGATGCTGAGGTCAGAGGTCAATTTAGTTTGGATGCAGTTGCGAAGACGCGTTTACTGGAACAGGCTAAAACAGAAGGAATAGAAAGTTTAATTGTCACTTCGACTTGCAACAGAACCGAAATCTACGGTTTTGCTGAACACCCTTTTCAATTAATAAAATTGATTTGCGATAATAGTAACGGATCTGTAGATGCTTTCCAAAAAGTGGGATTCGTTTATAAAAATCAGGAAGCGATTAATCATTTGTTTCGCGTAGGAACCGGTTTAGACAGTCAGATTCTGGGCGATTTTGAAATTATATCTCAAATTAAAACCAGTTTTATCCATTCTAAATCAATGGGTTTGGCCAATACTTTTATGGAAAGATTGGTAAATGCTGTGATTCAGGCGAGCAAAAGAATCAAAAACGAGACTCAAATAAGTTCTGGAGCAACTTCAGTTTCTTTTGCATCGGTTCAATACATTATGAAAAATGTAGAAGACATCGGGAATAAAAACATTTTACTTTTCGGAACAGGAAAAATCGGAAGAAATACTTGCGAGAATCTTGTAAAACATACTAAAAACGAACATATTACTTTAATCAACCGAACGAAAGACAAAGCTGAGAAATTGGCCGGAAAACTAAATTTGATTGTTAAAGATTATTCGGAACTTCATTTAGAGCTTCAAAAAGCAGATGTTGTGGTTGTCGCTACCGGCGCACAAAACCCAACAATTGACAAAGCCATCTTAAATCTTAAAAAACCTTTATTGATTTTAGATTTATCTATTCCGAAGAACGTTCATGAAAACGTTGAGGAATTAGAAGGCGTAACCTTGATTCACATGGATTATTTGTCGCAATTGACAGATGAAACTTTGGAAAACAGAAAATTACACATTCCGGCTGCTGAAGCAATTATCGAAGAAATCAAAGAAGAATTTGTGGTTTGGATGAAAGGCAGAAAATTTGCTCCAACTATCAATGCTTTAAAAGAAAAACTGAACGCCATTAAAGATTCAGAATTAAACTTTCAAAGCAAAAAAATTACTGATTTCAATGAAGCTCAGGCTGAAATCATCAGTAACAGAATCATTCAAAAAATCACTACACATTTCGCAAACCACTTAAAAGACGATGACACCATGGTCGATGAAAGCATCGAATGGATCGAAAAAGTCTTCAAAATAAAAGCATCTTAGGTTTTTTTTACCATTAAGATATTANNTAATATCTTAATGGTAAAAAGAATAAAAAAGGAATAAAAGTTCTATGACAAAAAAAGAGGTTACACAATTGGCTTATGAAATTACAGGTTTTGCTATAAAAGTGCACAAAGCATTAGGGCCTGGACTTTTAGAAAGCATTTATGAACAATGCCTCAAATATGAATTAGAACAAAATGGATATGACGTTAAACAACAATTAGTTGTAAAAATAGATTATTACGATCTTGAATTAGAGTCTGATTTAAGAATTGATTTACTTGTAAATGATTGTGTAGTGGTTGAATTAAAAGCAATAGAAAATCTTCTACCAATTCATGAAGCACAATTATTAACATATATGAAATTACTACAAAGACCTCAAGGTTTATTAATTAATTTTAATACGTTAAACATAACAAAATCAATGAAACCACTTGTAAATGATCATTTTGCAAGATTAATAGATTAAAACATTACTGGAAAGATATTGAATCATTAAGAGATTAAGAAAAATTAAGTTTAAACGTTTAAAACTTAATTCTCTTACATTCAACACAAAGCTTAATGATCCTTAATATCTTAATGGTAAAATAATAAAACATGGCTGAAAAAACAATCAGAATAGGAACTCGCGATAGCGAATTGGCACTTTGGCAAGCACATACTGTCGAGAAAAGACTAAATGATTTGGGTTATAAAACCGAAATTGTTGCGGTAAAATCTACCGGCGATATTATTTTAGACAAACCGCTTTACGAACTTGGCATTACCGGAATTTTTACTAAAACGCTGGATATTGCCATGATTAACGGCGATTGCGATATTGCAGTTCACTCGATGAAAGATGTTCCAACCGCATTACCACAAGGAATTGTTCAGGCTGCGGTTTTAGAAAGAGCCAATGTTCTTGATATTTTGGTCCATAAAGGAAATCCGGATTTTGAGCAACCAAGTACGATAGCAACCGGAAGCTTGCGTCGTCAGGCTTTATGGTTCAATAAATATCCTAACCATACGGTGGTTGATTTACGCGGAAACGTAAACACACGTATGCAAAAACTACAAGACAATAACTGGGACGGAGCTGTTTTTGCTGCTGCAGGTTTGGAGCGCATCAACCTAAAACCAGAAAATTATATCAATCTAGATTGGATGATTCCAGCACCGGCACAAGGAGCAATGCTTGTTGTGGCGATGGAAAATGACAATTATACTTTGGACGCACTTTCGCAGTTAAATCATATTGAAACGGAAATCTGTACTTATATAGAGCGTCAGTTTTTGAGAACGCTTGAAGGTGGCTGTACAGCGCCAATTGGAGCATTGGTTACATACAACGAAGACGAGGATGCTTTACATTTTCAGGGCGTTTTGCTTTCTGTTGATGGAAAACAAAAACTGGAAATCGAAAAAACCGTCGATATTTCAGAGTGGAAAAAACTAGGATTTTTCGCTGCTCAGGAAATTCTAAACAATGGCGGAACCGAGTTGATGCAATCTATTAAAGAATCTTTAAAAAAATAATGGCAAAATCAATTCAGATATTATCCACAAAAAAGCTATCGGGCGAGCAAAAACAAGCGTTAACTGCTGCTAATATAGATGTTATAGATACCGATTTCATTCAGACTCAAAATAAATCTTTCGAACTAAAAGACCTCAACGAGAATCTGATTTTCACCAGTCAAAATGCCGTTCACAGTATTTTATCTCATCCAAAAGCGGAAGAACTTAAAAGTAAAAATGTTTTTTGCGTTGGTTTAAAAACTAAGATTCTTTTATCTGAAAGTGGTTTTAATGTGGTGGCTTACACTGGTTATGCATCAGATTTAGCTGAAATTATCACTTTAATTTATCGTTCTGAAAGCTTTACTTTTTTCAGTGGAAACCTTCGCAGAGATACTTTGCCACAAGCTTTAAAAGAAGCTGAAGTAAAGTTTAACGAAATTCAGGTTTACGATACATCATTAACACCTCAGAAAATAAAAACAGCCGTTGACGCGATTTTATTTTTCAGCCCTTCCGGCGTTGAAAGTTATTTGAAAGACAATACAATTAAAAAAGAAACGTGTTTTTGCATTGGAGAAACTACTGCAGACGCTTTACATAAAATTACTAAAAACATCATAATCGCAGACCAGCCAACAGTTGAAGATGTGATTGAAGACGTAATTGAAGAATATAAATAAACCTTTGCAACTTTGTCCCTTTGTGACTTTGCACCTAAAATAAAAAACATGTTAAAAAACGACCTATTTTTACGCGCCTTAAAAGGAGAAACTGTGCAACGCCCACCAGTATGGATGATGCGTCAAGCTGGAAGATATTTACCAGAATTCAGAGCTTTACGTGATAAATATGACTTTTTCACAAGATGTGAAACCCCAGAATTAGCTGCAGAAATTACCGTTCAGCCTATTCGCAGAATTGCTCCGGATGCTGCTATTTTGTTTTCAGATATTTTGGTTGTGCCTCGCGCAATGGGAATTCACGTAGAATTGAAAGACAATCTGGGACCCATTATTCCAGATCCGATTCGCACCATGGAACAAGTTAATCAGGTTTATGTTCCGGATGTAAATGAAACTTTAGGTTACGTTTTTGACGCCGTTAAATTGACTAAAGAAATGCTGAACGACGAAGTGCCCTTAATTGGTTTTGCTGGTTCACCGTGGACAATCTTTTGTTATGCTGTTGAAGGAAAAGGTTCTAAAAGTTTTGATACTGCTAAAGGTTTTTGTTTTTCGAATCCTATCGCAGCGCATACTTTATTGCAAAAAATTACAGATACAACAATTCTATATTTAAAAGAAAAAGTAAAAGCGGGAGTTAATGCCGTTCAGATTTTTGATTCTTGGGGAGGAATGCTTTCTCCGGTTGATTATCAGGAATTTTCATGGAAATATATCAACCAGATTGTCGATGCTTTGGCTGAGGTTACTCCGGTTATTGTTTTCGGAAAAGGATGTTGGTTTGCCTTAGGCGATATGGGTAAAAGTAAAGCTTCGGCTTTGGGTGTAGACTGGACTTGTTCGGCTAGAAATGCGCGTTATTTATCTGGTGGAAATATTACTTTACAAGGAAACTTTGATCCTTCAAGATTATTTTCTCCAATTCCTACCATCAAGAAAATGGTTCACGAAATGATCGACGAGTTTGGAAAAGACAAATATATCGTAAATTTAGGTCACGGAATTTTACCAACTATCCCTGTAGATCACGCAAAAGCGTTTATTGACGCGGTTAAAGAATACGGGCAATAGTATACAGTTTTCAGTCGCAGTTTTCAGTCCACTTCAAAAACTGAAAACTGCGACTGCGACTGAAAACTCAAAAAGATAATGCTCAACAAAGGCCTAAGAGACGACGAAGCAATCAGAATTGACAATGTCCTGAAAACATTGCGCGCTCTTGATTTTGTACCTCAACCTTTAAACCATGATCAAAAATTTGATATTGAAAATCAATTAAAAGAATTCTGTTTAAACATTGAAAGTTTAATTGATTACCAAAATGAAGAATTGATTACATTATTAGTTAGACGTCATTTAGATTTCAATCAATTAGAGCAATTTGCTGATTTTTTAATGGAATTCTCAAAAGCGGAAAACTATCATTTTGAAATTAAAGCGCTGGCTATTTACGAATATATACAACGAGAAAGCAATATTTTCTCCTTCGGAATAAATGCCAAAATCGCTTCGGCTAAAAACAAATAAACATGAGTTCTACAGATTGGAAAATAGATCGAATTGAAAATGTTACTGCTGAAGAATTTTTCACGCTAGTCAATAAAAATAAAAATCACATTCAAAAAACTTTTCCGGTAACGCTGGCCAATTCTGATTCTTTAAAGAAAGCAGAAGGTTTCATGGCCGTAAATCTTGAAAAAGAAAAAAACAATGAAGGCTTTTATTTTTTCGCAAGAGATACCAAAACCAATAACTTAATTGGTTATTTATGCGTCAAAACTATAGATTACCGAATTTCAAAATGTGAATTAGGTTATTTTACCGATGAAGATTTTCAGGGGAAAGGAATCACATCAAAAATGGTTTCAGCTGCACTTGACTTTTCTTTCAATGAATTGAAAATGAATAAAGTTTTCATCTGTACATCAGAAATTAACTTTGCAAGTCAGCGCGTTGCATTAAAACACAATTTCAAACAAGAAGGAATTTTACGAGACGAATTTAGAAATGGTGATGGCGAATTACAGAACACTGTTTATTTCGGATTGCTTAAATCAGAATACAATACTCATGAAAGATAAATTTTACGCATACATACAAAATCTACAAGATCAAATTTGTGCCGGTTTAGAAGCTGTTGACGGAACGGCAAAATTCCGTGAAGATCTTTGGAAACGCCCGGAAGGCGGTGGCGGAAGAACACGCGTTATTGAAAACGGTGCGGTTTTCGAAAAAGGTGGTGTAAACATTTCAGCCGTTCACGGGAAATTGCCTGAAGCGATGCAGAAAATGTTTGGCGTAGGCGAAGCTGATTTTTTTGCCTGCGGATTAAGTTTGGTTTTACATCCAAAAAACCCAATGACACCAACCGTTCACGCAAACTGGCGTTATTTTGAAATGTACGATGAACATGGAAAAGTGATAGAACAATGGTTTGGCGGTGGACAGGATTTGACACCCTATTATTTGTTTGAAGAAGATGCAACTCACTTTCATCAAACGTGTAAAACGGCTTGCGACAAACACAATCCAGAGTTTTATCCAAGATATAAAAAACAATGTGACACTTATTTTTGGAATGCTCACCGAAACGAAGCCCGCGGAATTGGCGGTTTGTTCTTTGATTATTGCAAAGCAAATGAGTCCATGTCGATGGAAGATTGGTTCAATTTTGTTTCTGAAGTTGGGAATAGTTTCTTAGAAGCCTATGTTCCGATTGTGGAGAAAAGAAAGAATTTAGCCTATACTACGGAAAACAGAAATTGGCAGGAAATCCGTCGTGGCCGTTATGTGGAGTTCAATTTGGTTCATGACAAAGGCACTTTATTCGGTTTAAGGACCAACGGAAGAATTGAAAGTATTTTGATGAGTTTGCCTCCGCATGTACAATGGGTTTACGATCATCATGCAGAAGTAGGAAGTGAAGAAGAGAAATTGGTAAATGTCTTGGAAAATCCTCGTGAATGGATCTCATAAATTGAACCCAATATTCATTTAACTTCTTTGTAATCAAAAATTTAAATTGTAATTTACTCTAAAATCTTCAATCTAAAATCTAAAATATTATGGAAAGAGAAATGAACATTGCACAATTAGATCGCATGCATTCCGGTCAAGGATTTATTGCCGCCTTAGACCAAAGTGGCGGAAGTACACCAAAAGCCCTGGCTCAATACGGCGTACAAGAAAGCAGTTTTACGAATGATGAAGAAATGTACGCGCTGGTACATGAAATGAGAACCCGAATAATCAAAAGCCCTGCCTTTGAAAGCGACTATATTCTGGGAGCTATTTTGTTTGAAAACACTATGGATCGCAAAATCGACGGACAATGGACTGCTGATTATTTATGGGAAAAGAAAAACATCGTTCCGTTTTTAAAAGTCGATAAAGGATTGGCTGATCTTGCCAATGGTGTTCAATTGATGAAGCCTATCTCTAATTTAGATGAATTACTAGATAGAGCTGTAGAAAAAAACGTTTTTGGAACTAAAATGCGTTCGGTTATCAAAGAAGCAAATGCAGAAGGAATTCGTGAAGTCGTAGAACAGCAATTTAAAGTTGGTTTACAAATCTTCGAAAAAGGACTTGTGCCAATTATTGAACCGGAAGTTGATATTTACAGTGCTGACAAAGAAAAATCAGAAGTAATTCTTAAAGAAGAAATTAAGAAACAGCTTAATTTATTAGATAAAGAGGTAAAAGTGATGCTGAAATTATCTATTCCGACAGTGAATGACTTTTACAAAGAACTAATGTCAGATCCACATGTTGTGCGCGTTGTCGCATTGTCCGGAGGATATTCAGAAGAAGAAGCCAATGCTAAATTGTCACAAAACCACGGATTGATTGCCAGTTTTTCAAGAGCACTTTCTGAAGGTCTTTCTGCTGGTCAGTCTGATGATGAATTTAACCAAAAGCTTGATAAAACCATAAAAGCGATTTATACCGCTTCAATTACATAAAAATATTAGAATAACTTCAGGATAAAACCTGAAACATGAAACTTTAAACAAAAAAATATGTTCCCATTACAAAGAGGCAGAAGACTACGAGTAAATGAATCTATCCGTAGTTTAGTTCGCGAAACAACATTGAGTCCAACTGATTTTATGTTTCCTATGTTTATTGCAGAAGGCGAAAATTATAAAGTTGAAATTCCATCCATGCCGGGAATTTTCCGTCGTTCGATTGACTTAACCGTTGAAGAAGTAAAAGAAATTTTTGCTTTAGGAATTCGCGCTGTCAACATTTATGTAAAAGTAGACGAATCATTAAAAGACAATACCGGACAAGAAGCCTGGAATCCAAATGGATTAATGCAAAACGCCATTAAAGCTATCAAAGCAGCTTGCCCTGAAATGGTTGTAATGCCGGATGTGGCTCTTGATCCTTATTCAATTTATGGTCATGACGGAATAATCGAAAATGGCGATGTTGCCAATGATGCCACTAACGACGCATTAGTAAAAATGGCGGTTTCACACGCACAGGCCGGAGCCGATTTTGTAGCGCCTAGCGACATGATGGATGGACGTATTTTGCGTTTACGCCAGGGATTGGATGCTGCAGGTTTTCATAATGTGGGAATTATGAGTTATTCTGCCAAATATGCCTCTGCCTTTTATGGTCCGTTTCGTGATGCTTTGGACAGTGCTCCAAGAGAAGCCGATGTAGTTGTTCCAAAAGACAAGAAAACATACCAAATGGATTATGCCAATCGTATTGAAGCGATCAGAGAAACCCTTATGGATGTTGAAGAAGGTGCCGATATGGTAATGGTAAAACCAGGAATTGCTTATTTGGATATTGTACGCGAAGTAAAAAATGCTGTAAATGTTCCGGTAACTGTTTTTCATGTTTCTGGAGAATATGCCATGATTAAGGCTGCTGCCGAAAGAGGCTGGCTGGATAATGATAAAATCATGATGGAGCAATTAATGTGCATTAAAAGAGCGGGAGCAAGTTTGATTTCGACTTATTTCGCTAAAGAAGCTGCAATACTATTAAAGAAATAAAAGCATGAAAAAAATATTATTCTTAGCTGCCGTTTTAGCATTTGCTTCTTGTAAAAAAGAGCAGGAACCTTTTGGAAAAGCAACTGAAAGTACAACAGAATCTTATTCGGAAGGAGAATCGGCGGAAGCCAAAACACCGGAGGCTTTAGGACAATCCATATTTGAAGGAAAAGGGAATTGTGTTTCCTGCCATCAGGTGGATCAAAAAATCATTGGTCCGAGTATTGAGGAAATCGGGAAAACGTACAAAGACAAAAAAGGTGATATTGTTACTTTCCTTAAGGGAAATGCAGATCCAATTGTTGATCCGAGTCAGTTCTCCGTTATGAAAACTAATTTTCCGGTAACTCAGGCAATGTCTGATGAAGAATTAAAAGCAATTGAAGCCTATATCTATAGCAATTCGAAATAAGCTCTTAAAATCATCTTTCTCAATTTCGTGCTGACATACTGTTGTCGCACAGTCATCGTAAATTTGAAATCAAACAAAATAATTTAACTAAAATGGATATTAAAAAATTTAGTGTTATTGGGATTTCAATACGGACGACTAATGAAAAGGATCAATCTGGGCAAGACATTCCGGCTCTTTGGAACGAATTTATGATGGAAGGAATTGCTGAAAAAATTCCGAATAAAATTGACAATGCTCTGTATTGTGTTTATACCGAATACGAAAAAGATCACACAAAACCTTATACAACCATTTTAGGATGTCGGGTAAGTTCTTTAGATTTTATTCCCGAAGGAATGATTGGTAAAACTATTGAAAAAGCAACTTATGAAAAGTTCACCGCAAAAGGGAATCTTCATGAAAACATTGTTTTTAACGAATGGATGAAGATTTGGAGTTCTGATTTAGACCGAAGTTTTACATCCGATTTTGAAATTTACGGAGAGAAAGCTCAAAATCCTGAAAATGCCGAAGTCGATATTTTTATTGCGATTAACTAGATAAAACAAAAACGGCGCTAAATAATTAGCGCCGTTTTTTTTATGTCTATAAATATTACCAGATTTTAACTCTTTTCGCTGGTTCTACATACATTTTGTCTCCTGGTTTAATTCCGAAAGCCTGGTAGAAACTATCCAAATTCTGAATAGGCACAACCGCTCTGTACATTCCCGGAGAGTGTGGATCTGTTTTAACCTGGCTTTTAATAGCCTCATCTCTTGATTTTGTTCTCCAAACTGTAGCCCATGAAATAAAGAAACGTTGCTCTGGAGTAAATCCGTCAATTAAGCCTGGATTTCCATTTGCTTTCAAATACAATTGCAAACCATCATAAGCTGCGTTTGTACCCCCTAAGTCACCAATGTTTTCTCCTAAAGTAAATTTACCATCTACGTGAATTCCTGGTAGTGGCTCTAGTGCACTATATTGTGCAGCAAGTTCTCCACCAAGAACTGTAAATTGTTTTAAATCATCGGCAGTCCACCAGTCTACTAAATTTCCGTCTGCATTATAACGTGCACCTGAATCATCAAAACCGTGAGAGATTTCGTGTCCAATTACAGCTCCAATTCCACCATAATTAACAGCTTCGTCAGCCTGGTAATTGTAAAAAGGAGGTTGTAAAATCGCTGCAGGGAAAACAATCTCATTATAAGATGGATTGAAGTAAGCGTTTACTGTTTGTGGTGACATTCCCCACTCTGTTTTATCAACTGGTTTACCTAATTTAGCAAGGTTATCTGCGTAAGACCATTTTGATAAACTTCTCATATTGTCAAAATAAGTTCCGCCTTCGCTAACGTTTTTAAGTTCTAAAGCTGAATAATCTTTCCATTTATCAGGATATCCAATTTTAACCGTTAGTTTGTTCAATTTCTCAATAGCTTTTGTCTTAGTTTCAGCTGACATCCAAGGTAAAGCGTTGATTCTATTTCTGTATGCCTGCATTACATTTGCAATCATATCTTTAGCTTTGGCTTTAGCTTCAGCAGGGAACAATTTCTCTACGTAAAGTTTTCCTAAAGCTTCACCTGTTGCTCCGTTGATTACTTGTAAAGCAACTTCCTCGCGCGGACGTTGTTTTAAAGCTCCTGTTAATGTTTTTCCGTAGAAATCAAAATTAGCATTTTCGATATCTGTAGATAACGTTGATGCAGCTCTGTTTAGTAAAGACCATTTTAAATACTCTTTCCATGCTTCTACTTTCTTTTCAGTAAAAGTTTTTTCCAAAGCAATCATATAACGAGGCTGAGCCACATTCACAGAATCCAATTTTGTCATTCCAATTCCGGCAAAATATTTATCCCACTGAATTGAAGGTGTGTTCTTTTTCAAATCGGCAACGGCAGTTGGATTGTATTGTTTTCTACGATCTCTTCGTTCAACACGATCTAATCTTGGTGCAGACATTTCAACTTCTAAAGCTAAAATTTGTTTTGCACTTTCTTTTGCTTTTGCAGGAGATTCTCCAAGAAACTGCATCATTCTAGCAAGGTGAACTTCGTATTTCTCACGTTTTTCTTTAGAGTCTTTGTCGTCTGCATTGTAATAATCTTTATCAGATAAACCTAAACCTCCAGGACCTAAGTTCACAGAGTTTTTGTTACTGTTTTTAGCATCTGCTCCAACATAAACGCCAAAGAAACCAGCACCGCCCTGAGGTTGCATTTCAGTAAGGTAGCTTTGCAAATCGGCTACATTTTTAATGCCGTCAATTTTCTTTAGGTAAGGTTTTAGCGGCTCGATACCTCTTTTATTTCTTCCAACAGTATCCATGATCGTGTTGAATAAAGCGATTGCTTTACCCTGATCTGTATTTGATTTGTACTTTGGATCTTTTGATGCTTCTTTTAATATTGCAAGAGCATCGTTATCTGTCTTCTGACGTAATTCATTAAAACTTCCCCATGAATTTCTATCACTTGGAATTTCAGTTTTGTCTAACCAGGTTCCGTTTACGTAACGAAAAAAGTCCTCACCCGGACTTACTTTAGTATCCATATTAGCAATATTGATACCTGGTTCTTTTGGTTTTGCATTTTGAGCCTGAACTGCAGTAAAAGTGAACATTGCAGAAACAACACAAAACATAGGTTTAGTAAGCTGTTTAATCATTTTTCTTTATAGTTTTAGTATATACACAAACATATTGTTATTATTTTGATTACTATGTTAAAATTTACCAATAAATTACTTTCAGGATTTACATTCAATTTTCGAATAGATTTGAACTAAAAGTTTCATGAATATTATGTGCGGTTTTTCGGAAATATTTGGAATTGTTTTTGGAATATTTGTCGAAAGAAAAATATAAAAGTGAGAGCAAAAATTCAGAATGCCTTTTCAGGAAAAATTGAAGTGATAGGATTTCCAATTTTGGCTTTATGCTGGGTAAGTTTTTTTTGGGGAACCACCTGGCTGGCTTCAAAAGAAGCCGTTAGACATATGCCCGGACTTCAGGTAGCCACTATTCGTCAGTTTTTGGGTGGCTTGCTTTATGTTGGTTATTTTTTAATTAAAAAAGAGCCTTGGCCAAAAGGGAAACAATGGAAAACAATTGTGATTTTAGCTGTTTTGAATTTTGCTTTAAGCAACGGCTTAAGTACCTGGGGAGTAAAATTTATCAGCAGCGGACTGGGAGCAATCATTAGTGCACTCTTCCCTATTTGGATTATTATTATCAATTTTTTTAATGGTATAAAAATCGCCAGAGTCGCTTTATTGGGAATCCTGATTAGTTTTGGCGGAATCTGCATTATTTTCTTCGATTATCTATCTGATTTTTTAAATCCTGACTTTCAATTCGGCATCATTTTAATGGTCGCTTCTACTATAACCTGGGCTTTCGGAATTTTGGAAACCAAGAAAAAAGCCTCAAGCTTTAATCCGTATTTTAGTTTAGGATTACAGATGTTAATTTCGAGTGTGCTTTTATTTGGAATTACAGAAGCTGCAGGAACCAATATTCCTTTGAGTGAAATCTCGTTAAATTCCTGGGGAGCAATTGCCTATTTAATCATTATCGGTTCAGTCTTAACTTTTATCGCTTTTATTTATACGTTACAACATCTTCCAACAGAAATCAGCAGCATTTATGTTTATATAAATCCGATTGTGGCAATGGTTTTAGGATCATTCATTTTTGGTGAAACGCTTACGCAGGCAATTGCAATTGGCGCAGCCGTAACTTTGCTTGGATTGTATCTGGTAAACAAATCGATTAAAAAGACTAAAAATTAAATTTCACCGCCACCAATTCACGAATTAAAATGATAATAATTCGTGAATTGCTTCGCCCCTTTGCTATCACTCGGGTCGTGGCGGTTAAAACCTTTATATCCTGTTAAAAGAAATACAGAATTAGCTTTTTAAAAACTCCTTTTCGTATTTTTGCGCCAAATTTTGTTTATGAAATCTTTACTATACAAATACCGCAAATTTTTTATTGTTTTAATTGTGTTTTCGGTAGTTACTATATCCCTTTTTTATTCGGCTTTAAAGCCACAAAAAACATTACCTATTTACAATCCGGCTGACGTAAATCCTGAATTGGTTGACAGTACGATTCAATACAAAAGTAAATACCACACCATTGCTGACTTTTCTTTTGTAAATCAGAATGGCGATACGATTACTCAAAAAAACTATGAAGGAAAAATTTATGTAGCCGACTTTTTCTTCACCACTTGTGGATCAATTTGTCCAAAAATGACGACTAATCTTGAAGATGTTCAAAAGGCAGTTTTAAACAATCCGAAAGTAATGTTACTATCTCACACTGTTTTTCCTGAAGTTGACAGTATTCCGGTTCTAAAAGCTTACGCTATAAAACATCATGTTGTGGACAGCAAGTGGAATTTGGTTACCGGCGATAAAAAAGAGATTTACACCATGGCCAGAAAATCATACTTAGCCGTTAAATTAGGTCGTCCTGATCAATTGTACGACATGGTTCATACGGAGAATTTTGTTTTGGTGGATCAAAAACGTCGTGTTCGCGGATTTTATGACGGAACAAACAAAGAAGAAATCAAACGACTTATAGAAGACATCAATTTCTTATCGCAAGAGTAAAATTTGGCTTATTTAAGTAAATTTTGGGAGAATCAAAGCGGTTAATTGCCTTGAAATAAAGAATTATTACCTATTTTTGCAATCTAAATTCAATCTAAATAAGCTTGCAAAATACAATTCATACCCTGAAAAAAGGCGAAAAAGCCATTATCAAAGATTTTGATATCGATCTTATTCCTCTAAAGTTATTAGAAATGGGTTGTTTGCCGGGCAGCTTGGTCGAATTACTTCAAATTGCTCCTTTTGGAGATCCTTTATATTTAGACATTAATGGCTCCCATGTGGCGATTCGTATAGAAACTGCTCGTGAAATTGAAGTTGAACTTATCAAAACCAATTTGTAATGAGCATTCAAAATATAAATGTTGCCCTTATCGGGAATCCTAATACAGGAAAAACTTCCGTCTTTAATCAGCTTACGGGTTTAAATCAGCAAGTTGGGAATTATCCCGGAATTACGGTTGAGAAAAAAATTGGTTTCTGTAAACTTCCTCATAACATTAAAGCTAACATTCTTGATTTACCGGGAACGTACAGTTTGAATGCCAGTTCAATGGACGAAAGTGTGGTTATTGAACTTTTGCTTAATAAAAACGACAAATTATATCCCGATGTTGCGGTAGTGGTAACGGATGTTGAAAATCTGAAACGAAATCTACTAATTTACACACAAATAAAAGACCTTGAAATTCCGACGATTTTAGTCATTAATATGTCTGATCGTATGGAAAGTAAAGGAATCACACTTAATATTCCGTATTTAGAAGAAAAACTAAAAACCAAAATTGCTTTAGTAAGTTCTCGTAAAGGTCATGGAATAGAGGAACTAAAAGAGCTAATCGTTTCATACAAAACGATTCCGCATGAACCTTGTTTAAATGCTTCTGTAATTGATGCTGAATATTTTGCAAAACTGCAACATGCTTTTCCGAATCAACTTTTATACAAATTGTGGCTGGTTATTACGCAGGATGTAAATTTTTTGAATCTTGAGCGTAATGAAATCCGAAGCACTTTTACCAAATCACATTCAGAATTAAAGCGCTTACAGCAAAAAGAAACCATCAAAAGATATCAATTTATCAATGATGTTTTGAAAGAAGGTTTACAGGTTGACGAATCGATGGCAAAAGACATTCGAGCCAAACTTGATCGTGTGTTAACACACAAGTTTTGGGGTTATGTCATTTTCTTAGCCATTTTATTTGTTATTTTCCAATCGATTTTTAGTTGGTCAACAATCCCTATGGATTTCATCGACAGCACATTTGCTTCATTGAGCAGCTGGGCAGCATCCGAATTGCCAAGCGGTATTTTAACCGATTTGCTTTCGCAGGGGATTATTCCCGGAATTGGCGGGATTTTGATTTTCATTCCACAAATTGCCTTTTTGTTTCTATTTATTTCCATTTTGGAAGAAAGCGGATATATGAGCCGGGTTGTATTTTTGATGGATAAAATCATGCGCAAATTCGGGCTTTCCGGAAAAAGTGTTGTGCCTTTAATTTCAGGAACAGCCTGTGCTATTCCGGCCATTATGGCAACCCGAAATATTGAAAACTGGAAAGAACGCTTAATTACTATTTTAGTAACGCCTTTTACGACTTGTTCTGCAAGGCTACCGGTTTATACGATTATTATTTCGTTGGTAATTCCGGATCAGCGTGTTTTGGGAATTCTAAATTTACAGGGATTATCGCTCATGTTGCTTTATTTGCTAGGATTTGGAACCGCCATTTTATCTGCTTATATCTTAAATAAAATTCTGAAATTCAATTCTAAAACCTATTTCGTAGTCGAAATGCCGAGCTACAAAATGCCGCTTTTAAAGAATGTCGGAATTAATGTTGTAGAGAAAACCAAAGCATTTGTCGTTGGTGCGGGTAAAATTATCTTAGCAATATCTGTGATTTTATGGTTTTTAGCTTCGTTTGGACCGGGAAGAGATTTTAATGAAGCCGAAACTATCGTAAAAGAACGATTTGCCAATACAACTTTAAACGAAGTTCAGTTTGAAAACGAAGTCGCTTCTCAAAAATTAGAGAACTCTTATATCGGGATTATGGGTAAAGCCATCGAACCTGCCATTTCTCCGCTTGGTTACGATTGGAAAATCGGAATTGCAATAATCAGTTCGTTTGCCGCGCGTGAGGTTTTTGTTGGAACTTTAGCTACGATTTATAGCGTTGGTGACAGTGATAATGAAGCAACCATTAAAAGCAAAATGCAAAAAGAAGTAAATCCGGAAACGGGTGAGAAAATTTTTAATTTTGCTTCTGGAATTTCGCTATTACTATTTTACGCCTTCGCAATGCAATGCGCCAGTACACTAGCGATTACCAAAAAAGAAACCAATTCGTGGAAATGGCCGGCAATGCAATTGTTCTTAATGAGCGGTTTAGCTTATTTTGTTGCATTGTTTGCTTATCAACTTTTAAAATAAACGGCCATGATACAAGAAATTATTGCCTTTGGAATATTACTTATTGCGGTTGCTTTTTTGATCAAAAAGTTCTTTTGGAAATCGAAAAAGAAAAAGGATTGCGGCGATGGGAATTGTGGGTGTTCGTAGAGGAAAGGTGCTGAGGTACTGAGGTTCTAAGGTGCTAAGTTTTTGGAGACAATTTCACAGAGATACACAGGGTAAAAAAAGCTAGAGCTTCACGAAGATTTAAATTTCTTTGTGAAGCTTTGTGTTTTCCTGGCGAATCTCTGCGGAATAAAAATCTATAGAAAAGCAATTTCACAGAGATACACAGAGAGAAAAAGCGCAAAGCTTCACAGAGATTTAAATTTCTTTGTGAAGCTTTGTGCTTTCTTGGCGAATCTCTGCGGAATAAAAATCTATAGAAAAGTAATTTCACAGAAATACACAGAGTAAAAAACACAAAGCTTCACAGAGATTTACATTTTCTTTGTGAAGCTTTGTGTTTCTTGGCGAATCTCTGTGGAATAAATACTTAATAATCGGGTCCAGCTTTTATTCGAAACTGAAAACTGTCACTGAGACTGAAAACTATTTAACTCCCTCCCACTCTGCATAAAACTGCGCCAGAAACGTTTCCATAAATTTATGTCTTTCAGCAGCAATTTGTTTTCCCGTTTCCGTATTCATTTTATCTTTTAAGAGTAACAGCTTTTCGTAGAAGTGATTTATTGTTGGTGCATTATTCTTTTTATATTCTTCTTTGCTCATATTTGTTATAGGCGCAATTTCAGGGTCATGTAAGGCACGATTTTTAAATCCGCCATAATTGAACGCTCTTGCTACTCCAATTGCTCCTATCGCGTCTAAACGATCCGCATCCTGAACGATATCCAATTCTATAGAAGAGAAGTTCTTTTCGAAATTTCCGCCTTTATAAGAGATGTTTTCGATGATGCTTACCACATGCTGAATGGTATCTTCAGAAACATTCTCTGATTCCAAAAATAATCTTGCCGTTTTTGGCCCGATGGTTTCATCTCCATTATGAAATTTACTGTCTGCAATATCGTGAAGTAAAGCACCAAGTTGCACCACAACCAAATCGCAATCAGTATCTTTTGCAATTAATAGAGCATTTTTATAAACACGTTCGATATGAAACCAATCGTGTCCGCCTTCGGCATCGTTTAGTTTTTCTTTTACGAATGCAATTGTTGTATTTATTAATTCTGAATTATTCATAGTTGTATTTGTATTGAGAATAGCACGCGGATTGAACGGATTAACAGTGATCTTTTTCTATTTTAAATAAAAATGTTGATTGTCAAAGCTTAACACTTCAACAATCAACAATATTTTCAATATCAATATGAATTGCAAAAATCAATTTTAAAATCGTTACAACGATCTAAAATCTAAAATCTGCAATCTAAAATTTTTAAAGTCTTGCAGGTTCAACCCATTTAAAAATGTGAGATTCCTGAGGAATTACTAATCTTTCAGAGATTCTTGCCATTCGAGCTGGTAATTTCATTAAGTAGTCACGTGCTTTTTCTGCTTCATCTGTCAAATTAGAAACTTTGTCAATTTCCCATTTGTCAATTAATTTCTGCATGATATCTACATAATCATTTGCAGTGTAAACACCGATACGTTGTGCAGAGTCAGAGAATTGTTCGAAAGCAGAGCTGATCTTTTGACCAGATTCTCTTAAGAAATGAGCCGGCATCACGATTTTTTGTTTCATCATGTATTGAAACGCCAACATCATCTCGCTTGGATCAACGGCAAAAATACGTGTAACAAATTCGCTATAAGCGTGGTGATGACGCATTTCGTCACCTGCAATCATTTTACACATTTTAGACAACTTGTTATCGCCAAATTTCTTAGCCATTTGAGCTACTCTATTGTGCGAAACATACGTTGCTAATTCCTGGAAACTAGTGTATACAAAGTTTTTGTATGGGTCAGATCCAGTTCCAATATCAAAACCGTCGTTGATTAAATGCTGTGTTGTCATTTCGATTTCACGCATATTAACACGACCAGACAAATACAAGTATTTATTTAGTAAATCACCGTGGCGGTTTTCTTCTCCAGTCCATTGACGAATCCATTTAGACCAACCGTTTCCACCATTTTCTATCTGATTTATTCCTTCAACGTCCATCAACCATGATTCGTAAGTTGGTAAAGCTTCTTCAGTGATGGTATCACCAACAAGCGTTACCCAAAAATCGTATGGTAATTCTTTAGCAATTTCACGCAGTTCTCTTACCTCTTCAAAAAAGTTATCACCTTCAGAATTAGGCAAAAAATCTGACGGTTGCCAAATCTTTTCTACTGGAATTAAATACTGTTCTACGAAGCTATCCACGTTTTTTTCCAAAAACTGCATTACTTCTAATCTAATGTTTTTTATAGACATTACTTATTTAAGATTGCGATTTGTGTTTCCGTTTTATTTCTGAAAACAAAAATCTATTTATACTCGTTTACTCCTTCAACAACTGCCTTTTCTGTCAACCTCATTAACTCGGCAAAATCATAATCTTTTACAGCCATTGCTTTATGTGCGGTAAAGGTAAGGTGATTTCCTAAACCAACCGGGAAAAACCCGTATTTCACCATTTTCCATGAATTGTTGATGCTTACTGGCACTACATATGCTGATGGCGCATATTTACAAAGAATTTTCAAACCGCTTTGGGCAAATTCTTTTGGTTTACCCGTTTTACTTCTTGTGCCTTCGGGAAAAATTACTGCAGATCTTTTATTCTTTTCAATATATTCAGACAAGCCTTTGATTACCGGAATCGCTTGTTTAGGATCTTTACGGTCAATTAGTACTGATCCTCCGTGGCGCAAATTAAAAGACACACTCGGGATTCCGCTACCTAACTCCTTCTTACTTACAAATTTACAATGAAATCTTCTAAAGTACCAAATCATTGCTACGATATCGTACATGCTTTGGTGATTCGACACGAAAATCAAAGGAACTCCCGTGGGAATTGTCTCTCTATTTTCGATTGTATATCGTGTTCCTACAAGATTTGTACATCTTAAAAGGAAAAAATTCAAATAATCAACACTAATTTTATGAGCCTGATAGCCAAAAACATTTAGGCAAATCCATTGTATCGGGTGAAAAACAACCAGACACAATCCAAAACATAAATAGTAAATTACGGATATGGGATACGAAATTATCTTTTGCATGCTTAAAAAAATTAATTGCCAAAAGTAATAAATAAATTTTTAGCGGTATAAAAATTATACAAGTATCAGCATAACTGTAATTAAAAGAAAAAATGCTTTGAAAATTAAACCAATTTGTACGAAATGTATTTTACATTAATAATTGGATTTTACGAATTTAAGCGCTCCAGGGCTATTATACATTATAAAAAAACGCCAATTCATTTCATAAAACCCATGAACCACTTTAAACCGAAAATAAAAAAATTACCTTTGTACCTGAAATTGCAAATTTTTTCTGAATTAAATGAACTTCACTTACCCTAAAAATGAACGCTTAAAGAGCAAAACGACAATTGGTTTACTGTTTTCTGAAGGAAAATCGGTTTCAAAATACCCGTTGCGTTTGGTTTACCGTCAGGCGGAAGCTAATTCAGAAGAAAAAATTAAAATGGGCGTTTCGGTTTCTAAGAAATATTTCAAGAGAGCCGTTGACCGTAATTACTTCAAAAGAGTGTTACGTGAAACTTATCGATTAAACAAACATTTGCTTTTGGATAATCTGGAACAGCCTTATTCTCTGATGTTTTTTTATCAGACAAAAGACAAATTATCTTACGCAGAAATCAATACTAAGACCATTCAGTTGTTTGAGAAATTTGTACAACAAATAAACAAAACGACAGATTCTGAAACTAAAACAGAAATCTAAATCTCAAAACATAACTTTGTTTGTCAAATTAGAGAAAAAATTATAAAAAAATTGTAGTTTTAGCTCTAAATTGGAACTTTATGAGATATATTTTCTGTTTTTTCTGTTTTGTTTTAATTCTTTCCGGTTGTAATAAATCGTACGAACCCGAAGAGAATATCGTGGCAGTTCAAACAGTAAAACTTCCGCCTAAAAACGAGTCAGCTGCATACGACAAAAGTCCAGATCCGGCAGCTCCACCTGTGATAAAAGAAAAAATAGAACAAAAAATCATAAAAGAAGCTACTTTAAGATTTGAAACTGATAATATTGAAACCGCTTTCAATCGAATTCAAAATGCAGCGACTACCAATAAAGCAAGAATAATAAACGATTCTGAAGGAAAAGATTTTGCAACTGTTTTTAGAAATCTTACGATAAAAGTTCCAAGTCAGAATTTTGATCGTTTTATTAGTGATATTTCTAAAGGGGTTTCTTATTTTGAAGTTAAAAGTATATCTGCCGAAGATGTTACGGAACAATTTATTGACCTGACATCCAGATTAAAAACCAAGAAAAAACTCGAAGAACGTTATCTTGAAATCTTAAAAAAAGCAAATAAAGTAAGTGAGATTTTAGAGATTGAAGAACAAATTTCGACTATTCGAGAGGAAATCGACGCCAAAGAAGGCCAGTTAAAATATTTGGAAAGCCGCGTTTCTGAAAGCACGATTACTATTGAATTTTACAAAACAATTGCCGAAAAAGAAGGCGTTAAAATATCGTATGGCTCCAAACTGTGGACAGCAATTAAATCAGGGTTCTTTAGTTTATCTGATTTATTAATTTCATTATTAAGCGTTTGGCCGTTTATTATTCTATTTTGTTTATTAGCCTATTTTATTAGAAGAAGATTAAAAAGAAAAAAAGCATAAATCATGTATCCTTATCTCAAAAAGAAATTTGTTATACCAGCCGTTGCCGCAGGATTTTTATTTATTGGAACCAGTTTCAAAGATGATTTCTTTGAGATAGCCAAGCAAATCGAAATCTTCACGACTTTATTTAAAGCCGTCAATACCAACTATGTCGACGAAACTAATCCCGGTGATTTGATGGACAAAGCCATTAAAAGCATGTTAGGAAGTCTGGATCCGTACACAGTTTACTTTAACGAACAAGATGTTGTCAATTTTAAAATCAACAATACCGGAGAATATACCGGAATTGGTGCTTTGATCTCTAGAAAAAATGATCGTTTAATTGTTCGTGAACCTTACAAAAACTATCCTGCTGATAAAGCCGGATTAAAAGCAGGGGATGAAATTATTCAAATTGGTGATGTTTTGATTGCTGATTTTAAAGACGATGCATCGCAATTATTGAAAGGAACAAAGAACACCAAAATCCAGATCAAATACCTTCGTCAGGGAAAAACCAATACAACTGAATTGGTTTTGGACGAAGTTGATATTAAATCGGTACCGTTTTACGGGAAAATTGATGACAAAACAGGTTATATTGTTTTGGCACATTTTAGCAGAAAAGCTGCTGTTGAAGTTAAAGATGCTCTGGAGAAACTAAAAGCTGACGGAGCGACGCAAATTGTTTTAGATTTAAGAGGAAATCCTGGAGGCTTGTTGAATGAAGCAATTGATATCTGTAATTTATTTGTTCCGAAAAACGAAGTTATCGTAACAACAAAATCAAGAATTGAAAAACACAACAACACTTATAAAACAACTAAAGAGCCCGTTGATACACAGATTCCACTAGCAATCTTGGTGAACGGAAGAAGTGCTTCGGCATCAGAAATTGTATCTGGGGCTTTGCAAGATTTAGACCGTGCTGTTATTTTAGGAAGTCGCAGCTTTGGTAAAGGTTTGGTGCAACGTTCTGTCGATCTTACTTACGGAACTCAGCTAAAAGTTACTATTTCACGTTATTATACGCCGTCTGGCCGTTGCATACAGGCATTAGATTATGCGCACAAAGACAAAAATGGTGTTGCTCAAAAAACAGCTGCTAAAAACTTCAATGCTTTTAAAACCAGAAAAGGCCGAACAGTTTATGATGGCGGAGGTGTTTTGCCAGATATTGAACTAGACGAAACCAAAATGAGTCCGATTACAACTGCATTATTGAAAAACGATGGCATCTTCGATTATGCAACAACCTATTATTATAAAAACCCAAATTTAGGAGATAAAATTCCGGTATTGACAGATGCAGATTATACTAGTTTTAAACAATATTTAAAGGCTAATAAAATCAGTTTTGATACAGAAACAGAAGTTGCTTTAAGAAATACTTTGACTGCAGCCAAAACAGAAAAAATTGACGAAACAATCGCACCGGAATATCAGCAATTATTGGCAGCATTAGAAAGAAGTGAAACTACCTTACTGGATAAAAACCAAAAAGAAATTAAAGGTTTAATTCAGGAAGAACTTATAAAAAGATACCAATATCAGGAAGGTTTGTATCAATTTTATATTAAAAACAATTCAGAGATTAAAAAAGCGGTAAACGTTTTAAATAATCAAACCGAGTACAAGACGATTTTAAAAATTTAAAAAATAATGAATATTTGTAGAGCCCTATTTCTGTTTATTATTTACAATTTATCGGCGCAGCAAAAACCTATTGAAACCATTTATTTTGAGTTTGACAAATATGATCTCACTCCTAACCAAACCGAAATTGTAACTAATTTTATTAAAAGTATAGACACTTCGAAAGTTGAGTCGGTACAAATTTACGGCTACTGCGATGATCGCGGTAACGATGACTATAATTTTAGATTATCAAATAATCGTGCCAACACAATTCAGAACCTTTTAGTTTCGGCTGGCTTTAATCAAAGCAAAATTGTTATCTTAGAAGGAAAAGGCCGTGTTGTTGTAAAACCAGACACTGTCGAAAATCTTCATGAAACACGCTCTAAAAATCGGCGGGTTGATTTAATTGTTGTAAAGCGGAATAGTTTTGGAAAAGGCATTTATACCTCGTTTAAAGACAATTTAAAAGTTGGAGATAAAATATACTTAGACAACATCCTATTTGACATTGGAAGTTCAAAACTAACCGCTGCATCAAAAAAAGAATTGGATAAAATTGCCGTAAAACTTCAAACGGACAAAAAAATCCAATTTGAAATCAGAGGCCATGTTTGTTGCACTCCTGAAATATACAGTGACGGAATTGACAAAGACACCAAGGAAAGAAGACTTTCCTGGAACCGTGCCAAAACCGTTTTTAATTATTTGTCTACTAAAAAAGTATCCAAAAACAGAATGTCGTATTTGGGTTGTGGCAATAAATATCCGTTAGGACGAGGTGATGATTTTGATAGACGTGTGGAATTTTTGATAACTAAAATATAAATCTTATTTAAAAGTTGGTTCTGCTGGTTTGTTTGAAGCTGTATTATCAGATTCGAGAATTTCTTTTCCATCCAGAAATTTATTGATTACAGTATCATTTATCGTATAGGGCTTTCCAATCCACCTTACTATTCCTTTATCATCAATTAAAATGGTCTTTGGCAGAGAATAACCTCCAAAAGCATCATCAACTACAAAATCATTAAGGGCTTGTTTGGTCTGATCACTTACCACAATAGAATTAAACTTCACTCTTTCTAATGTTTTCTTCGTTTTCTCTGGAGATTCGTCCGTAATAGAAACAAAAACGAGCTCTTTTCTATCTTTAAATCTTTCCTGCATTTTGTTGAGATTGGGTACTTCCTCCAAACAAGTAGCACACCAAGTTGCCCAAAACTCTAATAAAATATACTTTTTTTCTATGCTTTTATCTTCAGGAGCATTATGAAGGTAATCTGTGATATTTAGTTTTGGCGCTTTTCCACCTACTTTTAATTTGTTTTGACTAAAAACCTGATTTGATAAAATTAAAACGAAAATAAACACGAGAAGATTTTTCATATGATGTTTTTTTCTTCTAAAATAAGCAAAATTGTAATTCAAAACTGATAAAATCAAAAAGTTCTTATCTGCAATAAAGCAAATAAACATCTGATTACTAATAATATCAAATAAAAAATAATATTTTAAATCTATTTTTGATGTGTTTTTGTAAAGGAAATATGTTTCATCTTTGTTGCTCTCGATTGCGTCCAAATACTCTTTTTCCTTAACCAATCTCTATTATTGAATTCCTTTTATTTCTTTTTTCTAATACTTACTATTAAAAAAAACCTTTCAGTATTATCCTAAATAGTTTCTCTGATTATGAAATTCTAAAGAAATTACTTAAAGTTAAGCTTCAAATAAAGTTGCTATTTTTCTATTTTAAAGCTAATTATATAAAAAAACATTATAATTATTTTTTATCGCAACACTGTCTTGTTAAAGTAAAATCTATTTTAAATTATTCTCCACGAATCATCTCAATATGCGGAATATCATCTTCTAAATACATTTCGCTTGTCTGAACAAATCCATGGCTTTCATAGAATTTTTTCAAATACAGTTGTGCACCAATTGTGATTTTATCCTTTCCGAAATTTGCTTTTATTCCGGCGATAGCTTCACGCATTAAATCATGTCCCCATTTTTTATCACGGTAATTGGCATCAACAACTACTCTTCCGATAGAAGCATTATCAAAACTAATTCCGGCATCGAATAAACGGGAGTATGCTACTATTTTTCCATCATATTCACCAATTAAGTGCAGCGCTTTCTTGTCTTTGCCATCAATATCCAAATAGACGCAATTTTGCTCCACTACAAAGATCTCGCTTCTCACTTTAAGCAAATCGTATAACTCATGAACCGTTAGTGTCTCAAACGGCTTTATTTTCCATTTTAATTCCATTGTGAACTATTTATTCTAATTTGAAGAGCAAAATTAAATTTAAAATATCACAATTACACTTACATTCAAAAAAAGAAATCCCGATTACGTAAGCAATCAGGATTTATATCTTTAATCTCTAGTTATAAATTAGGATTCTTATTTCCTTGTCATTGTAATTTCCATACTCTTATACTCTTCTCCATTTTTAGTATCATACATTTCCATTTTACGGGTATTTGCATCAACAAATGTATAAACTTCACGATACGGTGTTTTTTTACCATTTAGTGGGCTCACCATATCACCTTTTAAATCTAGTTTTTTGGTGGCTTCGTCGTATTTCCCAATCGCAACCATCATACCGGTGCCCATATTATCAATAAAGGTGGTGGTAAATTCTTTACTGGCATTATTATAAGCCAAAGTTGCTTTTCCTTCAAATGGCTGTCCCATCATAGTTCCCTTATAATCGGTTTCCTGATAACGTCCCCCATATATCATTTTAACATTTGCTGTAGAAGTGGCATTACTAGGTTTTCCATTTGGTTCTTCCCAAAAAGTCATATCGCATTTCCAGGTTCCGGTTTCATCAGCCATCATTTTATGTGCATTTCCTGGCGTAGCATATGCTGTCCATAATTTCATTTGCGTTGCAGAATCTAAAGGCTGCTCAGCAATTGGTTCTTCTGTTTTCACGCTATCCGTAACTGTAACGGCTTCCGTTTCTGGTTTTACTTCTTTTTTACAAGAAACAAAACACAGTACCAACATTGATAATCCTACATAAAAACTTTTCATAATATACTGATTTAATGTTTGTTAAAACAAAAGTATGAAAAATATCGCAAACTATCTTTTATCAATTTTAACAGATTTAATAATAGCTTCTAACTCGAGCATTAAATCTCTTTCCTGATTGGATGGGGAATAACAAAATCCTTCAATTACTAAAATACGTTTGTTGGCTTCATCCACAATTGCATAATTGATAAATGGCCCTGTCATGAAATCGTTTTTCAACTCCCAGGTTCCTTTGGTTTCAAAAGTCTTTTTTCCATCTAAAGAAATAGTCGAAAAATAAGGTGCATAAGCTTCTCCGGTAATCATTTGCGTGTTGGGTTCACGGCCTTTAATGTAAAGTCCGACTGAGTCACGCATTTTGATGATATTGCCCACAATGTCTGAACTTTTGGTCAATTGTTTTATGGGAACCTGATAAATAAGAAGGCTTGTATTACCGCTAATAATCTCTTTTTTCAGCCAAAGAAAATTCTTTTTGTGCAACATATATTCATACCCGGTCGGGATTTGCACATCAATATGAAATTTATTCTTAAGCACCGCAGGGTTTAATAGCGCTTTGCTATTGTCTTGTTGGATTTTTTCGATTTCGGCATCACGAATGAGTTTAATAATTTGCGATCCGTTCATTTCGAGACTACAAATAATATCATCTACTGATTTTCCGTAAATGCGGAATGTATTGTGAGGTAAAGCTTTACTTCGTATGATTTCGAATTTATCTGTAGCTGCTTTTTTTACTACAATAATGCTTCGGCTATCGGTAACAAAACCTTCTAGTAATTTGGCAGGATATTGATTGATTGTAAAAAGTGGTTCTTCCTGAGTAAGGCCCCAAACTGGCGAAGCGAATTTGTTTCTGATGCTATCGCCCACTTCTCCGTACCACAACTGATCGTCTATAATAACTGAAATGGTATTGGTTTTACCCGAAACAGGTTCAGGTTGTTTTTCGGTTTTTAAACACGAAATCAACAGAAACGGGATTAGTACCAATAAAAAATGGGTTTTATTCATTTTATTAATTTATGAAATAAAACCCAAATTTAAATGATTTTTTTTTATCCGTTTATTTTGAGCTTCATTCCCGGTTTTAGATCTTCATTTTTAATACCGTTCCATTTTTTAATATCCGAAATTGTAACTCCGGGATATTTTTTTGAAATACTATATAATGAATCTCCTTTTTTAACGTAATAATCTTCACCCAAACTTTTTGCAGAAATTGTTTTCTTTTTGAAAGAATCAATTGAGGCATTTGAAACAATAGCTGTATTAACTGTAGCCGCTTCTTCAATTGCCGGAATTGCTTTAGAAATTACTAAAGTTTTCCCTAAACCAATATTGTTTGAAGCTAGATTATTAAGCTCTTTTAGATCAGCAATAGTCGTACCGAACTTTTTAGCAATGCTTCCTAAATTGTCTCCAGCCGCTACAACATATTCTTGTCCCTGACCTGCTACTTTATCTTTATCATCAACAGCAGCAATGGCCTCTTCTGATTTTTTATCTATGGCAGGAATAGCTTTAGTGTCTTTTGAAACTTTAAGCGGATCAACATCAGATTTTATTTTTAATGTTCTTCCCAGTGCAACCGAATTTGATTTAAGATTATTCCATTTCTTTAAATCGGTTATGCTAACATTATATTTTTCAGCAATTGCACCTAAATTATCACCTTTTTGAATTTTATATAACTGAATATCCGTATCGATTATTTTGCTTAATTGTGCTTTTGCTTTAGGTGTCACTTTTAGAGCCAAACGACTTGGCATCGTTTTATTTTCTAATTCATGTCTTACATAAGCATAAATCTTGTCTTCGTTGGTTACAAAAGTTGCGATTTTATCTTTCGGTAAACGAATAAAATGATTTTCTCCCTGATAAAAAGGAACAACATTTAATTTATAAGAAGGATTTAAAAGCTGAATTTGAGATTGTGGCATGTCTAACAAATCGGCAATTTGTTTGAATGTCATTTCGCTTTTAACATTAACTGTATCTGTCTCGAAGTTTTTAACGACAGCTCTTTCAGGATTGATTCCGTGTTCTTTATGATATTCAAAAAGATACATTGTTGCATAAAATGCAGGGACATAACCTTGTGTTTCTTTTGGAAGATTGTTACGAATATCCCAGTATTTTGTCTGACCACCAGAACGGCGAATTGCTTTGGTAACATTTCCGGGACCTGAGTTATAAGAAGCCAAAACAAGCTCCCAGTCGCCGAAAATAGTAAACATTTTAGAGAAATAATCTGAAGCTGCGGCAGTAGCTTTCAATGGATCACTGCGTTCATCGACATAAGAATCGATTTTAAGAGCATATTGTTTTCCGGTTCCGTACATAAATTGCCAGAGACCCGTGGCGCCCATTCTAGAAACTGCTTTAGGATTTAAAGCAGATTCTACAATAGCTAAATATTTAATTTCTAAAGGAATATTTTGTTTGGCAAAAGCTTCTTCAAAAATTGGGAAATAATATTCTGATAAAGCCATCAATCGGGAAAACGATTTTTTACGATTCTTAAGAAATGACTTTATTATGTTTTCTAATCCCTGATTGTATTCAATATTAAAAGGAGATTTCTCATTCATTGCCTGCAAGCGCTGTTTTAAAAGCTCTGTTGGCAATTCGGCATCAACATCCTGATCTGTATTTAAGGTTTGAACATCTTTTGAAAATTCATTGTAGATGTCTAAACTCAAACATTCCTTCATCCAAAGGCTGTCTACTTTTGCAGCTACCTCGTCCTTTTTGAAAGAACTCTTTACTGAATCAAGATACGACAGCTTTACTTCTGGTTGTATATCCAGCGAAGTTGTTGCAGTTTCCTGCGCAAACATCGTTATCGAAAAAAGAGCTGTAACCGCTAAGGAGATTTTCTTTATAATCATATAACATTTTTTTAAAATTCTATAAATCAACGAAATATAGAAACCTTACTTTTGCAAACTTAGAGAGATTACCAATGAAAAATATGCAAAAAAATGTTAATTGTGATTTTTTAGTCTAAAATCGCAGCGATTCCAGGTAAAATTTTTCCTTCTAACATTTCAAGCATTGCCCCACCACCAGTAGAAACATAGCTCATTTTGTCTTCAAAACCGAACTGTTTTACAGCGGCAACAGAATCGCCACCACCTACTAATGAAAAAGCACCTTTTTCAGTTGCTTCAGCGATATAATCACCTAAAGCGATCGTTCCTTTTGAAAATGTTTCCATTTCAAAAACACCTAGCGGACCATTCCATAAAATAGTTTTAGATTCTAAAATTACTTTTTTGAAATTTTCCAATGATTTAGGACCTGCATCAAGACCTTGCCATCCATCAGGAATTTCTTTTACATCTACCACTTTTGTATTGGCTGTATTTGAGAAATCATCAGCAGCAATAACATCAACCGGAATATGAATCTGAACCCCTTTTTCTTTAGCCAATCTTAAAATTTCAAGCGCTAATTCCTGTTTATCATCTTCACAAATAGAATCACCAATTTTACCACCAAGTGCTTTAACGAAAGTAAAAGTCATACCTCCACCAATAATCATGTGATCTACTTTATCTAAGATATTTTCGATAACCGTGATTTTTGAGGAAACTTTAGAACCTCCAAGAACAGCAGTAACTGGTTTCTCGCTATTTTTAAGAACTTTATTTAAACTTTCGATTTCTTTTGCCAATAATGTTCCGAAACATTTTTCAGTTGGAAAAAATTGTGCAATAATTGTTGTTGAAGCGTGTGCTCTGTGAGCCGTTCCGAAAGCATCATTTACATAAATATCTCCAAGAGACGCTAATTCTTTTGCAAAAGCAACATCTCCAGCTTCTTCTTCAGCATGAAAACGTAAATTCTCAAGTAATAAAACTTCACCTGGCTTTAAAGCTGCTGCTGCAGTTTGAGCTGGTTCTCCAACACAATCAGTAGCAAACTTAACTTCAACACCTAAAATTTCAGAAGCTGTTTTTAAAATATGTTTTAATGAATATTTCTCTTCAGCACCTTTTGGTCTTCCTAAATGCGACATCAAAATTACACTTCCGCCCTGCGCTAAGATCGCATCAATTGTTGGTTTTGCAGCTTCGATACGAGTTGCATCCGTTACATTAAAATTTTCATCCAATGGCACATTGAAGTCAACACGGATGATTGCTTTTTTATTTTTAAAATCGAAATCGTTTAAAGTTTTCATTTGATAATTTTTTAATTTTTTGAAAGAAAAACAAATATAGAACTTTTAAAGTAGTATTAAATTTGAAATATGTAAAAATAACCTATCAATAACAACGAAAACGATGTAAATTATGAAAAAAAACAAATTTATAATTAAAAAAGATAAAAATGGTTGCTTATACCATTATGAGTTAAAAGATACTGCAGTAAAAATCTTCTTTAATTTTATACGAAATAAAAATGAAAACCCAGACTGCAGTACTTTCAATTATTTAAGTTTTAGTCGTGAACAGGGCCTTGTGTACAAGGACAGTTACTGATAGCCTGTAAGAAATCGAATCCGATAGTAACTACGTGCGTACCGGTATTGTAGTTTCCAAGATCATTGAACATTACCTGGTACGAATATCCGAAGTAGAATTTAGACTTCATGAAACCCGCCATAGGTCCAACTGATAATGGTTTAGGAAACTGGTCGTTTAAGAAACGGTATGAAACTCCAATCCAGTAATAATCTTCGTAACGGTTGTAACGTCTGTATTTGAAGTTAAAATCGGTTGTAGAACGTTTATCACTTGCAAAATATTGGTAGTAAATTGATGGTTCATATTCAATACGGCTATTTTCTCCGTCCTTAAAAACCATTCCGGTATACACCTGATAATTAGAAAGTAAATTAGGTTCTACTCCACGATATTTATCGGTATTTTTCTTTAAAACGTTATTCGCATTAAAACTCACATAGAAATTCTTGTTACGATACAAGGCACTAATATCAAAGTTATTATTAGCTGTATAACGATTATCTGTCACAGCCGGATCTAAAATAGGATGCTCAATCGTATTATTAAATTCATCAACATCAATTCGGAAACTATTGAAGTTATACGAAAGTCCGAAGGATAAATATTGTTTCGAATAATAATCTAAAATGATATGGTGCGCAAATGAAACCTTTGCACCAGTTTGTCTAGTGTAACCGTTTTTATCATTATAAAGCGAGATTCCCACCCCGGAACGATCCAGGACTCTAAAATCAGCATAAAGTGACTGATTTTCGGGAGCATCTTTGATTCCGACCCATTGAGTAAGACCGTTGGCACGAATCCTAAGGTTGTCTCCAATACCCGCATAGGCTGGTGAGAGCACAAAAGGGTTATCAGCTAAATACTGGGTAAACACTGGTAGGTTTAACTCTTGGCTGTAACTTGTTGTTACAGCCATGAGTACTAAGGATAAAAATAATTTTTTCATTGTAATAATTTTTTTAGACAACATAATAAGGGGCATTATTTTGTTATCTGTATAAAGTGAAATGTCCAACAAACTCTCTTGCATCTTTCTCGTCATTTAGTTTAAGAACATACCAGTAATCACCAGAAGGCAATTCTTCACCGTTGTATCTTCCATCCCATTTTTGACCATAGTGATATTTAGCAATTACACGACCGTATCTGTCGAAGATTGAGAAATCAAGGTTGTTGTAAATATTTGTACAACCAGGACCCCACGTATCGTAAACACCATCTCCGTTTGGAGTAAAGTAATTGTCTAAACAAACATCAATGTAAACCATTGGAACTGTAATTGTTGCCGTACAACCATTCTGATCTCTAACTACAACTACATAATCTCCAGATTTGTAGATTTTATAAGTATTAGAAGATGTAAACGGTTCTCCGTTGAAACTGTATTCGTAAGCTGGAGCTCCACCTGTTCCTGTAACAGAAATTACATTCATTTCAGGTTGTCCTGCAGATAATTTAATTCCAAGTGGCGTGTATGCTTTAATTTCAAAACTAGCAGTTGGCATTTCACAACCATTTGTATGTCTAGCAGTCACATAGTGATTACCAGGAGCAAGATTTGTAAAGATATTACCTGCTTGGTAAGTACCTGCTCCGTCAAGAGCATAATCTACATCAGCAAGATTCGTGATACTAGCATCTATAGTAATAGTAACCATGTTAGCTTGTGTATTGTTAACACATTCATATGATACCTCTGCAGTTGGATTCATATCTACCGGCTTCGGTACATCAACGTCTAATTCCTGAGGACAGTTTCCATTATCTTTCACGAACACCGTATGGATACCTCCTGCAAGATTTTCAAATGTATGTTGTGTTCCGGTAACCAATTGGTAAGTACCATTAAGATTATCTAAACTAACCATATATGGTGGTGTACCACCGGCAAAGTCAATTGTAAATGCACCATTAAGGTCTCCAACACACTCTTCAGGCATAGTCATTCCAGGCGTTTCAACAATTGAAAGTGGTGCGCTTGGTTGTTTTACCTCAACTAATTCCGTATCATAACATCCATGTTCATCAGTTGCTATCACTGTGTAGAAACCAGCTTTTAATTTCTCAAAAATGTTGCTGTCGAAGTATTGATCGTTTCTTGGTGAAATAGAGTATTTATAACTTCCTGTTCCACCTTTACCGATTACTACTATTTGTCCATCATTTCCACCAAAACATTTAACTGCAGTTGGAATAAATTCAGCTGAGAATACTTCTTTCGGCTGATCAATCTTAACAGACTCAGGTAAAGTTTCACAATCACCACTTTTCACAACTACCTTATAATCACCCGCTAAAAGATCAGAAAATCTACCGTCTGACTGTGGTCCTTTTAGTATGTTTCCAGCACCATCTTGCAAGATGTATTGATAGTTTCCTAATCCGCCTGAAGCTTTCGCAACAATTACTCCACTTAGATCTTCACGACATAATACTACAGCGTTTGTTACATCTAAATTAGCTAACAATGGCTCAACAGCACTTATTGTGATTTCATTAGAAACAAAATCAACACATCCGTTTGCATCCTTAACATAGTATTTGTATGCACCGGGAGCAACATCAAACGAAACAGAAGTTGTAAATGGAACCGTTGAATATGTTACGTTATCACTACTATAAGTGTATGGAGGCGTACCGCCAATAGCACTTAAAGTAAGCTGAGTATCAGTACGACATGTTCGTTTTCTAGACTCTATCAAACTTGGTTTAACTTCAGAAGGTTCCTTAATTGTTATTGGAGCTGACACTCCACTACAATTGTATCCATCAGTTACAGTTACCGTATAAGTACCTGCACCTAAACCAGCAAATGAAGGTGTAGACTGAGGTCCTGTTGATCTTACGGGAGTAACTGAAGTAGTATTTAAAGTATATAAATAATTACTACCCTGTCCACCTGTTACTAAAGTCGCAGTAATAGTCGCGCCCAAATCTCCATTACATAATAATAATGTTTTGTCTGATAGAGCTGTAACCGCAATTGGTGTTGGAACTACTAATCTAACCTGATCAGTATCAATACAACCACCAGCATCTTTAACAGAAACTGTATACAATCCTGCTTTTAATCCTGAGAATATGTTTTGAGTAGAAAAATCTACTGTCACCGGACCATCTAATTTATATAAATAATCGCCAGACCATCCGCCTTGAGCGCTTATTCTGATCTCTCCATCATCATTACCTGATACACAAGTAATGTCTTTTTTAGAAGCTTTAATTTCTAATTCTGTAGCTGGACCAGCAATTCTAAATTCTGTTTTAACCTCACAGAAAGGAGAATCAAGTAATGTCGCAACAACTGTATACTTACCTCTTTTTAGATTCGAAAGTTTTAATTCTGTTGTTGTCGTTGCTCCGCTTTGAACTGTTCCAGATTCATGAGTAATAACATAACTAAATCTACCTGCTTCGTCTTTTGGAGTTGTAATATTATCGACTAATGTCAATGTTATTGCTCCATCAGCATCTGTAAAACATGTAATGTTTTTAATGTTTGATGCAACAAACTTAAATGTGTTCGGCTCATTAACAATGTGATATCTTTCAATACTACAACCTGTTAACGGATTAGTAACAACAATTTTATAATTACCTACTTTTAAGTTAGCCCACAATCCGGTTGCACTTGGTGTTAACGGATACGGATTACCATCTGTTCCAACTATAGTATAAGTTAGCGTTGGCAATGTTCCGCTTGTTGCAATTGCAGTTACCTGAATAGCTTCGTCATCTTTACAATTAATTGATGTAACATCAATTTTAAGATCAGCAATACCAACATAAGGATCAATTGTAACTGTAGCGTATGAACCTTGACAACCTGAAGTATCATAAACATTAATTATATAATCACCACCTAAATAATCTGTTTCAGTAAAACTGTTTCTAGTATCATTTTGAACCTGAATACCATCTCTGATAAATTCATATCTAATATAGCTATTAGAACCTCCTGTTACAGAACCCGGCGCTATAGTAATAGTTGCATTTAAGGCAGTATTAGTATCTGTAGCACAAGTGTATTGTGTTGTATTAGGTTTTGCAACTACAATTGGAGCAGGCTGCGCTACTACTATCGATGGAGCAGTACCAATACATCCTCTTCCTGAAGTTACCGTTACCGTATAAGTACCAAATGGTAAATCATTGAAAATTGGGGATTTTTGCTTCGCTCTAACTACTGGTCCAGAAAGACTATACCAGTAAATTGGATTATCATTTGATGTAGCGATTTCGACAGAAATACTTCCATCAGCATAACCGTTACAAGATGTTGGAGTTGCTGTTGCAACAATTCCTGTAACTGGTCTCGGAACTTCGATTTCTATAGAAGTTTGTAATTCACATGTTGGCGATGTTCCCGTATCTCTTACCTTAAAGATATAAGTTCCCGGAGCTAATCCGCCAAATACTGGGCTTAAGCTTATGGTATTCCAGTTATCTCTTGTGTAAACATAACTTGGAGGAGTAGTCGCAGAACCACCACCAGCATATAATGTAATTACACCATCAGCAGCTGTACAAGTAGACATTGTAGTTACTTCTCCACGCAATGTTAAAGGATCTAACACTTTCACCGGAGTCGTTGCTTTAACTTCACACTTGTTTTTATCTCTTACAGTAACGGTATAATCACCAGCTGAGAACACTGTAAAGAAATTATCAGCCTGAAATTGTATACCATCTAAACTATATTCCAGAGGACCTACTCCGTTCGCTGCAACATCAATTCTATATCCAGCTGTACTGTAACATTGACTAGCAACCGTTACATTCGTAATAACCGGCATAGGATCAAGTGAAACATTTACTGTTACATGCGCAGGACAATCATTTTTATCTTTTACATAAACATCCCAAGCGTCAAATAATGGAGCTGTTGTAGCAGTTACAATTGTTTTGCTAAGGTCTGCTTTGTAATCTCCAGGTAGTGGAGCTGTACCAGCAGGAACAAATGCGAATGTAAATCCGCCGCTGCCACCTTTAATTGTAGCAGGATCGACTGTGATTACCGCGCCAGCATTTCTACAATTTTGATTTACTACAGTCGCATCAAAATCTATTAAATCTATTACATCAGGTTGTGTAATAATAACATTATCTGAATCTATAGTACAGAATGGATAATTCGTCTCAGTAACACTTACTGTATAAGCAGTTCCAGCTACTAAACCTGTTGGAATAGTAAATGGATTAATTGTCGCAGAATCTCCACTTCCAGGAACAGTCAATAAAGGAATTCCAGCATTGTAAATTTGGTAGGTATAAGGTCCTTTATAATCTGTAATACTAATTGTAATTTTTCCATCCGCATTTCCAAAACAGCTTACCATTTCAGAAGGAGATGCAATCACTTTAGCAGTATTAAATAACGGAACTGTATAAGCATCAGAAATAATGAAACAGCCTGTATTTAAGTCATTTATTTTTAAATGATATATATGACCTGCTAATGGAGCAATATAAGTGAATGAATTTCCAGTAACTGTCGTTGCAGGAAGACCAAAAGCACCACCATCAACAGAAACCTGATAATTGAAATTATAAGGAGTTGAACCACCTTTAATTTGAACATTAATTTCTTCACCTGAATTGCCACAAGCAATTTGTGTAACTCTTGTTAATGTAGGAGTCTTCAATGTTGGGAAAGGATCAACCGTGATTTGATCACTGTCAATACAGCCATTTGCATCTCTAACGTAATACGTTAAAGTTTGTGGCGACTCGTTATCTATAACATTAAATTTATTAGTCGTTTTCCAATGCGTTCCATCTTCACTATAAGTGTAATCGCCCAATGCACCTGAACCTGCGCCTCCAACACCCGTTACGGTAACTACAGTTGCATTTAAAGTATTTGCAGGGCTCGCACAAGTAAACGCACCTGCGGTAGCAGTTGCAACCACTAACGAAGGATCATTAATAGTAACCGTAGTTGGAGCACCACAGTCTCTTCCAGACGTAACATTCACAGCATAAGTACCCGCAATTAAACCGGTAAATAAAGGTGTGTCTTGCGTAACCAAAGGACCAGCCGTTGGCAACGTACGCTGAATTGAGTACGTATATTTAGGATCAGCAGTCGATGTTAACGTAAATAAGATCGAACCGTTGCTTATATTTCCTTGTGACGGAGCACAATAAGCTGACGTAGGCGCTGCTGTAAATACAACCGGAGCTGGTGCGGTCATTACGATTGCCGGTATTGGGTATGAACAATCTCTTGAATCATATACTGTAAATACATAGCTTCCTGGATTTGCTGCAAGCACTGGATAATCAACGAAAGAGAAACCTGCTCCAAATGGAATTTTAGCAGATGTAACACCATTATAAGTTACAGTATAACTGTAATCAGGGTAACCTCCAAGAGCGCTAACTCTAATAGTTCCGTTGACAGTACCTGTACAGAAAATGTCTTTTTTATTCTCAACCGAAGCAAAAAGCTGCGATTTGATTTCAGTACTAGTTGCAGCCGATTCACAACCATATTGATCTCTAACTTTTACCAAATACGTTTTCGGAGTTAATTTATCGAATGTATTTGATGTATGCCATGTATCTCCGTTATCAATAGAATATTCAAACGTTACTGGGAAAGTAGATGTACTAGCTGCAGTAATTACTAAAGTCGTTGAATTTGTATTGTAATAACAATAATCAGATGTAGTTGCAATTGTTAAAGTTGGTTTAGGAGCAACAAGCAATTCAAATGAATCTGTTACCGTTACCGTACAACTGTTAGCATCTTTTACCGAAACATCATACTTTCCTGGCTGAATAAGGTTTTTGAAAATCCCATCAGTATTAGTTATTGTAGTATTGTCGGGTTGTGTTAAAGTATACGTATAGTCACCCCATCCTCCAGCTGCTGTTAAAGTAACTGCACCAAATGTAGTACAACCTAAAGGTGTAACTACAGATGTAGCTAAAACTAAAGCTGCAGGCGGCGCTGCGATTGTAAATGTTATTAATTTATGACAATCCGTTTCACTATCGAATACCTCGATATCATGTGGTCCTGCAGCTAATCCAGTTAAATTAATTATTGGATTAGTGTGAGTACCAGCAACTGTTGCGCCATCCACTTCATAACGATACGTTCCTATACCTGTACCAAATCCTGATACATAGAAACTTGCTTTTCCATCAGCTGCAGTTGAACAAGTAATACCAACTGTAGACTCTTCTTTAATATCAATATTGATATAATTGTCAATTCTAAGGTTTTTTTGAACAGTACATTTATTAGCATCTGTTACCTGAAATACATAATCAACATCTGGCAACAATCCTGCGAATGTGTCAGTACCATTATCTTCAAATGTTGGAGAAATTTTTTGGTAAGAAACTGTTCCAGCACCACCAATAACTAAGGAAATAGTAGCTGTTGTAGTTGCTCTAGTACAAGTAATTGCAAGTCCTGGTGTAAGGGTAAATCCTTTTGGAGGAGTTAATGGTGCAATGGTAACTGAACTAAACACTTCACAACCATTTGAATCTTGAATTCCGTATGGAATAACCTTACCTGCATCAGCCTCGTTAACTGTATAAGTAGGGTTGAAATCAAAAGCACTGTTGTTAAAGCTAAATTTATATGGAGCTGTGCCGCTTCCAGCAAGAGCTACTAAAGTAACCGTCGCAGATTGAGGAGCATTTGCCGGACCACAGCTAAGTGGTACAATAATCGGAGCGTCTATTGCTAAAGCAGAAGGCGTTCCTAAAGTTCCAGAACCTGACACTTCGCAACCTAAAGCATTTCTAACTTTGTAGGTGTATGGACCAGCTACAACAGGATAAAGCGTTTGATCTGTAAATAATGAACCGTTAAACGAATATTTAAAAGGTCCTTCACCGCTAGTTACACCTATTTCTACAGAACCAAGTTCAGCAACACCATTACAAAGCGGCTGAATTTCGATAGGGGTAGCAAGAACAGTAGGTACAATTGCATCAACCGTTACCGGTGCAGTAACAATTGAACATGTATTTACATCTGTAATTCTGAATTGATAAGTATCTGCATCAGCTTCCGCAACGGTATATGTAATCGTAGTCACACCTGCTGCTACAGTAGTAGTTGCTGGAGTAAACGCAACATAGGAGCCGGCTGTACCTTTTTTAACTTCATAACTGTAAGCTGGTGTACCTTTTTCAATTGTTATTGTTATGGTAGCATCTGTCACGGCATTTAAAGGATTACAATTTAATACTTTAGTTACTTTCGCACTTGCAATAGGTGTTGGAGTAATTGTAATATTATCTGTATCCTGACAGTCGTTAGAATCTTTAATTATAACATTTACAGGGCCAGAATTTAATCCTGTAATTGTATAAGGGAATGGTATTGCGCCTGTAATTTTTGTCCAATTACTACCGTTTACACTAATGTAATAAGGCGCAACACCCTGAGTTGTCATTGAAACTTCAACTTCAAATGCACCTTCAGCAGCACATTTGTTTACAATCACTAATTTATCGATTACAGGAACTGGATCAGGATCAACTGTAACAGTAGTAAAATTAATACAATCGTAAGCGTCCTTCACCCAAACGTAATAAGAACCTGCTTCAACATTAAATATATTTGCATTATTTGCACTCCACGCAGCAGTTACTAAAGGTGGTGTAGCCGATTGATTAATAATATACTTGAATGGACCTGTTCCTCCATTTGGAGTTGCAACTACCTGACCAGCATTGTTTTTACAATTGTCATTTTTAGTAGATTTTGCACTTACTGTAAGAGCAACAGATGATTCCGTTACAACAAAAGGAAGTGATGCCGATGTACAACCCAGGCTTGAACCATCAACCTCTGTGAATTTCACATAATAAGTACCTGTTTTCAAACCTAATACTTTAACAGGAACTGTAGTCGGCATTGTAATTGTACCTGTTACTCCAGTAGAAAGATCAGAATTATCAAAGAATATTTCATACTGCACCTGAGTCGCAGTTGTACCACTTAAGCTAATATTTACCCCTCCTGTTTTAGTTCCTTTACAAGCTACCGGAACAGAGGTCGCTACACTAGCTAAAGAAGTTAAAGGATCAATTGGACCATTCGCTTTTTGAAAATAATAACAATTAGTTGTTGGGTCATATACCACAAAAGTATAAGTAACCCCAGGTGTTAGTCCTTTGAAAGTATGTCTCATCGGGAAACCTGTATCAGGAGGTAATAAACTAGTTGTGAAAGGTGCTGTTGGCAGATTATAAATACCAAACTCATAAAGTGGAATTGCAGGAACAACAAGCGGTTTAACTTCAACAATAATTGTAGCGCCATCTGCACAAGTTACAATTGGTGTCGACAAATCAATGTCTAGTTCATTTGGCGGAGCAAGAATTTTAACATCATCTTTAAAATTACTACAGCCGTTAACATCAGAAACTGTCAATACAAAATCTCCATAACTTAAATTATCAAATTTATATGGTGTAATTCCATTCTGACCTGTAACAATAATACTACCTGTAACTGCATTTCTTAATTCATATGTATAAGGACCAACCCCAGTGGTAACGGCACTAACCGTAAGAGAACCTAAAGATGGGCCAGGACATAACATGTCTACAGTAGTATATGCAAACTGAATTTGAGCCGGTTCTGTCACCTTAGCGTAAGCTACATCGGATTGGCAGCCTTTACTATCAGTAATAGTATATGGATAACCTAAACCTGTAGAAGCGGCTAAATTAGAAAATGTCGCGTTAGTCGTTGGGGTACCATTATTAAAAGTATACGTAAAAGGTCCTTCTCCGGCTGTTGGAATAATTGTTACAACACCATCAGCAGATTGATAACAGCTTAAATTAGTAACATCAGCATTAGCCGCTGGTTTTATTGGATTTGTAACTTCAAAAACTACTGTAGATTCAGCCTCACAATCATCTGAGATCACATTAAAGTAATAACTTCCAGGCGCTGATGTATAAAATTCATTTGTACCTGCTGGCAATATAGGAGTAAAAGTTCCAACTGTACCCAGCCTATATCCGTAAGTGTAGGTACTATTACCACCGCCAGCTGATAAGACAACTTTTGCATTTATAGTTGCAGGTAATGTAGCAGTACAGGTTACATCTTTAATTGGTGTAACAGTAAGCGTTAATTGGTTATTTACATGTAAAGTCTTTTTGGCTTCACAACCGTTATTGTCTTTTACACTTAAAACATAATCTCCAGGAGCTGAAATGGTTTTAATTGGATTAGTATTATAAACACCGTCAATTCCATATTGAATTGTGCTGCCGACATATACTGTACCATCTATGGTTACTGTAATTGGAGTACCACCAGCTTTAAAACAAGTCACTGCCGGATCCACAATTGTCGGCACATCATCTCTAACAATTGTAGCAGTTGTTGTAGCCGGACAGCCATTAGCATCTCTTACATACACATCATAAACTAAACCGTCAACAAGAGTATTTTTAGGGAATGTTTTTGCAGTAGTATAGTCTGTTGGGTAAACTGGTGCTGGTGTTGTTCCCCCTTTAACTACAGCATAGTATAACGTTCCTGTCCCGCCATTAGCGTCCACAGTAATTGTTGTATTATTTCTATCACAAAATACTTTAGGGCCTGTTGCGCTAACAATGTTAACCGCATTTGGATTTGCAAGGACTATAGTTTCGTGAGCTTCACATTTTGTCAGGGTGTTTGTAACACTAAATGTATAGGAATCTGATTTTAATCCTGAGTAAGTAATTACATCACCTGATTTAGAAACACCAGTTGTAATTGTGCCAGTAGCAGCACCTACTAAGCTATAAGTATAACCAGTAGTTCCGTTAGTGTTTCCAGAAACTGTAAAAATAAGTCTACCATCAGATAAACCAGCACATGATACAGGCTTATCAATTTTACCAACTTCCTGAATAGAAACTACAGGATCAATTGTTTTGCTGCCTTTTACAGTACATCCGTTATCATCTGTAATGGTAAAATTATAAGTACCCGCTACTAAACCATTAAAAGTATAAGTATTAGCGTTTACATTTGTTGCAACTAGTCCTCCTGTTGGTGCAGCAGTGGCTGTATAACTTGTAATTTCATATTTCAATGGCAATTTACCGCCAGTAACATCAACTTTTAAATTCCCAGTTGTAACATCACACGTAATAACTGGATTAGAAAAAGCTAAAGCCGATGGAGGAGTTAGTGCAGCAACAGTTGCTGAACTTCCTACTGTACAACCATTCGCATCTGTAACTGTAATGTTTACAAGCCCTGGAGCATTAATCGTAAATGTATTAGAAGCCGTTAAGGTTATTGTTGTTAATGGATTTCCAGTATTATAGGTATATCTGTAAGGTCCTCCAACTGTAAAAGGAGTTCCTCCTGTAGCCACAACTGTAATAACAGCAGCTTGAGAAGCATTATTAGCGCCACATTTCAAGTCTTTTGTAACTGTCGCAGAGGTTACTGTCAATGCAGCAGCTGGTCCATTTACCGTTATTGGTTTGTTGACAGCACATTTTGTGTTAGTATCTCTAACATAAATAGTGTAAGAACCTGCGCCTATTCCTAAAAATTCATTAGACGCCTGCCAAGCAGTTCCATCTTTACTGTATTCGTAAGTTCCAGAAGCTGGAGTAGCAGTTACCGTAATTTTTCCTGTTAGTGCTCCAAAACATTTAACGTGAATAGGATCAGCAGTAAAATCTGGTGTTACTTTAACCGCAACATTTTCTGTGAATCCGGTTTTACAACCTTTGCTGTCTAAAATTTCAAACACATAAGATCCAGAAGTTGATGCAGGATAAGTAAACGTACTTACTCCCGTTCCAACTGCTGTGTAAGCTGTAGGGAAACCAGCTCCGTTTATATTTACTCTATATCTGTAATCAGGATATCCGTCACCAATTGTAACTGAGATAACAGCATCTTGACTCGAGCTGCAATCTAATTTTTTAGTTATTTTATGATCTGTAACTACTACCGGATTAGCAACTACTTGTTTGGTTAATTGTATTGAACATCCCGTAGAAATATCTTTTACTGTAACGATATATTCTCCAGGAATCAATCCTGTAAAAGTTCCGTTGTTTTTAAATGTACCATTGTTGATGCTGTACATATAATTTGTCTGCATATTTGGAGTCACTGTAATCGTTGCTCCTGCACCGCCTGCACATAAATCAGTTGCGGACGCATCTATAGACGCCACTGGATCAACTTTTGGAGCGATTGTAAATGTTGTGCTAATTTCACAGCCATTTAAATCTTTAACCAAAACACTATAATCACCAGCATTTAAATTACTGAAAAGTTTAGTAGTTTGCTTGATCGCTATTCCGGCTATCGGAGATGTTTGTGTTACTGTATAGTTATAAGTTCCCCAACCGCCCGAAACATTGATCGTTGCTGTTCCTTTATTATCACAAGTTACAGGTGTTAATACAAAAGCATCAAATTTCAATACTGAAAGTGGTGCAGCAATAGTAACTGGTTCAGTATCGAAACAAGTTGTTGCAGTATTTGTAACGGTTATGGTATGCGTTCCTGCCGCTAAATTTGGTATAGTAATATCAAATGAAGTTCCAGCATTAGGAGATGTTCCTGTTCCGCTTGGTCCTGTTGTTCCAACTTTATAAGAATAAGCGACGTTATTACCCATTCCTGTAACTGTAAATACAGCACTTCCATCAGTAGAACCTAAACATGAAATATTATTAGAAGATTTCACTGTTACTGTAATAACAGGCAATGCTTTTATTTCAAGTGTTTTTTCGTAAACACATTTGTTAGCATCTCTTACTTCAAAAGTATAAGTAATTCCAGCCGCTAATCCATTAAAAGTATTGCTTGTTTGATATGTCGTTGTACCTGGAGGTACAGGAAGTTTTATTCTGTATTCTAAACCAGCTGTTGGCACAGGATCTCCTGCTGCATTAACAACATTCGTAATTACTGCATTCGCAGTATTACTTGGGCAAGTAACAGCCGTAGGCGTAATATCCATTCCTTTTGGAGGATTCGGTGCTACAATTGTTCCCGCAGCTACTGTTTTAGAACAGCTTTTGCTGTCTGTAATAGTAACCGTGTAAGTTCCTGGAACTGTTAAGCCGCTAAATATACCTGTAGTGTTTGTTGCAACAATAGCTGTAGTGCTAACTGTTGTGTTTTTTAAGTCATAAGTAAATCCTCCAGTATTTCCACCAGCTGTTACTTTTGAAGTAATTGTTGCTGCATTTGAAGTACAATCGTAAGGAGTTGTAATTGAAGCATTAGCTACAATATCTGCCGGCTGAAATACTTGGAATGTGTACTCTTTAGTACATTCTGTAGCATCTTTTACAATAAATGTATAAGTTGTTCCCGCAACAGATCCTGCTAAAGGACCATAATGAGTTGTACTCGTAAATGCACCTGTTTTATTAAACTGGTATGTAAATGGTGCAGTACCGTTTCCTGCAGTAATATCAACATAACCATTTCCTGCATTAAAACAAGTTACATTTTCGGCTTTAAACGTTGCTGTTGGCTCCTCTTTTGCATTAACTGTTTTTTCTATTTTAATTGGACAGTCGTTTATGTCTTTAATTTCAAAAACATAAGTGGCTGCGGTCGCTGCCGGATAAGTAAAACTTGGTCCTGCAGTAGTACCGTTACTCACTAATACAGCATTTGTTGCTTTATTTGTTACTGTGTACGTATATGGAGCTGTACCACCATCAATCTTAACTTCGATAGTTGCATTTGCAGCAATTCCGGTTTTACAAGTTAATGGAGCTGTGACGTTAGCTGTAGCTGTAATTGCTTTATCAATTTTTTGACTTACCGCTATAGCCTCACAATTGTTGCTATCCGTAATTAAAAAGTCATATGTTGCTGGCGCAGCTGCAATATAAGTAAAGTTAGGCCCATCAAAAGGTGTACTAGAAGCACTATATGTAACACCTCCATTTGTACTTACCTGATAGGTGTATTTACCTACTCCACCTGTAATTTTTATAGTGATTTTAGCATTTGTACCAAAACATAATCCAGAGTCTTTAACTACTTCTGCTGTAGGTTTTACAGGATCTAAAATAATCAAATCAGTATCTCTGGCATCTTTACATCCATTTGCATCAACTCCAGATACAATATAGGTTCCCGGAGGAATATCTTTTAAGATTCCATCACTTGGAAAAGTTTTACTAAACGTTGAATTTACATCTTTAATTGTTAAAGTGTAAGAACCTGTTCCTCCAACAGCTGTTGCTGTAACAGTCGCACCAACTTTACATGTTGCTGTTGTAGCATTAGCATCTACTACAAATGCATCAGGTGTTGTAACTATAGTTGGTATAGTAAAATTACAAGAAGCAGCACTATTATCATATTTAACTCTAATATCATAAGTTCCGGCTGCTTTATCTGTAAATACAACAGGAGAAGTAGTCGATTTTACCCACGTAGGAGTTGTAGCTGAACCGTTTAAAGTATACCAGAATCCGTTTGTTGTATCAAAGTTTTTAGCGACAATACTGAAGGTACCGTTTGCATCATCTTTACATTTAACTCCATTTAGATTCGTTACCTCTGCTGTAAATGCTTGTCCGCTTTGAACTTTTAGATTTAAAGTTTTATCCTGCAAACATGATTTTGGCAACTGACGTACCCAAATATCGTCGATCACTAAATCGTTTCCATTAAATACTTCACTTCCGGAACGTACCACAAAAGTTAAATTAGTGTTTGCTCCAGGATTCAATTTAATACTAATCGGAACCCATTTTTTTCTATCAGGATGGTTCAAACCAGGCGCAATTTCACCTGTATCATCTCTCGCTACTACTTTACCATTAGAATCAATTAATTCAATTCTAATAATTGGAGCAGCACTATCATAAGAAGGCATTAATAAATTACCTATATAAAAGTCGACAATAACGTCTTGATTAGGTATAACATCTACAATTGGTTTACTGTATAAAATACCATATTTTCCAGCTGCGTTACCAACGTTTACTAATAAATATCTACCATTAGGATCTCCCGTGTTATCTAAGTTATTAGGGTTTGTTGTATGATCTTTAAAGTGGAACCATGCGCCGCTATTATTTGACAGCTTATCATCTCCTCTCCAGAAAAAACTAGCAACGGAGTAGGCATTATCTTCTACAGATTGACTTGGTGTTCCATCAGGGAATTTACATAGATATGGTGGATCAACTCTTTGATCATTAAAACAGTATGCTGAAGCAATTCCAGGAGCTGTCGTTGGAGGTCCGCTTCCAAAATCCTCTTTTAGTAAATTACTATAAGTTGGAGCAGATACTAAATTGTACTCTACTTTAATTTTATAATCTCCAACAGGAATATCTTTAAAGATATTAGACGGAGAATTTGTATTTAAAGTATAAATGTAATTAGCAGGATTTGCCGGATCCGGTTTACCTAAATAGTACGAATAGTTATAATTTGGACTTGCATCGGCATTAACCGTTACTGTAGCTGTCCCTTCTCCTTTACAATTATAAGATAAGACAGGATCACTAAATGTAGGATCAGCCGGTTTTTCGTCTAAAATAATACCTGACATTGGGAAAATACATCCCGCAGCATCTTTAATATATAATGTAAGTGGAGTTGTGCTTGGGTTTATGTAAGCAAAATTATCTGTAATATAAGTGTCTCCTCCATCAAAACTATATCTGTATAAATTTGGTGCAGGAAAAGGTACACCTCCCTGAGGATTGGTAATTCTAACCATTCCTTGTTTAGTATTCCCTGTAGGGCCGCAACCTGATAATTCAGCTACACCTGCAGAAGCAGTTAGCGTAGCTCCAGGCCCTGTGATCTTAATTATTTGTTCCGGGTCAGTACATTCTACTCCATTTATTGCATATTTTACTGTAACCTTATAATCTCCAACAGCTAAACCTGTTGTAGGTAAAGAGGTATACGCACCACCGGCAACTCCGGCAACACTATAAGAAACGGTATAACCAGAATCTGCAGGAGTAACTGTCATCGAAATTTCTCCTTCTTTTGCATTGTAACAACTTAAATTTTTCGAATTTATAGTAACCGTTGGTTTAGCAATAGGATTTACAGAAAATGTTGGAATTGTATAGGTACAGTCATTACTGTCAGCAACTATAATGCTGTAGCTACCACCTGGACTTTTAACTGTAATTTTATCATCAGAAGAAACATATGGCTGCCCATTTACAGAATAAAAATAAGGTGACGTACCACCTTTAGGGTTTATTGTAATTTCTCCATCCTCACATGCGGTTAATGATTTTACATCATAAGTCGCTGTAAGTGGATCCGGTGCAACTATCTGTATATTACTATCATTACTACAGCCATCAGCTGTTGTTACCGTAAGTACATAATCGCCCGCAAGTAAATCGAATTTTGCGGTATTTTGAGAAATTGGTCCAACGCTTTGTACTGTTGTACTACCTTGTTTGATAACAAAAGTATAATTTGGATTTACATTATTTGCGGCAACGTCAACACTACCCTTAGCACCTGCACAAAGAGGTTGTTTTATTACTGTCTTAACATCAATATCTCTTTTTCTGATAAGAATGTTTTCAACTGTAAAATCACATGGAAAAGTAGTTACATTAGTTTGTCTAACATGTACAGTGTAAGAACCAGGAGTACTTATTGGAAATACATTACCTGGCTGATAGGCACCGATAGTTCCATTTGGATCCTTACTGATTGCGTACTCATATCCGTCTGGAACACCTTCAACAGTAATACTACCGTTTGTTGAACAAATAATATCGGTGTGCTTTTCTGTTGGAGTTAAAGGATTTTTATAAACATCAAAATAAAAACGATTGAAACAAACTCCGCCTTTATAGGTAACCGTTAATCTGTATTTTCCTTTTTCACTTGCACTATAATCAGATCCTGTTCCTACTTGCTCCCATTTACAAAATTCATTCGGGTTTCCGGTACTTGTCAATGCTTCATTCGGACAGTTTTTTCCTGTCGTTACGGTACAGCTACCTTCAACGAAACGCTCCCATACTATATTGGACGCATCTGTGATACTTGTTTTTATTTCTTTTTTAGCATTACCACCACACAAATAAATGTTTGGAAACGGTTTTCCGTTGTCAGCACACGTTACAACCTCACTGGCGAATGGTATCACAGGATTTGTACTTGTACTTTTAAAACGAGTTACCACAAAAGATTGTGAGATAGATCTACATGGTGCTTTTGCTAAGTTATACACATAATATGTTCCTTCTTTGGTCACATTAAATGGATTTCCTTCACCAATTTTATTTGTCATTTTAGCATCACTATACCACGTGTACGTTTCATATCCTTTTGCTGGAATAAGATCAACACTATCTGTACATAAAGTTACGTTCTCTGTATATTGACAACCATCTACACCTACTAAAAAGTTTGTGGCTTTTGGTGTTACAGCACATCCGTCAGTTGAATTAACACTTCCTTGCGGAGCTGTTTCATCGATTGAAAAATTGGCGTTTTCTTTACCTTTGTAAGTAGCAAAGGCCTGGTTATCGATACTGTTAGAACAAGCATCACTTAACGAACGACAATCAGGAACAACCTGAACTTTAAAAGCAATAGTGCTTACAGTAGGATTATTCTTTGTTATTAATTTAGGATCTGTTACCTCAAAAACAATTTTTCTTGTAATAGGATCATAAGGTGTCTTAACTATTATTCCTGCTGGTAGAGGAAGTAAGTCTTTTGACTGATCAAAAATTACGTTTATTGGCAACTGGTCCGTAATAAATAATGAAGTTGCATCATCATTACCTTTATTTTGAATACTAATTTCATAACGCAGCTGCTGACCAAGTGTCACATTCTTTCCTCCGATATCGTTTCCGTCTGTGTCTTTTACAATTTTTGTCAGCGCAATTTGAGGAGCTATAACTTCTACGTTAAAAGCATTGAAATAAACACCATAACCATCGCCACTGGTCGTTAATTGTAAATCAGCTTTTTTATCGCCATTATTAATAATAGCATTATTGGCGTTATTCAAATTGATAATACCTGCATCAAAACCAAGTGTATTTGTACTGGCTGGTCTTCTTGCAAGATTGTTTCCTGAAAGATCATTGATTACACTGCAAAAGAAATTGTTTGTTTTGCGCTCGGTAGTATAAACCGGTTTAAGATTTACGGAATAAGTATCTCCTGTTGTACCTGCATCTCCTTCTAAAGCGGCAAAAGCTAATTTTACTTTTACATTCCCTGATGGAATGGTTTTAAAACCTGAAACAGAATAAGTCAAAGGCTTGCCACCAGCTTGAATCCAGCTAAATCCGTCGTAAGCTGTAATGTATTTTGCGCTAGAGTTTGGATCTTCGTAAATAACAAATAAAGACCATCCTGCTGCATATCCACCATTACTCAATTTACCGCGAGCAGAATTAATATTTGCTACCGTATATTCTCCTTCAGGATTTTTTGAAGCTTTTAGCAGGTCTGTTACATTAGAATAATAAGCATAGGGTACTTGATCTCCATTTGTATTCTTAGGAGTACCATCGTAATAATCATAAATTAACGTTCCTGCAATTTTATTATAAGTTGTTTCGTTGGCGAGCTTAAACTTTATATTACCTAACTCACTTCGCTTTACTGTGTTGTTATCTAGAGAAGCTTGCGTATAAACACCTGACCAATACAATCCCGCATACACAATTTTGTAACAAGCTCTGCTCGCATTAGGAACCGATAAAGATGCAGCACTTGAACTAAAAGTATCGGGATCATTATCAATATCAATATATTGCATGTTCTCCGCGTTATTATCTGTAGTTCCGGTAAAAGCATCGTTCGGAGTCTCCTTTGTTGTGGCGTTAACTCTATTAACAATGTTATTACCGACGAGCATCATATCTCCTCTAATACTTGTCTCAAACCTTGGTGTAAAATTTACAAAGGTTTGTTGTCCAAGCATAAAATAACTTTGTAATAAAAACAAAGTCAATAAAATCAATCTTAGGTTAGTAGGCTTTCTCATAATCTTTTTTTTGTTTACTTACATTTTATTCTTTAAGGGGCATTATTGAATAAAACACTTCGTATGCTATAACATTTATTATTATTACGTCCTCCCAAAAAAGAGGACCGACTTTCACTCTATTAATTCTCAACTTTTACAATTGCCATTTTTCCATTATATGGCTTGTTTCCTTTTGCTTCTAATGCCTTAGTTGCTTCAGATAAACCATCAAATTTCTCGTAGTAGATATAATATTTACTTGTCGCGATATTGTAAAAGAAATTCACATCTGAACGTCCTGCAGCAACTGCTTTTGTAAGGAATTCATCTCTTTTTTCAACACTGCTATGAACGGCAATAATCATATAATATCCGTTATCAGAATTTTTAATATTCTTGATGATCTGCATATTGGACTGGTCTTCACCAAAATCAAAATCGCTTGCTGTTAATGGTGTACTACTTACTTTTGTAGTTTCTTTTATACGTTTAAGAGCCGCAAGATCCTGAGCATATCTTCCCTGGTCATTTTCGTATGCTGCACGTTTAATTCTACGTTTTTTCTCGATCTCAGTTTCCGCTTTAATACGTTCTAAATTCGCCAGTAATGCCGCACTATCTTGTTCCATTTGTAATTGAGACGCTTTTAATTGGTTTATCTTTTCAAGATAAGCTTTGTTTAAAGCATCATTTTTATTTGGAACTTTTCTTAATCTTTCGTTATATAAATTGGTAAGCTTTGCAAGCTCCTCTTTTGATGTTCTGTTTGCATCAGCAAGTTGTACTTTGAAAGCCTCTAACTGACTGTTTTCTGCAGCAACACTTTTAAACGGCTTCGGTTCTCTGTAGATTCCTTTTTCACTTAAATCATTTTCTTCTCTAAGATCATCCAGGTCTTTTTGCTTTTTGGCTACTGTTGTTGTAAACTGTGCATAAAGCTCTTTTTGCGACGTAATAGCTGCTTCAATAGCTTTAGATAAAGCCTCGATCTCTTTTGCCGAATCATCTTTTGGTGTTGCTGCCAATTTTGCTGCTGCATCTGCATCGGCCTTCGCTTTTGCATCAGCTGCTAATTTGGCTTTTAACTCAGTTTCTTCAGCAAGTCTTGCTTGTAATGCTTCTGCATCGGCTTTAGCTTTAGCATCTGCTGCTAATTTTGCCTGACGTGCTTCCTCATCTGCTTTAATTTTAGCGTCTGCTGCTAATTTAGCTTGTAGGACGTCGGCATCAGCTTTTGCTTTAGCATCAGCAGCTAATTTTGCTTGTAATGCTATTGCATCGGCTTTCGCTTTTTCGTCTGCAGCAAGTTTTGCTTTAAGAGCATCTGCGTCGGCTTTTGCTTTGGCATCTGCAGCTAGTTTAGCGTCTGCAGCTTGCTTCGCTTGTAATGCTTCAGCATCTGCTTTGGCTTTTGCATCGGCAGCAAGTTTTGCTTTCACAGCATCTGCGTCAGCTTTTGCTTTAGCATCTGCAGCTAGTTTAGCTTGTAATGCTTCTGCATCAACTTTCGCTTTGGTATCGGCGGCAAGTTTAGCCAGACGAGCTTCTTCCGCTAATTGTAATTGTTTAGCTTCGGCTTCAGCTGCCAGTTTAGCAGTGGCTTCGGCATCCGCTTTTACTTTAGCATCCGCTAATAATTTTGCTTGTAATGCTACCATATCTGCTTTTGCTTTCGCATCGGCAGCTAATTTTGCTTGTTGTGCTTCTGCATCAGCTTTTGCTTTCGCATCGGCAGCTAATTTTGCTTGTTGTGCTTCCGCATCCGCTTTTGCTTTCGCATCTGCAGCTAATTTTGCTTGTAATGCTTCTGCATCCGCTTTGGCTTTAGCATCTGCAGCTAATTTTGCCTGTAATGCTTCTGCGTCCGCTTTTGCTTTAGCATCTGCAGCTAACTTAGCTTGTAATGCTGCTGCGTCCACTTTTGCTTTGGCGTCTGCTGCTAGTTTAGCTTGTAATGCTTCTGCATCCGCTTTTGCTTTAGCATCGGCAGCTAATTTTGCCAGGCGCGCATCTTCTTCTTCTTGTAATTTTTTAGCTTCTGCATCGGCTTTCGCTTTAGCTGTTGCTTCTGCATCGGCTTTTACTCTTGCATCAGCAATTAGTTTTGCTTGTAACGCCTCCATATCTGCTTTAGCTTTGGCGTCTGCAGCTAATTTTGCTTGTAATGCTTCTGCATCGGCTTTGGCTTTGGTGTCGGCAGCCAATTTTGCTTGTTGTGCTTCTGCATCGGCTTTTGCTTTAGCATCAGCAGCTAATTTTGCTTGTAATGCTTCCGCATCAGCTTTTGCTTTAGCGTCTGCAGCTAATTTTGCTTGTTGCGCTTCAGCATCCGCTTTTGCTTTAGCAGCTGCAGCTAATTTTACCTGTTGCGCTTCTGCATCCGCTTTTGCTTTAGCGTCAGCAACGAGTTTTGCCTGTAATGCTTCTGCGTCAGCTTTTGCCTTAGCATCGGCAGCTAGTTTTGCCTGTAATATATCTGCATCAGCTTTTGCTTTAGCATCGGCAGCCAATTTTATTTTCAATGCTTCTGCATCCGCTTTTGCTTTTGCTTCAGTAGCAATTAATGCTTGTCTTGCTTCTGCATCCGCTTTCGCTTTGGCATCAGCAGCTAATTTTTCTTTTAGTGCAGCTTCCTCAGCAGCTTTTGCTTTGGCATCTGCAGCTAATTTTGCTTTATTTGCAGCATCAATATTTGCTTTCGTTTTTGAGTCCGCAGCCGCTTTTGCTTTTGCATCTGCAGCTAGTTTTGCCTGATATGCATCTGAGTCTGCTTTTGCTTTTGCATCGGCAGCTAAGATTGATTGTAAATCGGCAGCTTCAGCTTTTGCTTTTGCATCGGCTTTCCTCTTCGCTTCAGCAGCATCTGCTTTTGTTTTTGCATCAGCAATTAATTTTGCTTGTAATGCTTCTGCATCAACCTTCGCTTTTTCAGCTGTTAGCTCTGCTTGTGTTTTTTGTGCAACTGCAGGCTCGCTTGCCGCTTTTGCTTTAGCAGCATTTTCAGCATCTGCTTTCGCTTTTGCATCTGCAGCTAATTTTAATTTTAATGCCTCAGCATCCGCTTTAGATTTGTCCGCAGCTAACTGTGCTGCTGTTTTTTGTGGCTCTTGTTTAGCAGCGGCCACTTTTGCTTTTGCGGCTTCAGCATCGGCTTTTGATTTGTCTGCAGCTAGTTTTATTCTTAATGCTTCAGCATCTGCTTTAGATTTGTCTGCAGCTAATTGTGCTGCTGTTTTTTGTTCTCCTGTTGCTGTTTTGCTTGCGTTTAATGTTTGTGCTCTCGCAGCAGCAGCAGCATCAACTCTTGCTTTATTATCTGCAGCTAATTTTATTCTGCGTGCTTCAGCATCGGCTCTGGCTTTATCAGCCGTCAATTGAGCTTGTGTTTTTTGTTCTGTTGAAACTGCTTTGTTCGCATTTGCTGTTTGTGCTCTCGCAGCAGCAGCAGCATCGGCTTTCGCTTTAGCATCTGCAGCTAATTTTAATTTTTGTGTTTCTGCAGCGTCAACTTTTGCCTTATTATCAGCTAATAATTTTAGTCTTGCAGATTCAGCGTCTGCTTTCGCTTTTTCAGCAGCAGCTAACCTTACTTGTTGTGCTTCTGCATCTGCTTTGGCCTTAGCTTCAGCAGCTAGTTTTGCTTTTTCAGCACCATCAACTCTGGTAACTGGTGCAGTAGTTGTCTTTTTAGCTATTACAGCTTTTGGCTTAGATGGATCGATAAGTGAACCTTCATCGTCATCTCCGTAATAGTAATTTTTGCTTTTGAATTTATAAGCAATTACGAATTCGTGTGAAGCACCTAAATTCGTGAAATTACCCATTCCTCTTTCATAGTTATATTCAATAGCAATACTTGGTGAAATGTTTACACCAAGTCCCGCTGATACTCCGTACAAAGTATTATATCCAGCCTGTGCCCAAACTCCTTGTGGAATTGCCAACATGGCAAGACCAGAAATAACGGTTTTATCTTTTTTAATTTCTGTTTTTACAATACCCGAAAATTTACTTCTGTCAAAAAAGCCATAACTATCAAGATATCCGGTATACATCGCATGAAGTTCAATCGCTCTTTCAGGATCCTCTTTTATCATTCCCCCACCGAAATTATACAGTACAAGATTGTTTACAGATAGTCCAAAATCAAGAAAAGCAGTACCGTAGTTAATACCAGGATTTACAGTAAGCATTGTATTGGAAGGATACTCTCCATTTAAAATATTTGGGTCGTCAGAAATAATCTTTCCTTTGTCTAAACCACTTTGATAAGCACCTACATTTAAACCAAAAGTTAAATTACTGTCTTGGTCTAATACGATATTATGAGCAAAATTGACAACTCCGCCAAAAACGGTCATTAGACCATAGTTTTGTTGAAACAACCCTATAGCAAAAGCTTCATTCTCTCTGAAACGTCCTGAGTAATTAAACAAATAAGTATTTGGAGCATCATCAAAGCCAACATATTGTCTTTTATTATAAAAACTTACATATGGGTTTGATTCACGAACAAAACTGAATGTTGGGTTGATTAAATATCTATTAAACTTTAATGAATTTCTGATAGGTAATGAAAACGAAACAACTCCATTCTCAGTAGTTTCCTGGGAATAGAGTGCATTTGAAAAACCGTAAAATAAAGTTATGAATAGTAGGATTTTCTTCATATTATTTTATCACAGTTATTGATCCTTTTCTTTCACCTGTGTCTGATTGAATGACATAGTAATAAACTGGATTTACATTTTTAAAATCTTTAATAAACGAATTGACTTGAGGGTCATAATTACTTCCAACATCATCGAACATAATTTCTCCGTTTGAACTAACAATGATCACTTTTGTACTTGCGTTTTTGTATGCATCCGGGATGTTCCAATATGGGTAACTGCCACTTAAGCTTACTATATTCGGAATTACCGTTGCTGGAGGGGCTGGTCCAGTAACTTTAAAAGAAAATTCTTTTGTAGCAATACAGCCTGCGGCCTGCGAAATTTTAACTTTATAATCACCTACTGCGGCTACCAGATAAGTATTTGTTTTTGCGCCGTCAATAAGTTTGTCATTTAAAAACCATTCATATGACGGACTTGTAGCATCTGTAGTAACACTAACACTTACCGTTTCTCCTTGCTCTAGTTCTACCGTATCTGCAACATCAATGCTGGCATTAAATCCATTACTGCTTAGGTTAATAGTTCCTGTAGCTTTACATCCTCCAAAATCAACTTCTACTGTATAAACTCCAGATTCAGTAGCTTTTACAGTACGAGTGTCACCATACGGAGCGCCATCTTTTTTCCAGGCGTATGTATTACCGCTCGTTGCTGTTAGAACAGTACCCTCGCCAGTTGCGCAAAAAGGATTACCTAAACTTGAATCGATAGTTACAGCTGAACCTGAACTTGAAGAAGTAACATTAACACGATTTGAGCTAAAATTTACATCAGAACATTGACCATAATCAATTTCTGCATAATACTTGCCAGTCGTACTAACCAATAACGAGCTACCACTTTGTCCTGCAATCAGAACATCGTCTTTATACCATTTATATTTAATATTCGGATAATTTGCAGGTGATGACTCCTTTACTTCAGGAGTAAGATTATCAACTGTTAAGGTAAAACTCCCTCCGGAACATAGCGTCGCAGTATCTTTATTTTTATTAATTAAAAACGAAGACACATAGTCTTTATAAAAGGCTGAAAAAGAGGATAAACCAGAGAAATTTTGTGCTCTTGGACTATTAATTCCGTTACTACTTACTATTCTTAAACTATAAGTATTAGAACCTTTTAATGTTGTAGGAATCGCGAATTTAATTGTTTGTTCAGTACTTGATAACGGAATAACTGCAAGTGTTGTGGTGGCTGTTGGATTAGTAAAACTACCAAATTCATCAGACAATTGAACTGAAAAAGTAACATTTGAAGCAAAATTTAAATATGAAAAAGTCGCTAGATATTCATTGTATTTAGTGCCATCAACAATATCTCCGGCACAAATATCTTTAAAAGGTAATTGCTGGGGAGATATTGATGATTGCGCATATAAATTTACTTCTGAAAGAAAAAGAAGTGTTAAGATTATAATGCAATTAAAAAAAGATAAAGTAGTTTTTTGAATCATATAGTACGAGTTCTTGCTAAGTCTATATCTTCAAAAAACAGAATATCAATAAATGTTTCAGAAAAGTCATATTTATAATTCTCAATAATGTCTTTTGCAAGAACAGAATAAGAAGCCGTTATTGATGAGTTTTCCTGAAATTTTGTAGTAGTCTGACTGTTCGTTACAGCTGCCATAGAAAGGCTATCCTTGGGGATGGATAGCCCTGCTATTAACTGATTAGAATTATCATCTAATTTGCTGAAACGTTTATCAGCTATATCATTATTTTGGTTTGAAATAATTGACGCAGTTTTGTCACATTTTGCAGCAAAAGAAACAGTTTTGTTTGCTTCAGTACTTTGTGCATGTAAACTTAACGCAATAGGAGAAACCAAAAATATTGTATAAATAAAATACTTTTTTATAGTTGGGGCCATTATGTTTTGATCTTTATTTAGTCCGGTGTAAGACGATACATAAATTGTGTCTGGGGACTTTATTAATAAAATTTACGCTGTAAAATAAAAATCGAAATCAATTATTTGTTGCCGCTCGACGCTGTGATTTTTCCTAATTGTAATCTGAAATCCGGCTTTTTAGCATTGAAAATATCAATGAATGTTTCTTTGTTATCACTTTGTGACATAACATTGAAAAACACAGGGTTTCCGTACCAGCTTTCTAAATCTTCATTGTTAGAATTGTATTCTGTAAAGATGTTTCCATTACATAGGTTAAAATACATTTCTTCAATTTTGATTTTCTTAAGATTAGCATCGTTAATCTCTGTTTTACTGTCTAATAAAACAGCAGGATTAAATCCAGAGATTACGCTTCTTTTCATTTCTAGTGAAGCAGTTTCAGCAACATAAATTGCCTCTTTTACCAAACCAGCCTGAATATCAGCTTTGATGTTTTCACTGTCGTTAAGCATTGTAATGTTTGTAGCTACAACTAAAGTTTGTTTTTTAGTAAAATCAGTTTCATTTTTCTTTTCGAATGATTTTACTTCCATGCAACGAGATCCGTCTTTATTACTTGATAAATAAGAAGATCTTACTGCCAATGAGTTATATAAACGACATTGTACACCTTGAGTAAATTTGTAATCGTCATTAATTGATTTATAAGAAACTAATTTTGTAGCGTTTAAGTCACCACCAAAGAAAGCAAATGAGTCACCACCAGAGTAGCTAACCATAACGTTTTCTAATATTGTTTTGTTTCCAACTGCTGCAAGAGTTAATCCGTTGAAAGTATCAGCTCCTTTTACTTTTTTTCCAGCAAATTCGATTCTTACATATCTCAAAATTCCTGAGTTTCCAGCAGCATTGTCACCACCATAAGTAGTAAGTGTTGGATCAAGATCTAAGTTATATGAACCTACATTTCCAAATTTATTGATTGGAGCATCACCAAGAATTACAACTCCACCCCAGTCTCCAGCTTTTTTCTGGCTGCGGTTTGATGTAAACACAATTGGATCTGTTTCTAAACCGTCTGCAACAAGTTGTGCACCTTTTGTAACTACCAATGTTCCTTTTGTTTCGAAATCACCAATAATTAAAGTTCCTGGTTCGATTGTTAAAACAGCATTGTTTGTTACATAAACGTTTCCTTGCAAAACATAAATATTCCTCTTCAGCAATTTAGTGTTAACAGAAATATTTCCTGCTAAAATTTGGTTTGCTTCTCCATACTCTACTTTGTTAGGCTTAAATTCGGTCCAGTTATTCAACCAATTAGTGTAGCCCATAATTCCTTTCTCTTGTTGAGCACTCATAGCAGTAACTGTCAAAAGCACGCAGATCATTTGAGTAATTTTTTTCATGATAAGGGGGTATTACGGTTAATAATAAATTTGGGTATGCGTAAATGAAAAAACTCATCTCGAGCTTTCTGATAATTTTCAGAACACATCAAGAACGAGTTGTTTTTTTTATCTCTTTCAAAATGACGTTGTGAAGTCTCGTTCATCTACGTAAACATTCTAAAAAAGGTTTTAAAAAATATTTGTTTTATTACATTTCATTCAAATCGTTGAACTCATGTAGTGATTTCAATGTGCTTTCGTAAAATAAAATCGCTGCAATCAGATTTCCTTTATCTGAATAAGGCATCATTTTTCTCTGAAATTCTACTGTTGTATCTAAGAAAGTTGTTGTACCAATAGCTTGGTTGTCTAACACTTTTTTGTGTTCAGAGTCGTCTGGAATACCTAAGTCTGCCATTGTAACACCCGGTTTAGTAACCAAAGCGATGTAAGGGAGCGTTTTTACTAAAACTTTAATACGCTCAATGTACAATTCCAAAAGTTCTCCTTTTTGCATACCACTTAATTCTTTTTGGTCATGGTATTTGCGAATAAGAGCGGTTGTACTAATAATACTTCTTGGAGCATTTTTTGCCTGTGCTGAAATAGCGCCAGTTGTCAAGAAAAAAAGTGCACTTAATAAAATAATTTTCCCTTTCATAGATTCGTATTTATAATTGGTTGTTATGAAAACAAAAATATATAAATTAACTTAAATTGCAACTTTATTGATTTGTTTTTTCAAAAAAAAACCTTAAAAAAACCTTAAAAACCAGTTCTATGTCGAGAAAATGTGCGTTTTAACGGGGTTTTTGTTAAAATTGTTAAAATTAATCCTGTAAGATACTACGTAATAAAAAATTAGTTTACAACAAAATTATAGCCAAAAAAAACCATTGATTACCACTTTTTCAAAAAAACTATTAACAAAATATTCTTAATATCTCTCTCAATTAATCCCTTTATTAACAAAAGCTGACATCAAAAACGAAAAAAATTAAGTTAAAAACCTTTATAAAAAACAGAAATAAAAAGTGCCCTTATAAACTTTTTCCCGAAAATTTTTGACTACATCATTTTCTTCTATCTTTGCTTCATGCAATTTTCACAAATTTTAGGTCAGGATTACATCAAAAGTCACTTGATAAAAAGTGCTGCATCAGGACGAATTCCGCATGCACAATTATTCATCGGACCAGAAGGAAGTGGTACATTATCTACCGCCATTGCTTACGCGCAATATATTTTATGCAACAACAGCGGTAATGAAAACGAAAACGGAAATGATTCGTGCAATCTGAAGTTTCAAAACATTTCGCATCCCGATTTGCATTTTATCTATCCGACAGTTACTACCGAGGATGTAAAAACAAAACCTAAGAGTTTAGATTTCATTCAGGACTGGCGAACTTTTATTCAGGAAATGCCTTATGGAGGTTTGTTTGATTGGTATAAAATGTTAGGCGTTCAGAACAAACAGGGAGAAATTCGTGTTGAAGATGCGCAGGAAGTTTTAAAATCGCTTTCGCTGAAATCTTATGAAGGCGGCTATAAAATCATGATCATCTGGATGGCGGATAAAATGAATATCGCCGCTTCAAATAAATTACTGAAACTCCTCGAAGAACCGTCAGATAAAACAATTTTTATTCTGATTTCAGAAAATGAAGAAGACATTATCCAAACCATCCGATCTCGTTGTCAGGTAATTCACTTTAATGGTTTACCCGAAAAAGTAATAACAGAAGCATTAGTTTCTCAGCAAAACACAGATTCAAACCTGGCCAAAAAAATAGCACATCAGGCCCAGGGAAATTTCAATAAAGCGCTTTCTTTACTAAAAGAAGATGATTCAGAGTATCCCTTTGAGCAATGGTTTGTCAATTGGGTTCGGGCCGCTTTTAGGGCAAAAGGAAATGCAGCTGCGATTCAGGATTTAATTACCTGGAGTGAAGAAATTGCAGGTCTGGGCCGCGAAAGCCAGAAAAAATTCATTCAGTTTTGTATTGAAATGTTCAGACAGGCACTTTTGTTAAATTATGAAGCTCCAAGTTTGGTTTATATTGAACCAAGAGTCGACAAATTCAAACTAGAAAATTTTGCGCCTTTTGTAAATGGCAATAACATTCACGATATTTTCAAAGAACTTTCAGATGCGATGTATCACATTGAAAGAAACGGAAATGCAAAAATAATTTTAACTGATTTATCTATCAAACTGACTCGTTTAATTCATAAAAAATAGTTTCCAAATGAATAATGTTGCCTCCATTTTACTGTTAGCTTTTTTAGCCTTAACTTTTTTGCAATCAGGTTATGAGAAAATTTTTTACTGGAAAGATAATGTTGAATGGCTAAAAGGACATTTTGCCAAAACACCCTTAAAAAATCAAGTGCCTCTTGCATTAGCACATCTTTTAGTTTTAGAATTAATTTCAGGAATTTTATGTGTAGTCGGAGCAATACAATTATTAACAAACAGTGGTAGAGAATTTGGTTTTTATGGCGCAATTTTTTCCTGCATTTCTTTGTTAATGATGCTTTTTGGTCAGCGTTTGGCCAAAGATTATGACGGTGCGAGAACCATTGTAATCTATTTTATTCCAGCTGTTATGGCTGTTTATTGGTTGAATTAAAAAACAGGCCACAGATTACACAAATTTTCACAGATTTTTTTCTAATCGTTTTAATCTGTGTAATCTGTGGCAAAAAAATGTTCGCTTTAAGCGGATAGCAAAAAATAAATTTTATATTAAAAAAATGAATCCAAAACATCCTTCAGAATCGCTGACTATATTAACTGATTTAGTTTTACCGAGCGAAACAAATCCTTTAAACAACCTTTTTGGTGGTGAATTATTAGCCCGTATGGATCGCGCTGCAAGTATTGCGGCACGCAGACATTCACGCCGAATTGTCGTAACAGCTTCTGTAAATCACGTTGCTTTTAACAGAGCCATTCCACTTGGAGCGGTAGTCACTATTGAAGCAAAAGTCTCCAGATCTTTTAAAAGTTCTATGGAAGTTTTTATTGATGTTTGGGTAGAAGACCGTGAATCCGGAAGCAGAACCAAGGCCAACGAAGCCATTTATACTTTTGTTGCAGTAGACGATAGCGGAAGACCTGTTGAAGTACCCGCAATTATACCTGAAACAGAATTAGAAATTCAGCGTTTCGATGCTGCACTTCGTCGCAAACAACTGAGCTTATTACTTGCCGGAAAAATAAAACCTTCTGAAGCCACAGAATTAAAGGCTTTATTTATATAGTGCATTTTGATACAATTTGGAACAATCAAACTTCAAAAAAAGAAGTATTTTTACAAAATTACAAGCCTGATACAAATCTAAATCAGTACGTTATTAAATTTCTGATTTGTTTTGAGAATGAAAGAATTATAAAAAGTTAGATGAAAGAAAAAGAAAAAAAAGAGATGAGTTCAGAGAAAGAAGCCAAATTAAAAGCGTTACAACTTACGCTTGACAAACTAGATAAGACCTACGGGAAAGGTACCGTAATGAAAATGGGCGACAAGGCCATTGTAGAAGTTGAGACAATTTCTTCAGGTTCTCTTGGTGTTGATTTAGCGCTTGGAGTTAACGGTTATCCAAAAGGAAGAATTATCGAAATTTACGGACCGGAATCTTCTGGTAAAACAACTTTAACTTTACATGCAATTGCCGAAGCTCAAAAAGCGGGTGGAATTGCTGCTTTTATAGATGCAGAACATGCTTTTGATAGAAATTATGCCGAGAAATTAGGTGTTGATATCGAAAACCTGATCATTTCTCAACCAGACAATGGTGAACAAGCTTTAGAAATTGCCGAAAACTTAATTCGTTCAGGAGCAATAGATATCGTGGTTATTGACTCGGTTGCCGCTTTGACACCAAAAAGTGAAATTGAAGGCGAAATGGGAGATTCTAAAATGGGTCTTCACGCCCGTTTGATGTCTCAGGCTTTGAGAAAATTAACAGGGACAATCAGCAAAACAAACTGTACTGTTTTCTTCATCAACCAGTTGAGAGAGAAAATTGGAGTTATGTTTGGAAATCCTGAAACTACAACGGGTGGTAACGCCTTAAAATTCTACGCTTCAGTACGTTTAGATATTCGTCGTTCTTCTCAAATTAAAGACGGAGAAAACGTAATTGGAAACAGAACCAAAGTAAAGGTTGTAAAAAACAAAGTAGCTCCGCCTTTTAAAACTGCCGAATTCGATATTATGTACGGAGAAGGTGTTTCTAAAACAGGAGAAATTCTTGACTTAGCGGTTGAATTTGAAATCGTTAAAAAAGCAGGATCATGGTTCAGCTACGGAGATACTAAATTGGGTCAGGGTCGTGATGCTGTAAAAGCATTAATCAAAGATAATCCAGAATTAGCTGATGAATTAGAAGCTAAAATTAAAGCCCATATCAAAGAATTAGCAAACGCTTAAATCTTATATAAGTCTTTTTAAAACAAGACTTTACACTCTAACCCGCCAAGTTTTAAAACTCGGCGGGTTTTTTTATTCTACAAATAGTATCAAAATCGACGCAACCTTTTCAAAACAATTTCATCTTATAAAAGACATAAGATTTGGTATTTGCCATAAGTACCCAATTTGAAGGTTTTTAGAATAAATTTGGTTCATTGTTTTTAATAAAAATCCGTTAGTTTGTTTGGTGCTAGCGGGTTTTTATTGTTTTTAAAAAAATAATTTTATTTCAACGCAACCATTTTCATTTTTTGCCATCTATAATATTGTAACGTTAACTTGAGTTTTAACCAAACTCTTTATTATCAACTCTTAAGATTTTTTAACATGAAAGAGAAACTAGAAGTGTTGTTGAATAAAAACCGAAAAAAAACCAGATTGAAATTTAAAAAAGTATTACGCTTTATTTCAGAAAAAATTATCCACAGATAAATTTTTGAATATAAAATGGGGGGTTTTAATTCAAAAGAAAAGCCGACTAATTCGTGCAATTAGTCGGCTTTTATATTTTAAAAATTACGCCTTGTTTTTTACTTGATGAAACTCCAGTAAACCATTGTAAATAACTTGTCTCACATGGTCCCGAAGTTCTTTCCTTTTTTCACCAGTTAATCCTTTGGTTGCTATAAAAGGGAATATTTTTACCCGCATTTTTCCGGGACTTCCGCTCAAAAAAGTATAGGAGAATCTTTCCTTGTTGTCCGGATAAACAATCGGAACAATTGGAATTTGATGTTCTATTGCCAATCGGAAAGCACCGTCCTTAAACTCATCCAGCAACACACTTTCGTCATCCGGAACTCCGCCTTCGGGAAAAATGCAAATACTAAGTCCTTGATTTAGTCTATCCTGCGCTCTTTTAAAAACTTCATTTTTACTTCTTGAAGAATTTCTATCCACCAAAATACAAGTTCTTTTATAGAAAAATCCAAAGAGCGGAATCTTAACCAATTCTTTCTTTCCAACAAAAACAAACGGATTTCTAACCACTGCCAAAGTCAGCATAATATCTGTCATCGAAGTATGATTGGCAACAATCATATAACTTTTTCCTTTTTCCAGTTTCTGCTGGCGTTCGACTAAGTAATAGAAACCCATCCCAAAAAGGATAAATTTAGCCCAAATGCGGGCCATTTTAAAGAAATAGGGGTATCCGCTTTCGGTTATAATAGAAATAAGCAAAAACGGCAACATAATCAATATCGGAATGGCCATTACAACGTAAAACCAAATGCGCCACAAAACCCAAAAAACAATCTTAATTCCTTTCATAGCTTCAAATGTAAGAAAACAGAAATGAATATTAATAAAGAATTAGCTGCGTGGAATTTTTTTTTTTACCACAAAGGGCTCAAAGTTTTTTCGCAAAGAGACGAAGTGATGTTGCTTACGATAATTGCATGCAATAAGAACACAAAGCTTCATCTTTAGTATCTGGATCTTTAGCAGGTTTCAGAAAAAACTGGTCGGTTTTATAGTAAAAGCTTAAAAAAATAAGAAAATATTTATTAATTTAGATCCTTTTTATTATGACAGAAAACGAAATATCAACTATTATAATTGGTCTTGCAATTGAAATTCACAAAAAGCTTGGGCCTGGCCTACTAGAGAATGCTTATCAAGAATGCCTGTTTTATAAAATTAAACAACGTGGCTTACGTGTTGAAAAAGAAAAAGCAATGCCTTTAATTTTTGAAGAAGTTCAACTTGATTGTGGCTATCGTATTGATATGCTGGTAGAAAATAAATTTATAATTGAAATAAAAAGCGTAGAGTCCTTAACCGTAAATCATCTGGCGCAAACTTTAACTTATTTAAAACTTGGAAATTATAAACTTGGTCTTCTTATAAATTTTAATGAAGCTTTACTAAAAAATGGCATCAGAAGAGTTGTAAATAACCTATAGATAAAGCTTTGAGAACTTCAAAAACCTTCTTAAACTTTGTGAACTTTGCGAAAAAACTTTGCGCCTTTGCGGTAAAAAAACACTGCTAAAAAAATTGCGCAGTTTGCAGTAAAAAAACGAACTTTGCGTTTAGAAATAAAAAACTAGAATGGCAAAAATACTAACTGGTGTTCAGAGTACTGGCACGCCACACTTGGGAAATTTATTAGGGGCAATTATTCCTGCAATTGAATTATCGAATAATCCTGCAAACGAATCTTTTTTGTTTATCGCTGATTTACATTCGATTACGCAAATTAAAGATGGTAAAACATTAAGAGAAAATACCTATAGCACCGCAGCGGCCTGGCTTGCCTGTGGTTTAAATCCAGATAAAGTTACTTTTTACAGACAATCTGATGTGACGCAAACAGCCGAATTAACCTGGTATTTAAGTTGCTTTTTTCCGTTTCAAAGATTGACTTTAGCACATTCTTTCAAAGATAAAGCAGATCGTTTAGACGATGTTAACGCAGGACTTTTTACGTATCCGATGTTAATGGCTGCAGATATTTTATTGTATGATGCTGAATTTGTACCGGTTGGAAAAGACCAATTACAGCATTTAGAAATCACGCGTGATGTTGCTTCCCGTTTTAACCATCAAATGGGCGAAACTTTTGTAATTCCTGAGGCTAAAATTCAGGAAGACAGTATGTTGATTCCGGGGACGAATGGTGGAAAAATGAGTAAATCGGCCAATAATATTATCAATATTTTCCTTGACGATAAAACTTTACGCAAGCAGGTAATGAGTATCGAAACGGATAGTACACCACTTGAAGAACCAAAAAATCCAGATACTTGTAATGCTTTTGCCATTTATTCTCTTTTAGCGAATGAATCTCAAATCGCTGAAATGAGAGCCAATTATTTAGGAGGAAATTACGGTTACGGTCATGCCAAACAAGCTTTGTTTGAATTGATTACTGAAAAATTTAAAACCGAAAGAGAAAAATACAATTACTATATAAACAACCTTGAAGAAGTGGATGCCTTATTGAAAAAAGGTGCTGAAAAAGCTTCTGTTGTTGCGGATGGTGTTTTGGCAAAAGTTCGAGAGGTTCTTGGATTTGGAAAATAATTTTTTGCCACAAATTACACAAATTTTCACACTAATTAATTTGTGAAAATTTGTGTATTCGTGGCAAATTTTTTTAAATTATATCGCCTCAAAAAGTTTCCCCGGTAAAGGCCGAATAACGCCTTTAAGTTCCATATTCAAAAGCATTCCTGAGATTTTATAAATTGGGAAATCGCATTTTAGTGCAATAATATCCAGCAGTTCCTTTCCGTTGCTGAGCAGGAAATCATAAATTTTTTGCTCCTCCACTTCTAATTCTACGAACAATTGCTTTTGTACTGGTTTTGACTTTTTTTCAATGTCCCAGTTCAACACATATACCAAATCAGCAGCGCTTGTCAGAACGTTTGCTTTTTGTGTTTTGATCAAATCATTACAACCCTGGCTATATTTGTCTGTAACACGTCCGGGAACGGCAAAAACGTCGCGGTTATAATCATTGGCTAAATTGGCAGTAATTAAAGATCCGCCCCTATCCGCAGATTCGATTACTATTGTAGCTTCAGTCATTCCTGCCACAATTCTGTTTCGGCGCACAAATTTCTCCTTATCAGGATTTGATGAGCTCCAGAATTCGGTTATAAATCCGCCATTTTCTTCCATTCTGGCACTATATTTTTTATGCGTTTTGGGATAAATCTGATTCAGTCCATGCGCTAAAACGCCAATCGTTTGCAAACTATGATCCATCGCCAATTGATGTGCTACAATATCAACACCGTAAGCAAATCCACTCACAATTACAGGATCAAGAGGCGCTAAATCTTCAATAAATTTTTTGCAAAATTCCATTCCATATGAGGTAATCTGCCGGGTTCCCACAATACTGATTAATCTTTTGTTTTTTAAATTAATATTTCCAGAAGTAAAAATTAAAACAGGTGAATCGATACAATGTTTAAGACGATCAGGGTAACTTTCATCCTGAAAAAAAGAAACGTTTATTGCATTCAATTTAATAAATTCTAATTCCTTATTGGCCTTTTCAAAAACCGTCTTGTCTTTTAAATTCCGCAACAAAACCGAGCCAACACCATCAATACCTGCAATTTGATGGTTTTTTACTTTGAAAATAGCTTCCGGGTTTCCAAAATGCGTCAATAGTTTTTTGGCCATAATATCACCAATGCCCTCCACTTTTAATAAGGCTAATAAATAAAATAATTCCTGGTCTGACATGGCTTCGAAAAAGATTATTGAAAGGATAAAAAATATCTTTTAAAAACAAATTATTTTGAAATTAAAAGAAGCGCAAATATATAAATTAGAAGTAAATTCTTATAAAAAATTAAAGATTAAAGATTTCGCACCACTTTTGATAAAAAGCTAATTTTATCTAACTAACTGAAAAAGAATTGTCTATAAAATTATCGTAATTGTTAATAAAAATTGTGAATAAAATTTTGATAACTATATTGGATGTATAACTTTGTTACTATGAAAATCGAAACTTATATAGCACAGTTATTGTATCGTTATCAGTGTGTAACGGTTCCAGGGTTTGGAGCATTTTTAACCGAAATTCAATCGGCTCAGCTTAATTCAGGTACAAATTCGTTTTCTCCACCGAGAAAAACGGTCGCATTTAACAGTCTTTTGAAAAACAATGATGGCTTGTTGGCAAATCATATTGCATTAACAGAAAAAACATCATATGGATTTGCTGTAAGTGCTATTGCTTTTGAAGTTTTAAGCTGGAAGAAGACCTTAGAGGAATCTGGTGTTTTAACTATCAAAAACATCGGTGAAATTCGTCTAAACGCCGATAATAATATGGTTTTCACTCCAAGTGATCAAACTAATTATCTAACGAGTTCTTTCGGTCTTAGTCCGTTCGTCGCTCCTATGGTAAAAAGAGAACTTTTTGAGAAAAAATTACAGGAAATCGAAGAATCGAAAGTATACGAATTACACGATTCTGAAGAGGAATCAAGATCTTCAAATCCATTCCTGAAATACGCAGCAATTTTTGTTTTAGGTCTTGGAATTACAGGAAGTATCGGTTATCCTTTATATCAAAATCAGATAACTACAAAAACGCTTGTGGTAGAAAATGCTGTTCAGAAAAAAGTTCAAAACAAAATTCAGGAAGCTACATTTTTTATTGAAAACCCACTACCTGCTGTGACCTTATCTGTAGATTCAGCAAAAACTGAGGTTGTAAAAGTGATGCCTTATCATATCATGGCCGGTGCTTTTAGAAGTGAGCAAAATGCAAGGAAAGCTTATAACCAATTGATTAAAGATGGTTATGAAGCCAGAATGCTTGGTGAAAACAAACATGGTTTATTCCCGGTTTTATACGGAAGTTATGCTACAATGGCCGAAGCTGAAAAAGCACAAAAAGAAATACAAAAAGGTGAAAATCCAGATGCCTGGATTCTAGTCGAAAATCTATAAAACTTAAAAAGCCTAATCTTAAAAAATTAGGCTTTTTTTATATTCTATCTGTATTCTACCTGTTTCATGAGAAACAGTTTTTTTATTTAGAAATGATCTTAGCCGTTTGTGAAAGAATCACTTTACTACCCTGATAAATAGTTAATTTCGCCGGAGGTGCGTTTTTTTCGCCAGCTACTATAAAGGCGCATTCATAAGTATAATTTTCCTTCTTAAATTCATACTGATGATTTCCTCCACTTCCTTCTACCACTAAATTTCCTCTGTAAATTATCAAATCCGGTTTTTCACTCATTGCTTTCTCAATTGGCCAGGAAGCGTATCTATAATTTTCATTTCCCAAATTGTCAATTCTTATTCTGAATTTAGCCGTTTCCAGCACACAAATCGGCTTTTGAAAAAAGGCTATACTAGAATCCAATTCCTTTTTTTGAGCATCAATAAGTTTCTTTTTATGATCAATCTCTGCCTGCGATTGGTAATTTATACTCGTCAAGCGTCCATCAAAATCCATCCAGACATTTCCCTTATTCAGCATAATTCCACGCCAACCCATATCAGACCAGTCTTTTGCGGGATCTGATTTTATTATTTCATTTTTTAAAGTTGAATCGAAAATTTCATCATAACGTTTGATAAAGTCAAATTTATCGACTACATCAGGTATTGGATATTCTCTCTTTAAAGGATAAGAAACCATCTCTGCGATAGCCTCTTTCTTATCGCTTTTAATAGTATCTATAAAGCTTTTGACACATTTTTGATACTCCGGTTTTACCGTTTGTGCTGAAACGAAACTGCCAAAAAACAGCACTAAAACCAGAAACAGATTTACTTTTTTCATATTAAAAACACTTTAATTGATTATTAATCTGATTATTAAGTTCCAAATATAAAAGTAATTAATTTATGCTTTCGCTAAAAACTTTTAGGTTATAACGCATTAATTCATATCATTATTATTCTAATAAAAACCAAAAAACCTGTTCCACATGAAACAGGTTTTTTGTTATTTGGTCACTATTTTTGCATTCTGATTTAAGATCTCTTTTCCATTCTGAGAGATTGATAAATAAGCCGGTGGAGAATCAGATGTTCCGATAACAATAATGTAACATTCATAGAGATAAGTATCTTTTTTGAATTCGTAATGACTGTTTCCTCCACTTCCATCTGAGATCCATTTTCCATTAGTTAGAATTAAATCGGGTTTTTCGCTCATTGGCTTTTTAACAGACCACGAAGCATATCTGTACTTATCGTTTCCTAAATCATCAATTCTGATTCTGAATTTAGAGGTTTCCAAAACATAAACCGGAGCTTTAAAAGTAGCGATTGATGGGTGTAGTTTTCCTTTTTCGCTGGCAATCAATTTAGTTTTGAGATCTTTCTCCGCCTGTGATTGATAATTAATCGTTATAATTTTTCCGGTTGTATCCATCCAAATATCTCCCTGGGCAAGCATAATTCCCTGATAACCCATTTCGGTCCAATCCTTTGCAGGATTTGATTTTATGATTTCGCTTTTCAAAGTTGCATCGAAGATTTGATCATAACGCTTTATAAAATCTGCTTTATTTTTAACTGCAGGAATTGGATATTCTCTTCCAAGCGGAAAAGAAATAAGCGCCGATACTCCTTCTTTGTTGTTGCTTTTTACATTGGCAATAAAGCTTTTAACGAATTTTTGATAGGCTGGTTTTAAATCCTGACCAGAAATATTTTGAATGCACAGAGCAATAAATATAACGTAAATTATCTTTCTCATACTTTTCTATTTTACATAATGTTTAAATGATTAATTCCATTTTCAAACACTAAGTTACAAAATAGAAAATCAATTGATGCTGGCTTTGAACATTTTAAGTTCATCCCAGGTAAATTCGTCACCGTGTTTTTCTTTCAAACCGTTCAGGGATTCTTCCTGATAAAACTCAAAAGCCTCACGTAACGCCAGGATTTTATCGTATGGCAAGACATCAGAAATATCAACTTTCTTAGCCTGAATCAATTTAATCAAATGCATTTCAACAGTTTGTACGGTTAGCTTTCGAATTCTCGCAATATCCTGAATTGAGTTTTTCTCCAGCCATAAATCATGCGTTTCTTCAACTGTAGTTTTCTTACTCGCTATTGGTTCATTTTTATCTAATTTTCTCGCTTTATAACGCACTGCAGGTTCATCGACTTTAAAAATATCAGTATTCGACATATTAAATTCCTCGCGGATCTTAGAAACCTTGTCAGTTTTATAGTTTTTAATCGCTGTAGAGGTCAATTTCTCTTTACAGATGGTTTCGCCCGCAACAACAATTTCTATTAGCAATTTGGCCTTCATTAAGCGCAAAACCGCTTTGGTTTGCAAATCGTCTAAAAGAGCCAGTTCTTCATAGAATTCTTTAACCTTCTTAAATTTCTGGATTTCAGCCATTTTATGCAAAAGATCCGTAACCAGCTTATCCATCGATTTAAAAAAATAATCATAGGCTGCCACTACCCTTTCCTGTACAAAAATTAAATCGACTGTTTCTTTACTGAAAATTTTGTTCAATTGCTGAATGAATTTCTGCGAAGGATCAACGAGCGAATCGATTATTTCTAAACGTTTGTGCGCCCAAACAGAATGTTTTGCTTTTTCTGAATTAACCGCATTTTCATTGTAACTAAAACGATGATTTCGCCATTCCTGTGCTAAATCTGTCCAATTAAAACTGTTAATCAAATAGTTATGAATAAAATTCTTAGTTTCAAAGTGCAATGAATTTTTCAGGACTTCTTCTGTCGCTTTATTCAAAGCATAGTCCATTACATCCTGATCATTCGAAATGCCATTCATTTGTAACGGAGAAAGCAAAATAAGACCATTTAAAGACGTTAAACGCGATAATGCTACATAGGCCTGCCCGGGAACAAAAACTTGCGATACGTCAAGCGCAGCTTTCTCAAAAGTCAGTCCCTGGCTTTTATGCACCGTGATGGCCCACGCCAATTTTAGTGGATAATGTGCAAATGTGCCCAAAACTTCTTCTTCTATCTCTTTTGTGAGCTCATTTACTTTGTAACGAATGTTTTTCCATTCGTACTTCTCCACTTCTATGGTTTTGTTCTCTTCCGGAAAATGAACAAAAATTTCTTCGGGAGAAAGGGATTTGATAACACCCATTTTTCCGTTGAAATAGCGTTTTTCAAAAGACAAATCATTCTTGACAAACATAACTTGCGCTCCAATCTTCAGCTTCAGGTTTTCTTCCACCGGAAAAATTTTCTCGGGAAAATCTCCCACTACAAAAGGCTGATAAGCATACTCATTTCCAGCTAAATCGCCAATCGCCTGCTCGTTCATCGAATCAGCTTTCGCGTTATGTGTGGTCAAGGTTATATAACCCGGATTGTTTTTTAAGTCGAAGTCCGGTTTTACATATTCATTTAAAATCTGAATATCCTGTGGTGTAATCTGATTGTTTCGAAGATTATTCAAAACCGAAATAAATTTATCATCACTCTGACGATAAATCTTAGATAATTCAATGTATAAAGGCGGATTTTGCTGAATTACATGCGAATGAAAAAAGAATTTTCCTTTGTAATAATTTCTCAATGTTCGCCATTCTTCATCGCGAATTACAGGAGGCAATTGCAATAAATCTCCAATAAAAAGTACCTGAACACCTCCAAAAGCACGTGTATTTCGGCGTACTGTCTGCATCATAAAGTCAATCGCGTCAAGCAAATCGGCACGTAACATACTCACTTCATCAATAATCAGCAACTCCATGTTTTTGATTACGTTACGCTTTAAATTATTCATTTTGAAATGCCTGCGTAATGATTCTTTATTCTCAAATTTTACCGTTTCAGTAAACTGTGAACTCTCTTCATAAGTTGGTAAAAAAGCCGAAAATGGCAATTGAAACATCGAATGAATAGTCACACCGCCTGCATTTAGTGCGGCAATACCAGTTGGGGCCACAACAACAGTATTTTTGTGTGTAGTCGCAATGATTTCGCGCAAAAGAGTCGTCTTTCCTGTTCCGGCTTTACCAGTCAGAAAGATAGATTTTTGCGTTTGATTAATGAATTGTAAGGTGTAAGCAGCAGCTTCTGAAACGTTTTGCATTGGGCGTATATTGAATTACCAAAAGTATCGCCTTTTTATAAAAGAAAAAACCTAAATCTTTGCAGATTTAGGTTTTTAAATTACTTAGTTTGTTTGGTATTATTTTTTAGCTTCTTCTTTAGCCGGAGCTTCCGTTTTAGGCTCAGCTTTATATTTATCGTTCAAAGCTTTAATGATATCTTTTGTGATGTCATATTTCTCTTCAGCATATAAAATTGATGCTGCATCTCCTGTACCGTAGATATAAGAATAACCGTTTTTCTTACCGTAATCTTTGATGAATTTTTTAACTCCGCTGATTAGAGAATCCATTTCGACACCGCTTTCTTGTTGCAATTGTTGAGATAATGCTTGTTGAGCATAACCCAATTGTTGCTCTCTTTTTTGCAATTCAGCACCTCTTTGTTGCGCCCACGCCTGTCCATTAGCTTGTGCCTGACCTTGAAAACTAGCAGCGTCTTGTTTAAAACGAGTAATTTCGGCTTGTAGCTGTCTTCCTTTTTCTTCTGCCTGAGCTTTGTATTTTGCTTCAAGATCTTTTGCTTCAGTGTACTCCTTCATTAAAACCGAAGTATCAACGTAAGCTGTTTTTACTTCCTTAACCTCTGTTGCTTTATTACACGAAACAACCAAAATTGAAAGTGCGATAATTACTAATGCTTTTTTCATTTTCTAAATTTCTATTTTTTTTAATGTATTGAAGACAAAAATATAAAAAAATAAATAGCACCAACATAAAGTTTAAAAAATGCTATAATTTTATGATATTGTTTTTATTTATGGAAAGAAAAATGTCAATAATTCGACACTATTAAAACCGGCTTTAATAGCTTTCATTAGAAACGTTTTCTCAAAAAAGATATAAATTCCCCTAGTTAAAGGTAAAAAAACAGCAGAAACACGCTTAAATTGCGTTTTACCTGTTTTTTATAACGTAAATGTGGGATGAATACTCTTTTGTACTGCTCGCTTTTAAATTTGATTTTAATCCGACGAAAAAAGCCTTGATATAATTCATTTTTCCGGTTTTATATTTTTCAGATAATAAACTCACATAAAAAGAATCAAATTTCATCGGAAGCACTTTTTCTAACTTCATATCTTCTTTTTCAAAAAGCGACTGAATAGCTTTTTTTGAAAAATGCCAAAAATGAATTGGAACATCATAAGCTGCCCAAAATGCAGCATAATGTTTTGCGTCGTACGATTTAAAATTTGGAACCGCAACAATTAATGTTCCAGTTGGTTTTAGCAAACGCTTCAATTCCTTAATTTGAAGTTCTAAATTCGGAACGTGTTCTAAAACATGCCACATTGTAATTACGTCAAAAGAATTATTTTCTAGTGCGTCAATTTCGTTCACAAAAGAAATTCCTTTTTGGATCGCAATATTTTTTGCCCGCTCACTTGGTTCCACTCCAACCGTTTCCCAACCGTCATTTTTTGCTGTTAACAAAAAATCTCCGGTTCCGGCACCAATATCCAAAATCCTTCCTTTATGAGGCTGTTGAGAATTGATTAAATTCAGTTTATTCTTCAGCGCAATATTTTTTACAAAATGATACGCTTTTTCAAATAACGAACGTTTGTTATCGGTGTGCGAAATATAATCTTCACTTTCGTAATATCTTCCAAGATTTTCTAAAGCAGGTTGAGGAGATGTAATTAACATGTCTAAAGTTTCATCATGATACAACTCGAAAATTTCTTTTGAAACTGAATGGTCTTTTACAGTAAGAAAATGTTTTTTGTTTAAAACGTCCATTTTATAATTAGTAGGTATTTGGTTTATTTTTAGGGTTTATTTTTTTATATGTTCTTTAGTGTCCAATTTATTTTTACACCCGACATCTTTTCATTTTCAATTCTTATTGCTGTCAAAATTGTAAAACCGTTTTTCATATAAAACGGCATTGGAGATCGATAATATTTTGCATTCTGTTTCACTTCATCTTCATGATCAATAACCCAACCATTCAAACTAGTATTGTTCTTTTTTAATTCATTTATCAAAAGAGAACCATTTCCTTTGCCTTGTATCTGATGGTCCAAAATTATAGCAAACCAATCTTCGCCTTCTCTCAAAAAAGTAAATGCCCAGCCATTAATTTTATTTGAATCATCAAACAGCAAATAATGTTTTGTATTTGAAAGTCCGTTTAAGTACAATTCAAAATCTTCGCTATCTTCTAAATGCAATCTCGTTGGATACTCTTCGTTCCAAAGTTCACGCAAAACTTCTTTTTCTTCCAAAGACAGAATTTCCTTTTCTACAATCTTCATATAACGAAATTTTAGATTTACAGAATTTAGATTTTAGATTACTGAAATAGTTTCACGTGGAACAATTAGTTTTTGTTCCAAGTTTTTCTTGTTTCAAGTTTCACATTAAATCCTCAAACTAAAACTCCCTCCCAGTTTCGCGTTCCAACAACCTGAAATCTGAAATAGATCAAGACGCACTAAAGTGCGTCTCTACCTTTATCTTCCCATATAAATCAAAAGCACAGAAATATCACTCGGAGAAACTCCGCTGATTCTTGAAGCTTGTGAAATGGTTACAGGACGAATTCTGCTCAATTTTTGTTTTGCTTCAATTGACATCGATTTGATTTTATCATAATCGAAATTCTCCGGAATTTTCACTTCTTCTAAACGAGTTAGTTTATCAGCGTTATTTCTTTCCTTTTCGATATAACCGGAATATTTGACCTGGATTTCGGCTTGCTCCAAAATTTCCTGATCAACATCATTTGCTTCTATATATTCTTTTACTTTATCAAACTTCATCATGTCCTCCAAATCAATTTGCGGACGAGAGAATACTTTGAACATTTTATCACCTTGTGTAATTGGAGCAGTTTCTTTTGCTTCTAAAATTGGATTCGTTTCCGCAACCGAAACACTTGTTTCTTTGAAGAACGCAACCATCTTTTCAGATTCGTTTAATTTCTTTTCCATTCTGCGCAAACGAGCTTCAGATGCCAAACCAATTTCACGTGACATTGGTGTCAATCTGAAATCGGCATTATCCTGACGCAACAATGTTCTGTATTCTGCTCTAGACGTAAACATACGATAAGGTTCTTCTGTTCCTTTCGTAATTAAGTCGTCAATCAATACTCCAATATAAGCTTCATCACGTTTTAAAATTAACGGCGCTTTTTCGTGCACTTTTAAATGCGCATTTATTCCGGCCATCAATCCTTGAGAAGCTGCCTCTTCATATCCTGTCGTTCCATTAATCTGTCCGGCAAAATACAAACCTTCGACTAACTTCGTTTCCAAAGTATGTTTTAATTGTGTCGGCGGAAAATAGTCGTATTCGATTGCATAACCTGGACGAAAGAATTTCACTTTCTCAAATCCTGCAACTGAACTTAAAGCTTTAAATTGAATATCCTCCGGAAGCGAAGTCGAAAATCCGTTCACATAAACTTCACAAGTATTCCATCCTTCCGGTTCAACAAAAAGTTGGTGACGCTCCTTATCAGCGAAACGATTTATTTTATCTTCTATCGACGGACAATATCTCGGCCCAAGACTTTTGATTCTTCCGTTGAACATTGGCGAACGATCAAAACCTTCTCTCAAAATATCATGAACATCCAAAGACGTATATGTCATGTGACAAGATCTTTGATGTGTCAATGGAGTTGTCAAATCAGAATAAGAAAACTTATCCGGCTTAGCATCTCCTTTTTCTTCGTTCATTTTCGAATAATCTAAAGAACGACCATCAACACGTGGCGGCGTTCCAGTTTTCATTCTTCCAGATTCAAAACCTGCTTTAACCAAATCTTCTGTTATTCCGGTCGCGGCACTTTCACCCGCTCTTCCTCCTCCGAATTGTTTTTCTCCAATATGAATCAAACCATTCAAAAAAGTTCCGTTTGTCAAGACAACAGATTTAGATCGAATCTCCACTCCCAAAGAAGTTCTAATTCCTTTTATCTTTCCGTCTTCGATAATCAAACCTTTTACCATCTCTTGGTAGAAATCCAAATTTGGAGTTCCCTCCAACATCATTCTCCATTCTTCGGCAAAACGCATTCGATCACTCTGAACTCTCGGTGACCACATTGCAGGTCCTTTCGATTTATTCAACATTTTAAACTGAATTGCGGTTCGGTCTGAAACAATTCCAGAGTACCCTCCAAGCGCATCAATCTCACGCACAATTTGTCCTTTTGCAATTCCACCCATCGCCGGGTTGCAAGACATCTGTGCAATGTTCTGTAGGCTCATTGTAACCAATAAGGTTTTCGATCCCAAATTTGCGGCCGCTGCCGCGGCTTCAGATCCAGCATGACCTGCACCAACCACTATAACATCGTATTCTTCTAAAAACATTTTATTTTCTATTCTCTGGGAAACCGGTTAAGTTGGCTCTCAGAATTAAATTCTTTATTCTTTTGTTCCACGTGGAACGTATTAAAAGTTTCAAGTTTCAGGTTTCAAGTTTCAGGTTCCCGCTTTACAGAAAGTTCCACGTGGAACATCCGCAGATTTTTTCTCCAAAACTTCAATTCAAAACTTCATTTTCAAATGTTCCACGTGAAACGTTTAAAATTTCATTTTCAAAATTAAACGTGTTTCACATGGAACGTTCAGGTATCTTTATTGTTAAAATCAAACATGTTTCACATGGAACAACTAACTCGTTTTAATAAGTTGAAACTTGAAACCGAAAAAACCTGAAACAAAACCCCTCTATTGTTCCACGTGAAACATTGCGATTTTTTCATCTTCTTTTGAGCGCATCAACTCAGCGTCTTTATCTGATTTATCTTTATAACCACAGTAATGTAATATACCGTGCGCCAAAACACGTTTTAATTCTTCTTCAAAAGAAACATTAAAATCTTTTGCATTGTCTTCAACTCTTTCAACAGAAACAAATATATCTCCGTTTAGTTCGTTGCCAACTGTGTAATCAAAACTGATAATATCTGTTAGCGTATCGTGATCCAGATATTCTACATTTATCTTATGAAGATATTCGTCGTCACAAAAAATGTAATTTATCTCTCCTTCGTTTTTATTCTCAGAAACGATTACAGCACTTAACCAATCAGAAAAGGCTTGTTCATTATCTAATGTGAATTGGGTTTCGTAATTAAAATTGATCATTTTGTATTAAAATATTCTTGAACCTTTTGATTAAAATTCGAGCGCAAAGGTAGTGATTGTCTGTTTAAAATCTCTACACTGTTTAAATATTCCAAAAGCGAACTTGGTAAAGCATTCGAACGATTAGAAAATTCAGCTTTGTTTGTTTCAGATTGACGCTTCGTATCTTGACCTTGTTGCTGAACTGCGTTGTTTAATTTTAATAATTCCTGCTGAATATTTAAAATTCTTTGAAGGTTTTCATTCTTAAAACCTTTGTTCAAAAGTTGCTTTTCAGATTGTTTCATTTGGTCAATTACAGATTTCCCCTGAGAATCTAAACCCTGTTTTGCTAATTCCTTTTGCAAAGCTTCACGAAGTTTTACCTGCTCTTTATAGATTTCCATAATTGCTTCAGCGTCTCCTTCTCCATCATTACCTTCTTTATTCTCATTTCCCTTTCCACCAGATTGATTTCCTTTTCCATCTTTACCTTTACCATCTTTACCCTGACCTTGTTGTTTGCCTTCTCCATTTTGACCTTGACCTTGTTGCCCTTCTCCAGGTTTATTTCCTTCTTTCATTCCCTGCTTCATTTTATCACCCAGACCTTTTTGTTTTTGAATTATATCCGGTAGTTGCATTCCTTGTCCGTCTCCTGGTTTTGGTTTTCCAGATCCAGGTTTAGACATTGACATCTGCATGTTGTTTAATAAATCACTTAAAAAGTCAGCTAATTTATTGGCAGATGAAACTGCATATTGCTGATGCGAAACTCCTTTTGGAACCTGAACGTCGGTCAAAGATTCAATAGCTTTATCAACATTATATTGTACGTTGCCAATTTCCTTTGTTACATCTTCAGCTACTTTTGGGTTTCTTAATGACAAAGCAAACAAACTATCATCAACATGTTTGAATTGTTGTTTCAAATTCTGCTGTACTTTAATGTTTTTCGTATAAGCCGAAGAACCTAATTTCATCGATTTAAATTGTTTCATTACATCTTCCTGCGATAAAGAATAAGCTAAAAGATTATCCAGAACCTGACGAAGCATTGCAACATCTTCTTCCAATTGTTCCTGATCACCACCTTCCATACTCGACTGCATTTGTTGTGCTATGCTTTTCATTTTTTGAGCAGCACTTTTTTGTTTTGGCTTAGCCGAAGAAGTATTCTTTTTTGCTAATTCTTCAGCAGCTTTTTGCAAATCAGAATCAACATCTTTTTCTTTTGAAGCATCAGCAGGAATATCCAATGGTGCTTTTAATGTTTTATTTTCTTCTTTTAAATCCTTTAAATCTTCCTGAATTTTATCAAAAGATTTATTAATTTCGTCTTGTTTGTCTTTTGTGTTTTCACTTTCTTTATTAGAAAGCTTTTCTTGTTGATCTGCCAGCTTATTTAATTTTTCTGCTACCTGATCCGCTTTCTTCTCCACATAAAAACGTTTAGTTAATTCGACTAATTGTTCCAGATTACGAGATTGGTTCTTACTGATCTGTTTGAACTTTTCCATTTTATCAAACAGATCTTCACTATTCAGTTTGTCGTTTAGGTTCTTTAGTTCCTCTAAAAGTTTTTGGTTTTTCTCCAAATCTTTCTCTGCATTATCTAAACGCTTTTGTAAATCTTCAGCCGTTTTGTCTTTCTTTTCGTCTTTGAATTTATCCAAATTCTGGTTCATTTTCTCAGCAAACTGTTTCATCAATTCGTCTTGTTGTTTTTGACGTTTGATAAAATCATTTACTTTTTGCTGATCTTTAAATTCTAAATTATCCTTTTCTTTTCCAGTTTGCTGAATCTTATCGATCTCAGAAATCTGTTTGGTTTGATTCTTCAAAGATTTCTCCAAACTATTTATATTCTGATTTTGCTGTTGCAATTCCATATCCTGAACTTCATCTGTAGTAGCAACTCTGTCTGAAAAAACAGAAGACTTTGTACTCTTAAAATGATGAGGCGCATCATTATCAAAAACCTCAAAATAGTATTCATAAGATACTCCTTCTTCTACAGCAAGATTACTTGGAAAGTTAAAAACGAATTGATCAAATACGGCTTGCTTTACAGGAATGGTTCCACGCTTTGCCGTGTTTGGTTTGTTACGTTCGTAGTATACAATCTGTAATTTTGACAATCCATAATCATCACCCAATCTTCCTAAGACATAATTCTTATCTAACTTTAAACTGTCTGGTGCAGGCGAAACGGTAATCGTTGGATGCTGATCTTTGATAACGGACAGCTGATAATCCAGTTTCTCGTAGTTTTTAACCTTATTATTCGAAGTAAGAATTTGATATTCTGTGTTTTGACTGATATTTTTAGCCAATTTAAACTCATTTTCAGCTTTATTAAACTTAAAAATCGCATTTTCATCTTTCCAAACAATCTCTTGGGTCGATTGTGTATTCATTTTCCAGGTTACTAAAGTTCCTTCTGGTACAATTGCATTTCCAGTTCCCTGAATGGTTTCTGATTTCTTTTTTATATAAGATGGAAAATTCAGCACCATTTCGAAGTTGGCAATGGATGGGACTGTAATCACTTTTAATTCATATTCGTCTGATGAAACCGAATTTCCTTCAAAAGAAAATTGAACATTATCAACTGGTTTTTCAATCTTGAATTCAAACTTTCCTGGCTGAGATGATTCCATAAAATAACTTTCATCTCCTATATGAATCATCACATTCTCCGGAACAACTTTCCCAACCGATTCCATTTTGACAACGAAATCTTTGTTTTGTTCTGTTTGTAAATTCGAATTTAAAACTACAAATTTGAAAGGAGCTGGCGGTAAAAAGGTAGCATTGAAATGTACTACTCTATTTAAACTTTGAGAAATAATATTGCTGTTTCCAGAAATATAAAACACGGCAAAAAGCAAAATTGGAATCAAAGCCAATGGCAAATATTTTTTGTTTGCTTTAAAATTAATAGCATTCCCAAACGGAATTGGTTGCAATGAATTTGCTTTTTGTTCTATCGAAGCCAACATTAATTCTGAACTTTCTGCTGCATTTTCAGAAGATGATAATTGTAAAAAGTTCGTCAGCTTATCGCTTACTTCTGTAAAGTGGTTTCCAATAATTTTAGAAGCCTGATTATAATCAATTCCCTTTTGAAGTTTGAATAACCTGAAAATTGGAAATAAGATAAATCGGAACAAAAGGAAAACTTCTACTCCAATAAACATCCAAAATAAAACGGTTCTTCCTACTGGTTTTAACCAAAGGAAATACTCAATAAAAAGCGTAAATAGAAAATACAATAATCCAAAACCAATAAAAAGAAGTCCTCCTTTTATCAATTCATTTGTGTAATATTTCTTTATAAAAGCTTCTAACTTTTGATATATAGCAGATGTCGTTTTCAAAATAAAATCTCTTTTGATTATAACCCATAAAAGTAGTAATTATAACGATAAGTCTGAAAGTCAAAAGCCGAAAGTCAAAAGTTCAATACGCAACAAAAAACCTTTCAGACTTTCGACTTTTGACTTTTGACTAATGTTGTATCTTTGCATCAAAATTTAAACAAATGTCAAAGCAAGTTCGCGTGCGTTTTGCACCAAGTCCAACAGGACCATTACATATTGGCGGAGTTCGTACTGCCCTATTTAATTATTTATTTGCCAAAAAAAACAATGGTGTTTTCTACTTAAGAATTGAGGATACAGATCAGACTCGTTTTGTTCCTGGTGCCGAAACTTATATTATGGAAGCATTAGAATGGTTAGGAATTGCTCCTGAAGAAACCGTTGGGAAAAATGAAAAATTTGGTCCGTACAGACAAAGTGATCGTAAGGAATTGTACCAACAATATGCTGATCAATTGATCAATTCGGGTTGGGCCTATTATGCTTTTGATACTCCGGAAGCTTTAGATGCTTTAAGAAAAGAACAAGAAGCAGAAGGAAAAACATTTATTTACAACCATACAATTCGTGAAAAGTTAGATACCTCTTTGCTAATTTCTGCAGAAGATGTTGCTAAAAGAATTGCTAATGGAGAACATTATGTAATCCGTTTTAAAACTCCGGTTGATGAAACTTTACATTTAAAAGATATCATTCGTGGTGATGTAAAATTTGAAACCAGTTTACTTGACGATAAAGTATTATTCAAAAGTGATGGTATGCCAACATATCATTTGGCTAATATTGTGGATGATCATTTGATGGAAACTTCACATGTTATTCGTGGAGAAGAATGGTTGCCATCGATGCCACTTCACGTTTTATTGTACAGAGCTTTTGGCTGGGATGCTCCGGAATTTGCACATTTACCTTTGATTCTAAAACCTATTGGAAACGGAAAATTATCAAAAAGAGATGGTGACAAATTAGGTTTTCCTGTGTTTCCATTAGAATGGAAAACAGAAGAAGGTGTTTCTTCTGGTTATAGAGAAAAAGGATTTTTCCCGGAAGCCGTTATAAACTTCCTTGCTTTATTAGGTTGGAATGACGGAACGGATAAAGAATTATTTTCTTTAGAAGAATTAGTAGAATCTTTTGACCTGAACAGGGTTCATAAATCGGGAGCAAAATTTGATCCGGAGAAAAATAAATGGTTCAATCACCAATATTTAATTAAACAAAATGACGCTGATTTAGCGAAAGACTTCACTCCTATTTTAGTTGAAAAAGGTGTTGATATTTCTAAATACGATGTTACAAGAATTGTTTCTTTGATTAAAGAAAGAGCACATTTTGTTTCTGAATTTTGGAATTTAACTGATTTCTTTTTCCAGGCTCCAACATCTTATGATGAAAAAGCAAGTAAAAACTGGAAGGAAGAGACACCTGCTCTAATGCAGGAATTGATTTCGACTCTTGAATATATTGATGGTTTTGATTCTGCAAATATCGAAGCAATCGTAAAAGATTGGTTAACTAAAAATGAAATTGGAATGGGAAAAGTAATGCAGCCTTTCCGTTTGAGTTTGGTTGGCGCTTTAAAAGGTCCTCACCTATTTGACATTGTTGAAATCATCGGAAAAGAAGAAACTATTTCGAGAATTCAGAAAGCGATAGCTACTTTATAAAAACAAAAAAGCTCCCAATTTGGGAGCTTTTTTTTAGTCTTTAAATAAAAGAACTTTATAACTTTCCTTATTATCTGTTTGAACTAACCAAATTCCCTGATCAGAAAAAACAGTATCATAATACAATTTCTTTCCTTCTTTTGATACACCTTTTACATAATTCAAAAGAGTTGGGTTTGCAATCATGGCTACAAAAGTCATTTGAGAGAAAACTTTATTTTTAAAATCATCACTAACATAACTGTTGTTCACAAAAGCTTTACTCTTTAAATTGCTTGTATTATTATTATATTCAATAAAATTAATTTTAGAAATAGTTCCCGTTTCTTTATTTACAATTGCTGAATTAGAAAATTCAGTAAATGAATTGACAGACAAAGTAAAAATTAAATCATTTTTATACTCTAACAGATTTACTTGCAATAAAGAAGTTTGGTGAATTCTTTCGAAAAAATCTTTACTTTCAATCTTGTTTAAAGATTCCCATAATTTTTTTCCGTCTTTGTCAAACTTAAATACATAAAACCCTTTTGGGTTAGCACCACCACCTATTTCTTTTGTAGCTTTTTCGCTAAAAATTCCAAAAACATAAATATCACCACTTTTTCTATCTTCAAAATAGTGATTAACAGACAATGTCCCTAAAGTTACAGTAACAGTAGTGAAAGGATTACCAGGGTTAGCAGGTGTAGTATTAAAATCTTTAGGTCCTCCACTATTATCAGATGTAACAAAAAAATTATCTTTAAGTTTTAAGGTCAAAGGCAATTCTTTTATTTTCTTACCTTGAAAATCATACGTTGTTTTGTATATTATAGTCGTTTGAAAATCTGAAGAAACAGACTTTGTAATAATATCAAAGTTTTCATTACCATTCAATTTACAATTGAAAGAAGTCTTAGGATCTTGTTCTGCAAATGAATCGCCTTTCAACAAAGATAAATCTGGCTTATCTAACTTAATCCTTTTTCTTGCATTGGTTTTAATTTCAACAGTTTCTAAATAAATATCATCTTTTTCAAAATCAATTTTATCTTTCTGCTTTTGATTTGTAAAGCCAAAATCATAAGTGTCATTAAAAGAAGCATCAAATGGTAAATTAGGCCATCTACTTGTAACAGCGCATAATACATTATCATAATCGTAACGGCCAAAATAACTAGTATTTAAATTATCCAGTGCATCATGACTTACAATATGTGAAGTGTTATTCTGAAAAAATTTATAATTTGCTTTCATTGAAAATTTTGTAGCATCATAAGCTTTATAAGTGTTCTCTGTTACAGAAAATGTCGGGCTTACTAATTTTTCTTTGTCAAATAAAATTGTTTTCTTTCCATCCACATCAAAGCTCATAGCATTTGTTACTATATAAGAAAGTGTCATGGTAATTCCAAAACCTTTGTAAACAACAAATTTTTTAGAATTAGGAAGATATTGAAACGTAACAGGTTCATTCTCATCTTCAAATTTTTCGTCAACAATTACAGTCTGCGCTGACATACAAACAGAAGAAAATAGGATAATACTTAAAAGTATTTTTTTCATAAATTTTGTCTTTTGGTTAATTTGAAATCAAAAGTAGAATAAAAATTAACAAATAAAATCTTCTAAAGGAACAATTGATTAAATCTTATTATATAATTTGTATTTTTATAAAAATCTAAATTAATATCACCATGGGTACAGCATTTATTATTTTAATAGTCTTCGGATTATTTATTTTAATGTCTTCATTTTTTACCGTAAAACAACAATCATCTGTTGTAATCGAACGATTTGGTAAATTTTTAAGCGTTAGAAATTCAGGTTTACAGCTTAAAATTCCGATCGTCGACAGAATTGCCGGACGTGTAAATCTTAAGATTCAACAGTTAGATGTTATCATTGAAACCAAAACAAAAGACAATGTTTTCATCAAAATGAAGGTTTCAGTTCAGTTTAAAGTGATTCAGGAAAAAGTGTATGATGCATTTTATAAACTAGAATATCCACACGATCAGATTACAGCTTATGTGTTTGATGTTGTTCGTGCCGAAGTTCCTAAACTAAAATTGGATGATGTTTTTGAAAGAAAAGATGATATTGCCATTGCAGTAAAAAGAGAATTGAATGAAGCAATGACAACTTACGGATATGATATTATCAATACCTTAGTTACTGATATTGACCCAGATATCCAGGTAAAAAATGCGATGAACAGAATTAACGCGGCCGACAGAGAAAAAACAGCTGCCGAATTTGAAGCCGAAAGTTCCAGAATCAGAATCGTGGCAAAAGCAAAAGCTGAGGCTGAAAGTAAACGATTGCAAGGTCAGGGTATTGCAGATCAGCGTCGTGAAATTGCAAGAGGTTTGGTAGAAAGTGTTGAAATTTTAAACAGTGTTGGAATCAATTCTCAAGAAGCTTCTGCCTTGATTGTTGTAACTCAACATTACGATACACTACAAGCAATTGGTGCTGATGCCAATTCAAACTTAATATTATTACCTAATTCTCCACAAGCCGGCAGTGACATGCTGAATAATATGGTTGCGTCATTTTCAGCATCAAATCAAGTAGGTGAAATGATGAAAAAGAATAATAAGAAAATAGCGAAACCAAAACCTATCGAACCACAACATGGTTATGAAGATGACATTCAGCCAGAAACCAAAGAATAATAAAAAACGAAAAAGAGGCTTAATTGCCTCTTTTTCTATTAATAAACCAATTGATTATGTGGGGTAAAATCCTCTGCAAAATTCTAGGGTAATTGTTTGAAAAATAATCTTTATAAGAAGAAAAGAATCCATTTACAATTTTCTGCGGTGTAATTCCTTCCTTGGTTCTTTGAAAACTTAAAACTAATTTCTGATAATTAATCTCTTTTTCTAGTTTTAAAATTTCTAAATCTCTTTCGATTTCAGCATATGATGAGTATTTCTTCGGTTCCATAATTACTTAATCATTAAAAAAGATTTCTGAAAATTTCTCTAAAATCGGACCTTCAACAAATTTATCTTTTACAAAGAAAAGTAAAATCGTTGCTAGTAAGTACATCCCTCCTACTGATAAAAATCCTAAAGTATAACTTCCGAACATCGTGCTAAAAGCAAAAGCTGCGGCTATTGATCCAAAAAGCAAAACCATACTAAAGCACAATAAAATCAAAGTAAACTTAAAAATCAAGGTTGTTGATTTCATTGCAACCTTAAAACCCCAAAGTTTATAATAAGCTAAGTGACTGTCCAAATATACTTTAGCCTGATCCTGAATGTTTTCAGTATTCTCTTTCAACTCCTCAAAAGCCATAGTTGTAATTTAAATTAAAAAAAGAAGCACAAAAATTACATCTAAAAGTAATCAATTTTTGCGCTTCTTGTATTTATTATTTTTGAAGTTTAGCGTTCTGTGCTTTTAAATCGGCTAATTTAGATTCTAAGAACGTAATTACTTCTTCTGTTTTGTGGCTTACATTCGAAAGCAATTCATCAAAAGTACCATCAAGACCTTGAGTAGCTCCAGTGAATTTTTCACGAAGAACTTCAGAACTTGCTGATAATGAATCTTTCAAATTATGTGCTGCATCATCTACACCTTCTTTCAATTTCGCACGGGTTTTTGATCCTTTATCCGGAGCAAATAAAATCCCGATTGCTGCACCTGCAGCGGCTCCAGCTAATATTGCCGCAATAGTATTTAAGTTCTTTGACATAATAATAAATTTTAAATGATTAATAAAGGTACTGTTTTTTTGAATTATAAGATATTGATTAAATGATATTTACTATAATTTAACAATACAATTAATACATGTAAGCAACTGCTTCGTATTTCCCGTCATTTTCAACTATGCTTACAAACGGATAACCTTTTGAAGCCGACTGCGTTTTGATTCTTAAAGCAGTTTGGTTTTGATTTGCAATTGGCGGTTCTCCTTTTGTCTTCGTCGATATTCCAGAAAAATTAGCTACTTGTTTTAAACCTATTGTCTTTTCCTGAGGTAAAACTGTTACCATTTTGTAATCTGATTTTGAATCTACTACTACTCTATCAGATATTTTTTTAGTTTGATTCGTTTGTTTATTGGTAATTTTTGAAACAGCGTACTTTGTAATTTTATGTTCTTCCGAACTTCCGTTAAAAGAATAATGAATTAAATCATTTTCATGTTTGATAAAATTGACATCCAATTCTTCTCCATTGTGTTTTGAAATTTGATGTGTTTGAGAAATTGCAATGTTTGCAAATAAAATAGCCAGAGTAAAAAATACATTTTTCATGATAATTAAATT